>CAYORO010000040.1:0-19732 GCA_964406355.1 uncultured Limibaculum sp.
CCCGTGAGCGGGATCGAGGGGGCGGTGTCGGCCGCCCCCACCTATCGCCGGCTGATCGCGCAGCGCCTTTCCTGTCTCGTCGCTGGGGCCGGGGTGCTGTGTGCCTCAGTGGTGGCCGACCTGCTGACCGGGCCTGCCTTCCTCGATCTCGGCGCGGTGCTGCGGGCGCTCGCCACCCCCTCGGCGGCCGATCCGACGACCGCCGTCATCGTCTGGCAGATCCGCCTGCCGATGACGCTGATGGCCGCGCTCGTGGGCGCAGCGCTCGCGATCGCCGGCGTGGCGATGCAGACGATCCTCGGCAATCCGCTGGCGAGCCCCTACACGCTCGGCTTCTCGGCGGCGGCGGGGTTCGGCGCCGCGGCGGTGATCCTGACGGGCGCAACACTGCCCTGGCTGCCCTGGCTCACCGTGCCGATCGCCGCCTTCGCGGCCTCGGCCGCCGCGGTGGGGCTGGTCTACGGCTTCGCCTCGATCCGCGGCATGTCGCCCGAGGTGATGGTGCTGGCCGGCATCGCGACGCTCTTCCTGTTCCAGTCGCTGCAGTCGCTGGTGCAGTACCTCGCCGCGCCCGAGGTGCTGCAGGCCATCGTGTTCTGGCTCTTCGGCTCGCTCCTCAAGGCATCCTGGGCCAATCTGCCGATCACCGCCGCGATCACCGCGGCCTGCGTCGCGGCGCTCGTTCCCGATCTCTGGCGGCTGACCGCACTCCGCCTCGGCGACGACCGCGCGGCGGCCCTCGGCGTCGATGTCCGGCGGCTGCGCATCAAGACCTTCGCGATCGTCGCGCTGCTCACTGCCGGGGCCGTCGCCTTCGTCGGCACCATCGGCTTTGTCGGCCTCGTCGCCCCGCATCTCGCCCGCGGGCTCGTCGGCGACGACCAGCGATTCCTGATGCCCATGGCAGCCGTGGTCGGGGGGATCGTGATGACCGGGGCCTCGGTCCTCTCGAAACTGATCTCGCCGGGCAGCGTGGTGCCCATCGGGATCGTGACGGCGGTGATCGGCGTGCCCTTCCTGTTCGGCCTGATCCTCAGCGGGCGGAGGCGGCATTGGTAGGCCTCGCGGCGCGCGATCTCTCGGTCCGGCTCGGGGGCGATCCGGTTCTCGACCGGGTCGCGCTCGACCTCGCGCCGGGCACGGTGACTGCGGTGATCGGGGCGAACGGGGCGGGCAAGTCGACGCTCCTGCGAGCGCTTGCCGGGCTCGTCACGGCGGAGGGGGACCTGCGGCTCGGGGGCGCGCCTGCCACGCGCGCGCGGCTCCGCGAGGCCGTCGCCTATATGCCGCAGGACACACGCGCGAGCTCGTCTCTCACGCTGACCGAGGTGGTGCTGCTCGGGCGCCTCCGCGCGCTCGGTCTCAGGGTGCCGGCCGATCTGGTCACGGAGGCCGACCACGCCCTCGCCCGCTTCGGGCTCGCGCCGCTCGCGCACCGCACGCTCGATGCCGTGAGCGGGGGGCAACGGCAGCTCGCCCTTCTGGCACAGGCGCTGTTTCGGCGGCCCGCGGTCCTGCTTCTCGACGAGCCGACCGCCGCCCTCGATCTGCGCCATCAGCTGATGGTGCTCGAGACGGTTCGCGAGGCCGCCCTGGCGGACGGGATCGCGGTGGCCATCGCCATGCACGACCTCACCCTCGCCGTTCAGGTGGCCGAGCGGTTCCTCTGCCTCCGCGACGGCCGGGTGGTGGCCGAGGGCACCGGCGCAGAGGTCCTCCGGCGCGACCATCTGCGCGCGCTCTATGCGGTGGAGGCGGATGTCATCGCGGGGCGCGACGGACGGCCCATCGTCGTGCCGCTTCGCGCGCTCGATCCCTGACGCGCGCCCGAATTGCAGCGCGGCGGGCGACGCTGTGGCTTCTCGCACGCCGGTGATACGGTGATGGGCGAGAGCTTCCCGTTTTGACAGGTCGGTCCGGACAGCGCGCAATGGCGGCACAACCCTTTCTCGAGCGACTGGGCGAGAGCAGTCTCACGGCGCTCAAGCGCCGCTGGTTGCGCAAGCGCTGGATGCGCGGCGAGACGATCTTGTTCCACGGCGAGAGCGACCGCGACGTCTTTTTCGTGATCGACGGGCTCGCCCGCGCCTCGGTCTCGTCCGAGGACGGCAAGTCGGTGTCGTTCAAGGAGTTCGTCGCCGGCGACATCTTCGGCGAGTTCTCCGCGATCGACCACGGGCCGCGCTCGGCCGATGTGGTGGCGGTCACCGACATGACGGTGGCGCGGCTGTCGGCGGCGACCTTCGAGACGCTGGTCGCCGAAGATCACGGCTTTGCCTGGGCGCTCCTGCAGCATGTGACCGAGCTCTCGCGCGAGATGAATGCGCGGGTCTTCGAGTTCAGCACCATGCTGGTGCGCGAGCGGCTGGTGCGCGAATTGATCCGGCTGTCGCGGATCGGCGTGGTGGTGGGGCCCGGCGTCGAGATCGCACCGCCGCCGACACATCAGGACATCGCGGCGCGGATCAGCACCCACCGCGAGGCGGTCTCGCGGGAGATGAGCCGACTCGCCAAGGCGGGGCTCGTCGGGCGTGAGGGGGGCAAGCTCGTCATCCCCGATCTCGAGCGGCTCCGCGAGATCGGGCTCGACGCGGTCAACATGGTCAACCCCGCGGTCTAGGAAGCGCCGGGCTAGGAAGCGGCGGTCCAGGGCGCGGCACGGGCGGATGGTCGCGGCGAGCCCGGGGGGTGCTCCACCCTCGCCGCAGGCGGATGCGGCCACCCGGACCCGCGCGGACAAACCATCGACAGACTGCCGGTATCGTCGCGCGGACGCGTCGCCTCTAATCAGGCGGCGTGATCGTTCGATTCGGGCTGTCATCACGGCTATCAGAGGCAAAGGGTCCGGCGGCGCGGCGGCCGTGCCAGTCCATTGGCGGGAGAGCAAAACGGATGAGTGAGAAACCGGTCACCGGCCCGGCCCGGCGCACGGCCGCGCACAAGCGGGTCAACATCGCGCTCCAGGGCGGCGGCGCGCATGGCGCCTTCACCTGGGGGGTGCTCGACAAGTTCTTCGAGGATGACCGGATCTGGATCGACGGTATCTCCGGCACGTCGGCAGGTGCGATGAACACGGTCGTGGCGGCGCATGGCATGTACGAGGGCGGCGCCGAGGGGGCACGCGCCAAGCTCGCCGAGTTCTGGCGGGCCGTCAGCGACGCCGCGCGGCTGAGCCCGATCCAGCGGACCCCATGGGCGAAGGCGACCGGCAACTGGTCGCTCGACGGCTCCCCCGGCTTTCTCATGATGAGCATGCTGCAACGGCTCGCCTCGCCCTACGATCTCAACCCGCTGCGCTACGATCCGCTGCGCGACATCGTCGAGAAGCTGGTCGATTTCGACAAGGTCCGCGGCTGCAACGACATGGGCGTGTTTCTCTCGGCCACCAATGTCGAGACCGGGAAGGTCCGGGTCTTCAACCGGGACGACATCACGCTCGACGCGACAATGGCCTCGGCCTGCCTGCCTTACATGTTTCAGGCGGTGGAGATCGACGGCGTGCCCTATTGGGACGGCGGCTTCATCGTCAACCCGCCGATCATGCCGCTCGTCGATGGCTCGAAGACCGACGACATCATCATCGTCCAGATCAATCCGGTGGCGCGTCCGGGCACGCCGAAGACGGCCTCCGACATTCAGAACCGCATGAACGAGATCACCTTCAACGCCTCGCTGCTCCATCAGCTTCGCGCGATACACACGATCGAAGCGCTGATCGGCGCGGGCAAGCTGAGCGCGGCCGAGTATCGCCAGCTCCACCTCCACATCGTCCACGCCAATGATCAGATGTCGCATCTCGATGCGTCCTCGAAGCTGAACGCGGAGTGGGACTTCCTGATGCATCTCTTCGAGATCGGGCGGAGCACGGCCGCCAAATGGCTCGAGGACCATTTCGACGATGTGGGCAAGCGCTCATCCGTCGATCTCGACGACATGTTCTCCCACCTCAAGCTGAGCCCGGACACCTAGGCCAGCACCGCCGGGTGGGAGCAGCGGGTGCATGACCGGTGCATGCGCATGACCCGGGGGGAAGCCGCGTCGCGAGCCCGACCGCCGAGAGACGCTAGGGGATCTGCACCCAGACGCGGCCGTCCTCGACCTTCACGGCGAAGGTCTCGAGATCGACGCTCACGGGCGCCGAGAGGGCCTTGCCCGTGCGGATGTCGAAACGCCCCCCGTGAAGCGGGCATTCGATCACGCAATCGATCACCATCCCGTCCTCGAGGCTCTCGTCCTCATGGGTGCACATCAGCGCCGTCGCGAAGACGCCGTCGCCGGTGTTGTAGATCGCGTAGCGGCGGCCCTCATGGGCCCAGGCGATCAGGTCGTCCTCGGGGATGTCGCTGACGGCGCAGGCATCGATCCAGCCGGCCATGGGGCAGCCTCCTTGATGGTGTTGCGGCGGCGAGCCGGCCTAGTGGTGGGTCGGGCTCCAGCGGTCGAGCGCCTCGAGGAAGCGCTCCTTCTCGCCCGGATGCATCCCGATACTGGTCTGAGGATAGGGGAACGTGCCGGCGGCCACCTCCTGGTGAAAGGCGCCGAGCGCGGCCACGCGCTCCTGGTGGATCTGGCGGTGGAGCCGCCCGACATCGCCGAAGGCATGGGCGTGTTTCGGCGGCGCCTCTTCCTCGCTCGCCTCCCCGCAGATATCCGCAACGAAGGAGAAGACCGCATCGCCCGCCATCCCCGAGCCGAGCGAAAAGGTGACAACGCTGGTCCTGTGGTTGACGGCCTCCAGCACCTCCTCGGCGAGGCACTCGACCTCGACCGCGAAGACCCCGGCATCCTCCATTCGCTTCAGGGTCTCGAAGACCCTGATCGCCTCCTCGGCCTTGCGGCCCCAGGCGCGAAGCCCGCCGCAATGGTGCGAGAATGTCGGGATCAGGCCGATATGGCTCTGCACGGGGATCCCGTCGCGGGCCATGCGCTCCATCACCTCGAGCGAGCGGAGGGTGTAGTACATGTCCGCCCCGGCGCGCATCGTCTCATAGGCATGGGCGACGATCTCGTCATCCGAGCCGAACTGTGCCCAGGTCGAGCCCGCGCCGGTGAAGTGATGCGGCGCGATGCGGCGCACCTCCTCCATCTGATCGGCGCCGACGACGAACAGATCGATCCCGGCCTCCACGCAGGCGCGCAGCTGGTCGGCATCGGCCGGGTTCGCCATCGAGAGCCTGCGCCCGGACCCCTTGAGCGCCCTGAGATCGGCGACCGTGTAGTTGCGCGTGGCCGGGGTGCGGCTGAAATCGTAGATCCGCTTCATCTCGGCTCGCCCCCTCACATCGTGCGCTGGGCTATCCGGGCGAGCGGCCCGCCCTCGGTGATCATGTGGGGCGCCTGACGGATGCCGGGCGCCCGGGTCGAGAGACCGAGCGAGCGGCGGGTCACCACGCGCAGCACCTCCCAGTTGGTGCGGAAGAAGCCCGGATCCGGCGCCGGCACCTGGTCCGTCACCGCCTCGGCGAGGCGCGGCAGCGCGTGGAACGGCACCTGCGGGTAGAGGTGGTGCTCCACATGGTGGTTCATGTTCATGTAGAGGAACCGCGCCACCGGCCCCGTGCGAAACGAGCGCGTGCTCTCGAGGATCGAGGGCGAGTTCTCCTGGAGCTCGACATGCTGGATCAGCGTGAAGAGCAGCATCACGGGCGCGCCGAGGAGCCGCGGGATCACCAGGAACCAGACCGGCCACCATATCCCGAGCAGCGGGGCCGCCAGGATTGCCGCATAGATCGCGAGCATGATCCGAGCGTTGCGGGTCATCTTGGGAAACTCGCCCTCGGGTGTCACCATGCGCATGGTGTCGGTGTAGTGGCCAGTCGCCAGATGCCAGAGCGCGAGCAGGTGAAAGCGTGCGAGGCCGAGGCCCGTGATCTCGGTCAGCCAGCCGCCGAGGTCCATCGGCGTGTCGAAGGGCATCTGGCTGTCCTTGCCGACATGCCAGGTGTGAGTGTGGTGGTTGGTGTGGGTGTAGCGCCGGTGGAGCGGCTCCTCCATGTAGATGAGCGAGGTCACCCACAGCACCGCTTCGTTGAGCCACCGCGTGCGGAAGGCGGTGCCATGCGCAGTCTCGTGGCTCGCGGAATAGGCCGGCACCGAGAGCGCGATGCCATGAAGCAGCATCGCGGGCCAGACCCACAGGCTGCCGAGCGCGAGCCACACCAGAGTGGCCGTCAGCCCGAGAGCCACGACCCACTGCGCCAGCCAGATCAGGCCCGGCCGGTCGGACCGCGCGGCGATGGATTTGAGCGTCGTCTTGTCGAGCTTGACGCCGGACGACGCGGCGTTGGTCGGCACGTAATCGGGCATGGGTCTCAGCTCGCGTAGTCTGAGCCGTCGGCGTCGAGAATCGCCTTCAGCTCGGCCAGATGGCGCGCGGACACGTCGGGATAGTCATCGAGCTCCTGCGCCGTCTTCTCGGCGATCTCGTCCGACAGCACCCGCAGCGGCCGTCCGGACTGCAGCGCAAGGACATAGGTCTGCGCCGCACGCTCGAAGTTGTAGAGACGGTCGAACGTCTCGGCCACCGTCGCGCCGATCACCAGCACGCCGTGGTTGCCCATCACCATGACCGTCATCTTGGGATCGGCGAGCATCCCGGCACAGCGCGTGCCTTCCTCCTCGAAGGCGAGCCCGCCATAGTCCCCGTCCACCACATGCCGGCGGAAGAAGGTCGCGCTCTTCTGGTCGATCGGCGGCAGTGTGCTGTCCGCGAGGCTCGCCAAGACGGTGGCATAGACCGAATGGACATGCATCACGCAGCGCGCATGGGGCACCAGGCGGTGGACCGAGCCGTGCAGCCCCCAGGCAGTCGGGTCCGGGGCGTCCGGGGCTTCCATCGTCGCGGGATCGTTGGCGTCGAGCAGCAGCAGCTCGGACGCCCGGATCCGGGAGAAATGACGCTGGTTGGGGTTCATCAGGAACCGTGTGCCGTCATCGTTGACCGCGAGGCTGAAATGGTTGGCCACGCCCTCATGCATGTCGAGCCGGGCCGTCCAGCGAAACGCTGCGGCCATGTCCACCCGCTCGGCCCAATGGGTCAGGTTCGACGTCCCGATTGCATCCGGCATCCTGCGGCCTCCTTCTCGCATGGTGCTGCCTTGGCAGGCAGCGGGACCGATGACAAACGATGAATTTCGGCCTATCGCATCAGTCGATCTAATGCCTCGGTTATGGGTTCGCGATGGCCGTCGACGGACTTCCTCCGCTCACCTGGTTGCGCGCCTTCGAAGCCGCGGCACGCCACCTTTCCTTCACGCGCGCGGCGGCCGAGATCGGGCTCACGCAATCCGCCGTCAGCCAGCATGTCCGCAGCCTCGAGACCTTTCTCGGCCGGGAACTCTTCGTCCGAAAGACCCGCGCCCTCGAACTGACCGAGGCGGGCAGCAACTACCTGCCGGTCATCCGCGAGGCGTTCGACCTGCTCGCGAGCGGCACGCAGGCCTTCACCGGGGGCGACCGGGGGCGGAGCCTCATGCTCCAGTGCAATATGGCGTTCTCGGTCTACTGGCTCGCGCCGAGGCTCCACGGCCTTTATGCGCGCCACCCCTGGCTGGTGCTCAACATCGTCACGCCGATCTGGGATCCGGAGCGCCACGCCGCCAACGCCACCATAGAGATCCGGTTCGGGCGGCGCGAGGACATGTCGGAGGCCGCTCAGCGTCTGACCGAGGAGCGGTACTTCCCAGTCTGCGCGCCGAACTATCACGCGGGCGCGGTCGATCTGGCCAAGGCGACGCTTCTCGACTGTGCTGGCATCACCGGGTCCTGGAGCGCCTGGTTCACCTCCCAAGGGAAGCCCTTCGACCGACGTGGCGCCATCACGCTCGCCTCGACCTTCGTGATCGCGATCGAGGCGGCCCGCCACGGCGCCGGGATCACCATGGCGCATGACACGCTGGCCGCCGGTCTGCTGGCCGCGGGCACACTGGTCAGACCCTTCGACCACATGCCGCCGCTGTCGGAGAGCTACTTCGTGTTCCCGCCGGCGAGCTATGGGGAGAACCCGGCCTCGAGGGCCTTCATGGACTGGCTCCGGGCGGAGCTCGCGGCCGGAGACCCGTCGGCGGCGCGCTTGCGGGCGCCACCGGCGTGACGCCTCCGAGGAAGAGGTCGGTCCGAACAGTGGCGCGACAAGGCTCAGCGCGTCGGGCCTGTCCCGCGTCCCGGCAATCTTCGATCCTCCTCGATCCGGGATCGATCCGTCCCAACAGGTGAACCACGTCGCGCCGGGCGCTCCCCTATCCGAGATCGTCTTTTCTTCGGCCAAGGGGAATGATTGATACTTCGAAGGCTGCGACAAGCATGGTCTTCGCGCGATCAAGAATGACGTGCGCCTCATCGGCCTCATACTGAGCCGCCAGATTCAATGCTGCATTGCCAAAATTGAAGAGGATCAAAAAATTCCGCCGCGCCTCCTCTTCTTTTTCCGCATCAAATAGATGACCTGATACGTCGAAAATCAGATCACGAAGGCGAACATCATCATCCTCGACGACATCTCTAATGCTCTTGTCCGCATGAAAGCCGGCCCACACATCCCACATGACGGGGTCGCTTTGATACAAACCCAGATATCCGTCATATATTTCTTCGATTTTTCGCAGAAGCTGAAGGAGTGATTGCGGCGAGTTCTCCAGGATTTTTTGATTTTGCGCCGCTTGTCGATCGAGAACATTGCGCGCAAGGGCGGCAATAATCGCGCTTTTGTTTGGGAAATACTGGTAGATTGACCCCGTGGTGACGCCAGCGGTTTCAGCGACCTCGCTGACCGTCATGGTCGCAGCACCCTTCACTTCGATAATCTTGCGAGCAGCGTCGAGGATCTGAGCCACCCGCTTCTGGCTCCGTTCCTGGCGCGGCAAGCGAATGCTCTCGTGGTGGGCCATTCTGCGTGCAAACTCCACTCGCTGGCCGGCCCACATCTACAGGGTGTTGCGCTTGATTGCCAATCTGACTGAATGTAACGATATGGCATGAGAATCCGTCGGTGATCTTACCCAGAACGGTGGTTTTTCCAAACCAAACCATCACTCGAATCATATCTGATGTTCCTTAAATAACTGTTTTTCTGAGATTTTATTTTTCGAACTGGATGAGGCACCGCATCGAGCCTTACCGGCCTCCAGGACAAAACCTGACAAATGTCATAAAAACGATTGACAATCGGGATGATCTGCGCTCCACAAGGCGCGCGACCGGTTGTCCAAACGGCAGGCTCCCCGGATCCGAGCCGATGGCGGATCGGAGCCATCTTCGACCTGGGGGGTAAGATGATGAAATCCGCAATTGGGCGGTGCTGCCCGGCGGCAGCTGCCGCCTTGGTGATCGCGATCGGCGCCGTTGTGCCGGGGCCGATCGCCGCCGAGGGTCTCGCCGCCCCCACGTTGGTCAAGACGCGCGTTGTCGACGACCCTGCCGCGGGGGTGACGCGGACGTTCTTCGGCGAGGTGGTTGCGCGCGAAACCGTCGTGCTCGGGTTTCAGGTCGCCGGTCAGGTCATCGAGTTCACCGCGCCGGAAGGCGAGATCCTGAAGAAGGGCGTCACGATCGCGCGGCTCGATCCGGTGCCGTTCGAGATCGCCGTGGAGCGCGCCGAGCTCGCGGTCGAGCAGACACGCCGGCAGCTGGACCGATACGAGCGTCTGGCGGGCCGCACCATCAGCGCGGCACAGATCGAGGATGCGCGCACCGAGCTGCGCATGGCGGAGGTCGCACTGCGAAATGCCGAGTACGAGCTGGAACAGTCGGTTATGCTCGCCCCGTTCGACGCGATGGTCGCGAGCCGGAGCGTTGCGAACTTCTCCGCCGTCGCAGCCGGTACGCAGATCGTCCGACTGCACGACCTCTCGGAGTTCCGCGTCGACATCGATGTTCCGGAAGTCCTGGTACAGCAGCTGAGCGACGACTCCGATGTCTCCCTTCGAGGACGGTTTCCCGGCCGAGACGAGGTCCACTCCCTCGTCTTCAGAGAGATGAACGCCGAGACCGCGGAGATAGGCCAGACGTTCCGGGCGACGCTCGCCTTCGAGCGGCGGAACGACCGCTTGCTGCTGCCGGGCGCGTCGATGGTCGTCGAGGCTACCATCCATGAGATGATGCAGGGGATCGACATCCCCGTCACAGCGGTCGCCACCGATCCGGGCGGGCAAACCTCCGTGTTCGTCGTGGTGGACGGCGACGGCGACAGCGACGGCGACAGCGACGGCGACGGCGGCCTGCGCCTCAAGCATGTGCCGGTCGAGTTGACCGTCTCCGACGCCGGCGAGATCCAGGTCGCCGACGGTCTTCGGCCGGGGGACGAGATCGTCGTGGGCGGTGTCGACGAGCTGGCCGACGGTCAACCCGTGCGCCGCTTCAGCGCGGATTTCTGACAGCCTCGCCATGGACATCGCGCGCGCCAGCATCGATCGCCCGATCATGACCTGGATCCTGATCCTGGCATGCCTTCTCGGCGGCATCGCGGCCTTCTTCTCTCTCGGTCGGCTCGAAGACCCGGCGTTCTCCATCAAGACCGCCGCCGTGATCACGGAGTATCCCGGCGCATCGGCCGCTGTCGTCGCCCGAGAGGTCTCGGAACCGCTTGAAAGCGCGATCCAGCAGATGGGCGAGGTGGACTACATCACCTCGCGGAACACCCCGGGCCTCTCGATCATCGAGATCGAGATCAAGGAGACGGTCGCCGGCCCGGAGCTGCCGGACGCGTGGACCAAGCTGCGCGCGCGTGTTGGCGATGCCGCGCCTGCGCTCCCGGAGGGCGCGTCGACCCCGTTCGTCGATGACAAATTCGGCGATGTGTTCGGCATTTACTTCGCCGTCACCGCCGAAGGCTTCTCGGATGCGGAGAGACATCGGCTCGCGCGGTATGTCCGTCGCGAGGTGCTGACCGTCGATGGCGTCGCGGATGTCGATGTGGGCGGGCTGCCCGCCGAGGCCATCTATGTCGAGCCCAATCTCGCGATCCTCGCCAATCAGAACGTTCCGGCCTCGCGTCTGCTCGAGGCGATCAAGAACGCCAACGCGGTCGTCGACGCAGGCGAGCGCGGACCGGTGCGCATCCAGGTCCCCGAGGGCTCCGACAGCGTCTCCGACATCGCCAACCTCGCCGTCGGTGTCGGCGACAAGGTCGTCAGCCTCTCCGACATCGCCGAGGTCAGGCGAACCCGCCAGCACGACCCGGAGCTCCTTATCCGGCACAATGGCGAGGAGGCCTTCACCATCGGGGTTGCCGGCCTGCCCACCGAGAACATCGTCGATGTCGGCGCCCGCGTGGACGAGAAGATGGCGACGATCAAGGCCTCGCTCCCGGCCGGCGTCGCCTTCCATCCGATCTACGAGCAGCACCGCATCGTTGACGAGGCGTCCAACGCGTTCCTCGTCAATCTCGCGATGTCGGTGGTCATCGTCGTCGTCGTGCTGGCCGTCTTCATGGGCTGGCGCGCAGCGCTGACGGTCGGCCTGACCCTGTTTCTCACCGTTCTCGGCACGTTGCTCTTCATGTTCGGGTTCTCGATCGAGATGGAGCGCATCTCGCTCGGCGCCCTGATCATCGCGATGGGCATGCTCGTCGACAACTCGATCGTGGTGGCCGAGGGGATGCAGACGGCCATGGCGCGGGGCAAGTCCTCGCGAGACGCCGCGTCGGACGCCGCGTCCAAGACCCAGCTGCCGCTGCTCGGTGCGACGGTGATCGGCATCCTCGCCTTCGCGCCGATCGGCCTCAGCCCGGACTCGACCGGCGAGTTCATGTTCTCGCTCTTTGCGGTGGTCGGCATCTCGCTGCTGCTCTCCTGGCTGCTGGCGATCACCGTGACCCCGTTGATGGGCCATTACCTTTTCGTGCAGGGCACCGGTGGAGAGGGCGAGGCCTATGGCGGCCTGCTCTATCGCATCTATGGCGGGCTTCTGCGCGGCGCGATGCGGATCCGCCTGCTCGTCGTCATCCTGCTCATCGGCGTCACGGCCGCCTGCTTCTACAGCGCCAAGGATCTGAAGGACCAGTTCTTCCCCGCCTCGAACAACCCGATCTTCTTCGCGCATTACAAGCTGCAGCAGGGCACCGAGATCGAGCGCACAAGCGCCGACATCGCCGTGCTGGAAGACTGGCTCGCCGAGCAGCCGGAGTTCGTGTCGTCGACCGCGTTCATCGGCGGCGGCGCGTCGCGCTTCATGCTGACCTACCCGATGCAGGACCAGAACCCGAGCTTCACCGAGCTGGTCGTCCGTGCGACCGATGTGACGCTCATCCCCGCCCTGATGGCGAGGATGGCCGCGTTTGCCGCGGAGCGGCTGCCCGATGGCGAGTTCACCGCGAGGCAGCTCGCCTTCGGCCCAGGCTCGGGCGACCCGATCCAGCTGCGCATCTCCGGGCCCGACCCGACCGTCCTGCGGGAGATCGCCGCGGAGGCCGAGCGGCGCATGCGCGCGGCGACCGATCAGTTCACGGTCCTGCGCACCAATTGGCGCGAACAGGAACTCGTCGTGGTTCCGCGCTATGCCGAACAGCGCGCCCAGGCGGCAGGCGTCACGCGGACCGACATCGCCGAGACGATGCGCTTTGCGACCGAAGGGTTTCTCGCCGGGGTCTATCGTGAGGACGAGCGGCAGATCCCGATCTTCGTCCGCGCGCCGCAGGATGTCGCGGTCGGGCTGAACGACCATCTGATCTTCGCGCAGAACAGCGCGCGCGCGGTGCCCGTGGATCAGGTGATCGACGGGTTGGATGTCGAGGTCCAGAACACGATCCTCTACCGGCGCGACCGTGTTCCGACCATCACCCTGTCAGGGGCGATCCTGCCGGAGACGACCGCCGCCGCCGTCCTCGCCGAGGTGCGGGAGAGCGTCGAGGCGATCGACCTTCCGCCAGGCCACAGTCTCGTCTGGGGCGGGGAGTACGAGGACACGGTCAAGGCGAACGCGGGCCTCGCGGCGCAGCTGCCATTCGCGGTGATCGCCATGATCGTGATCTCGGTCCTGCTGTTCAACGCGCTGCGCCAGCCGCTGATCATCTGGCTGCTCGTGCCGATGTCTCTCAACGGCGTCGTGATCGGCCTTCTTTGGGCCGACCTGCCGTTCAGCTTCACAGCGCTCCTCGGGCTCCTCTCGCTGTCCGGCATGCTGATCAAGAACGGCATCGTCCTGGTCGAGGAAATCGATCTCGTCCGACAGGAGGTCGCGCCGCTCGAGGAGGCCATCCTGCGCGCATCCTCCTCGCGACTGCGCCCGGTCATGCTGGCGGCCGCGACGACCATCCTCGGCATGCTGCCGCTGCTCGGCGACGCCTTCTTCGTCTCGATGGCGGTCACCATCATGGCCGGCCTCGCCTTTGCGACGGCGCTCACCCTGATCGCCGCACCGGTTCTCTACCGACTGTTCTTCAGGGAGCCGGCCGCGGCAGCCCCTCCCCTGCCCGAAGCAGCCGTCGGCCGCTTCATGGAGGCAGAGGGCATATCGGCTGACACCGGCAAATGGCTTTGGGATTAGGAGCACGAGATGCACCCAGCGACCATCGCAGCAAGGGATCCCGCCGGACGCGAAGCGTCCAGGGACCGTCATCGCGCAGTCGCCGGCAGCCGGCTCGCGCGCCCGCTCGTTGCGGCCGCGCTGTTGGCCGTGAGCGGCTGTGGGCAGACGATCGAGCGCTCGCCGACGCCGGTCGATCAGATCGATGCCGTCGCGCCCTATGGTGTGCGCATCACGGGCGATAGGGTTCGTTTCTGGGGCGATCGCGTCAGCGCCGAGGCCATCGATATCATCATCGAACTCGCAGTCCGGGACTATGCGGAGCTGCTCGGCGACCGTCAGCCGGAAGGGGAGCCGTTCAGAGAGACCGCGCTGGCGCTGTCGGGAGGCGGGCCCGACGGGGCGTTCGGCGCCGGCCTTCTGAGGGGCCTCGAGGAGCGGGGCGAGCGGCCGGACTACACGGTGGTGACGGGCGTCTCGACCGGCGCGATCATTGCGGTGTTCGCCTTCCTCGGCCCGGATTACGACGACCTTCTCGAGGAGATCTACACATCCTACAGCACCGATGATCTGGTCGACGCGACCATCCTCGGCGCGCTGACGGGCGGCATCGCCTTCACCGATGCCAGCGGCTATCGCTCCCTGATCGAGAGATACATTGACGACGAGGTCGTGGAGGCGATCGCCGCGCGCTACCGCGCCGGCCGCACGCTGCTGATCGGGACGACCAATCTCGACACCGTCCGCCCGGTAATCTGGAATGTCGGTGCCATCGCGACCTCGGGGCATCCTGACGCCCGCCGTCTGATCCAGGACGTCATTCAGGCGTCCTCGGCCATCCCCGCTGCCTTTCCGCCTGTCTTGATCCCGGTCGAGACCGAAGACGGGCGCCGCTTCGATGAGATGCATGTCGATGGCGGTGCGACCCAGCAGGTCTTGCTGTTCTCCCCGAGCTTCTCGATCCAGGCGGTCGACGAGAAGAGCGGCTTCGATGTCGAGCGCAACGTCTATGTTGTGCTGAACAACAAGATCGAGAAGCCGTATCGGCCGGTCGATCCTGACGCGTTCAGCATCGCGGGCACGGCTGTCAGCAGCCTGCTGGTCGGCTCCGGCTCCGGCGACGTCTACCGCTTCTTCGCCATCGCCGAGCGGGACGGCATCGACCTCCAGGTCACCTCGATCCCGAAAGACTTCGATCTCGAGCCGCAGGAGGCGTTCGACCCCGTCTATATGCGCGCCCTCTACGACTTTGGCTATCAGACCGGGCGGAACGGCGTGGAGTGGTCCGCCTATCCGCCCGACTTCGTGCCCTGGCCGCCGACCCCTCGGGACGCGGCGCGCGGAGGTGGCAGTTGATCGAGGGCGAGGGGGATGCAGGCAGCTCTCTCAACGTCAGGATCGGCCCCTGCGCATCGGGCGCGGCCGGCTCCTACACCACGTCCAGGGACACAAGCGTTCCTGTTCCTCGAGCCCAACATCCTCGGTCGTTTCGCCAGAATATGGGACGTCATCGAGACCATCGTCATCCACATCGCCCTGACATGGACGTTCGGGCTGGTGACCTTCGCGCTGTCGGACTGGGCGATCTCGGACCCTGATCGGGGGGCTTGTCTTCGGGCGTGCGGGCGCCCATCTCCCTAACGAACGGCAGGGAGACTTCGCCCGCTGCACAACACCCACCTGCGAACTCAGAGCCCGAGGCCCCGGATGAGCACCACAGACACCGAGATCGCGATCCTGGGCGCGGGGCTCAGCGGCCTGGCCGTGGCCGAGGCGCTCGCCGGCCGGGGCATCGACCAGAGGTTGCTCGAGGCGCGCGAGAGGGTGGGCGGCAGGGTCCTCTCCGAGGCCGGCGAGGGCGGGCACGGCCCCCGCTACGATCTTGGGCCAGCCTGGCTCTGGCCGCAAAACACGCGGATGCTGCGCCTTGTCTCGCGGCTGGGGATCCCGCTCTTCGAGCAGCATGCCGCGGGAAGGCTCGTCTTCGAGGACCACACGGGTGCCGTGCGGCGGGATCTCGACATGGTCCCGATGGCGGGGAGCCTGCGTGTCGCGGGCGGGCTCGCGCGGGTCGCCGATGCTCTGGCCGCGGCCCTGCCGGACGGCACGCTCGCGCTCGGTCACCGGATCGAGCGGATCGAGGCGGAGGGCGACCATCTTTGTCTGTCCGGCACCGGGCCGGAGGGGCCTGTCACGCTGCGCGCCCGCCAGGTGGTGCTGGCCCTGCCCCCACGCCTGGTCGCCGAGCGGATCAGCTTCACCCCGACCCTGCCCGCGCAAAGGTGCGCGCAGCTTGCCGCCGTGCCGACCTGGATGGCGGGGCAGGCCAAACTCGTCGCGGTCTATGACGACGCGTTCTGGCGCGCGGCCGGGCTCTCGGGCGATGCGATCAGCCACCGCGGCCCGCTTGCCGAAATCCATGACGCAACGGCGGGTCCCAACCCCGAGGGCGAGGCGGCGCTCTTCGGCTTTGTCCATCCAAGCTGGTTGGCTCGGGGTCGCGAGGCGGCCCTCAGACGCGCGGCGGTCGCCCAGCTCGCCGCGCTCTTCGGCGCTCAGGCAGCCGAGCCCCGCGCGCTCCTGCTCAAGGACTGGTCGGCCGACTCCCTGACCGCGACCGACGCCGACCGGGGCGCCCCGACCGGCCATCCCGCCTATCGCCCCATCCTGCTCGGCGACGCGCCCTGGGTGGGGCGGCTGCATCTCGCCGGATCGGAAACCGCCCGCGAGAACGGCGGGTTCCTCGAAGGCGCGCTCGAGGCCGCAGAACAGGCGCTCGCGCATCTTGGCATCCCCACCCCTGCGTGAGCGCCGACCAAGCCCTTGTTCACGCGATCTCGGCGACCTGCCGCAGCAACCAGTGGCGAAACGCAGCGGCCGGCCGGCTGAGCCGCTCGCGCGCCGGATAGACCAGGTGGTAGCTCTCCACCCCCGCAACCGCGACGCCGGGCAGGCAGGGCACGAGACCGTGGAGCGCCACCAGCCGGTCGCTCGCCGGCGCCCGGGCGAGCGCGATCCCGGCCCCGGCTCCGGCCATCGCCAGCGCGATCGCCGTGGTGTCGGTGTAGACGAAGCGGGGCGGGGTCTCGATCTCGTCGAGGCCTGGCAGCAGACGGTACCACGTCGCCCGATGGCTCATGATCTCGATCAGCGGGTGGCGCACGAGGTCGGAGAGGTCACGCAGATCGGCGACGATCTCCGGTCGCGCCACCGGCACCAGCGTCTCGCCGAACAGGGGCTCGCCCTCCTCGCCCGGACCGGGCGGCTGGCCGAAGGTGATCATCACATCGGCGTCGCGGCGGCGGAACTCCTCGTCCATCACCGCGCTCACCAGGGTGAGCTGGACCTTCGGATGCGCCTGGGTGAACCCGCAGATCCGCTCCGCGAGCCAGGAGCAAGCGAGCATCGCCGAGGCGCGGACCGTCAGCGGCTCGGCCTCGGCGCGCCCCGAGAGGCTCGCCGCCGTGGTCTCGATCGCCGCGACCGCGTTGGCGACCACCGGCAGAAGCGCGCGCCCCGCCTCAGTCAGCCGCACCGCCCGGGCGCCGCGCTGGAAGAGCGGGCGGCCGAGATGATCCTCGAGCGCGCGGATCTGCTGGCTGACCGCGGGCGGGGTCATGTGGAGCGCCTCCGCCGCACGGGCAAAGCTCTCGGCGCGCGCCGCCGCCTCGAAGACGCGGAGCCAGTTGAGCGAGGGGATGCGCGCACGTCGCATGCACGGAGCATAAGCTCAGCTTTCTCTCGGCTGCAATCGTTCCGTCTTTCCCGCCGCCCTTGGTCGGGGCAGCCTGCGCATCGACCACCACTCGCAGGCCCCACCAAAGCGCAGGCAAAGGGAGACAGGCATGACGCACCACCTCGCCCCGGACCGGATCGCCGCCTACGGGCGCGACGGGTTCCTCGCCGGCATCCCTGTCTTCGGCCCGGAGGAGGTCGCGCAGATCCGCACCGAGATCGAGGCCCTCGAACGCACCGCAGCCCAAGGCGCCGGCGGCCACAGCCTCGGTCAGTTCTTCCGAGTGAACGGACAGCTCGTGATCCCGCTGCTGGCCGATCTCGCGCGGCGCCCCGAGATCCTCGAACCCGTGGAGAGCCTCCTCGGCCCGAACCTGCTGGTCTGGTCGGTCGAGCTCTTCATCAAGGAGCCCGGGACCGCCAAGACCGTCTCCTGGCATCAGGACATCACCTATTGGGGGATGGGCGAAACCGATGGCGAGGTGACCGCCTGGGTCGCGCTCAGCGATGTGAGCGTGGAGGCGGGCTGCATGCGCTTCATCCCCGGCAGCCACCGAGGCCGGATCGTGGCGCACACCGACACCTATGGCGCCGACAACCTGCTCTCCCGCGGCCAGCAGATAGAGGGCGTCGACGAAGGCGCGGCGGTGCACGGCGCGCTGGCACCCGGCCAGATGTCGCTCCATCACGGGCGGTGCTTCCACGCGTCGGGGCCCAACCGGTCGGGCGACCGGCGGATCGGCCTCGCCATCCGCTATGTGACGCCGGAGGTGCGCGGGCCCGAGCTCGGCCGGGACTATGCGATGCTGGTCCGCGGCATGGACGACGCCCAGGGCTGGATCAACCTCGCCGGTCCGCGCGGGCTCTTCGCAGAGGCGGATCTGGCGCTCTATGATCGGGTGCTGGCGGACCAGGCGGCCGTTCTGGCGGCCGGCACAACGGGCGATGTGCCGCTCTATGGCAAGGCGGCGGGCGAGGAGATGCGGGCATGACGGAAGGGCGGCAGACGGTCTCCTTCACCCAGATGAAGGACGGCACGCGAGAGGACTACGAGCTGCTCGAGCGGCTCGAGAAGCCCTATGTGGCGGGCACCGCGGACCGCCTGCTCAAGGAGCTCGCGGCGCAGGACGAGGAGTCCCTCGCGGGCTACCAGATCACCCGGCTGGAGCATGGCCTCCAGGCCGGCACCCGCGCGCGGCGCGACGGGGCGGATATCGACTGGGTGGTGGCGGCGCTGCTCCACGACATCGGTGACCGGCTCGCGCCGCAAAACCACGACAAGATGGCCGCCGAAATCCTCCGCCCCTATGTGCGCGAGGAGGTCGCCTGGGTGGTCGAGCATCACGGCATCTTCCAGATGGCCTATTTCGCCCACCACTATGGCTGGGACCGCGAGCTTCGGCAGAAATACGCGGACAGCCCGTACTATCAGAGCTGCGTCGAGTTCTGCGAGCGCTGGGACCAATCGAGCTTCGACCCGGACTATCCGATGGACCCGCTCGAGAGCTTCGTCGACGACGTGCGGGCGGTCTTCGCGCGAAAAGCCTACGACCCGGCGGTGCTGAGGGCGGGCGAGGTGACGGGCCTCCCCCGGTCGGCCTGACTGGGCCGCCATGGCCGGTCGGTGCGCCTGCGGGAGGGCGCCGACCGCACACTCCACCTCAGTGTCCGGCGCCCCCGCGACATCCGCGGGAGCGCCGATAGTCCATCAGACCCCGCCAGGCCCGATCAGGCGAGATCGAACCGGTCGGCCGTCATCACCTTGGTCCAGGCCGCGACGAAGTCGTGCACGAACTTCTCAGCGCTGTCGTCCTGGGCGTAGACCTCCGCATAGGCGCGCAGGATCGAGTTGGAGCCGAAGACCAGGTCGATCCGGGTCGCCGTCCACTTGGTGTTGCCGGTCGCCCGCTCGCGGATCTCGTAGAGATTGCTGCCCTGGGGCACCCACTCATAGGCCATATCCGTCAGGTTGACGAAGAAGTCCGGCGTGAGCTGACCCTCGCGATCGGTGAAGATGCCGTGCTTGGTGCCGCCATGATTGGTGCCGAGGACGCGCATGCCGCCGACCAGCACGGTCATCTCCGAGGCGGTGAGCCCCATGAGCTGGGTCCGGTCGAGCATCAGCTCCTCGGGCGCCACCGCATAGCCCTGCTTCAGCCAGTTGCGATAGCCGTCATGGAGCGGCTCGAGCGGGGCAAAGGATGCCGCGTCGGTCATCTCCTCGGTCGCATCGCCCCGGCCCGGCGCGAACGGCACCTCGACCGAGACACCGGCCGCCTTGGCCGCCTGCTCGACGCCGACATTGCCCGCCAGCACGATCACATCGGCGAGGCTCGCGCCCGCCTGCTCGGCGATCGGGCCGAGCACGCCCAGCACCTTGGCCAGCCGCGCGGGCTCGTTGCCCTCCCAGTCCTTCTGCGGCGCGAGGCGGATGCGCGCGCCGTTGGCGCCGCCGCGCATGTCCGAGCCGCGGAAGGTGCGGGCCGAGTCCCAGGCGGTCGCGCCCATTTCGGAGATCGACAGGCCGCTCTTGGCGATC
>CAYORO010000041.1:0-19381 GCA_964406355.1 uncultured Limibaculum sp.
AAGCGCCTACGGAACGCATTCGATGCGCCGGACGAAGGTGGCGCAGATCTACAGGAAGACGGGCAACCTCCGCGCCGTTCAACTCCTTCTTGTCCACACCAAGATGGACAGCACTGTGCGATATCTCGGCGTCGAGCTCGAAGACGCATTGGCGATCTCGGAAGCAGTCGAGATCTGATACCGATGGGCCGTCCCCCGCGGGTGGGCGGCCCGGAGCTGACTCTCGAGTTGGGTTTGCAGGTGCAACGCATCAAAGCAGATCTTAGTCGCAAGCTGCGAACTCTCCGTTGTTGCGGGCCTCCGTCGTGCCTCAGGTACCAACGGCCCATCGGCTGTGCGTCCAGATGTACTGTTCGCCAGAAGCTGCAACGTGGCCGATGCCTGGGAACGGCATGTGGTAAGCCATCAGCATAACTCGGTCGGCCGCGGCACGATCCAGCACCCTTCGCCTGGTCGCCGCGGCCCTAGCCGGGTCATAGTCGAAGACGGTTGCCCAGCCCGGGTGATCGAGATCGAAGGCCTGATCGTGGAACGCGTCGGCGACGTAGAGCAAAGCATCGGAGCCGGACGCAATCTCAAGGCCACAATGCCCCCGGGTGTGTCCAGGAAGGGAGAACGCCGTAAGCCCTGCGGTGTGAAGCAGCGTCCAACAGTGACCCCCCATCTCGCAGAGCGTAAGTGCCTGCAATTATTGCAGTATCCGTGCTTGGAAGGGGGTCACGATCGGCGCCGATCGTGACCCCACCCAGAAGGAGAATTGATACGCCGAATCAATGACTTAAGCGCTATCCGGCGGAGGTCACTGTTGGACGCCGAGTCACAGTTGGACTGCCCCCACCGCCCAACACACACGCGTGGTGTCGCCACCGGGGTGGATGCCCGCCAGCGGATGTATGGGACTATGTGTGGGAAGAGGTTCGCGGCCTCAAATTTTTATAAGATCTACTAAGCGCGTATGAAAGTGAAATGGCGGAAGGGGTGGGATTCGAACCCACGGAACCTCTCGGTTCAACGGTTTTCAAGACCGCCGCGATCGACCACTCTGCCACCCTTCCGCGGTGCGTCGCTCATACCGCGACGCAGGCTTCACCGTCAGCGCCCCTCCGTTCGCCCAGCCCTGCGAACACGCCGCGGTTGCAATCGATCCGGGCGGGTGCCTTTAACTCGGCCGGCCCATCGGCTATAAAGCAAGAAAAGAGAGACGATTAGAAGCAGAGGGGGCAGGGGCATGGCGCGTACCGTCACACCCAGCCGGTGGCCCGAGGGCGCCGCTCGGACGGTCGTGGTTTGCGTTGTTGGAAGCGTGCTGAGTTCTTGCATGACCGCCGCGGGAGATCGGTCCGAGCCGGCGGATGCCGGGCTTCAGGTGACCCAGTCGGTCGCCGCGACCCCGATCGAGCCCGGGCCGACCGCGCTGATCGATGCGCGCCTGCGACCGGCGCCCGAGGAATTCGAGGTTGACGCCACCGCCGTCTGGGATGGCAAGCGCACCCTTCAGGGCATATGGGTCGCCCATCCCGCCGCAGAGACCGCACGGCGCGTCCGGATCGTGAATGTCGGAAACGGGTTTGCGGTCGACGGCGCGCTGTTCCGGCGCGACGACAGCGGCAGTGGGCCGTCGGTGCTCGTGTCCTCGGATGCGGCGGCGGCGCTCGGTATGGTGGCCGGCGAGGCGGCGACCCTCGCGATCGTGGCGATCCGCCGCGGCCCCGTGACCGTGCCGGTGGCACCCGAAACCGCGATCGCCCAGGCCGAGGAGGGCGACGAGGACGCCGAAGCGACGGCGGATGCGGGCGAGTCCGGGGCCGACGCTGCGGGCGAGTCGGTTGCCGATGCCACTGACACCGCGCCTGAGGGGGCCGACGAAGAGACCGTGGCGGCAGTCGGCGCTGGCGCAGAGACGCCGGAGGCGGAGGCTGCAGAGGAGGGCAGGCCGGAGGCCGATGCCGACGCGGCAGAGGCGTCCGCGACTGCGGCGGACGATGCGGCACCGGAGACCGAGGCCGCCGAGACATGGCTGATCGCGGGTGACGAGGAGGAGACGACGGCCGACGAGGCAGCCTCCGTGCCCGAGGCAGTCACCGTGCCCGAGGCGTCGGCCCCCGTGACGGCACCAGCGACGGCGCCCGCCTCTGCGGCCCTTCTCGGGCTTGCGGCGATCGATACGGGGACGGCGCCGGATCCCGAGCCTGCGGCCGATCTCGCGAGCGAGACTTCCGAGGCGCTGGCCACTGCTCCGGCCGCTTCGCCGGATGACGCGAGCGATGCCGACGCGGTCGAACCTGCATCGGAGGCGGGATCGACCACCGAGCAGGCAGCAACCGAGGCGACCGACGCGGAGGAGGACGTTGTGGCCGCCTTGTCGGACACGGCACAGGCCGCCGCGCCTGCGCCTGCCGCGGATCTACCGGATCAGACCACAGTGCCCGATGCGTCGCCGGCCGAGCCTGCCGGTGCCGAGCCTGAGCCGGCAGACGAGCGCCAGGCCGCGCTCGACCCGCAGCCGGCAGCGCCCTCGGCCGCGCAGGAGCCGAGCCCGCTCGGCCGCCCGTTCATCCAGGCGGGCATCTTCGGCGTCGAGAGCAACGCGACGCGGTTGATCGCGGCGATCGAGTCGGCGGGCTTCCCGGCCGAGGGCAAGCCCTTCCGCTCGCAGGGCCGGGCGATGACCCGGGTGATCGCCGGCCCGTTCCAGACGAGCGCCGAGCGCCGCGAGGCACTCCGGGCGATCCGCGGGCTCGGCACTGCCGATGCCATCCCGGTCGCGCGCTGACGGGCCGCATCGATGCTCCGACGACTATTCCTCGCCGCGGTTCTCGTCCTGGGAAGCGCGGCCGTCTCCGCCGCCCAGGCGATCGATCAGAGCACGCCGGCTCGCGCCGCTTATCTGATCGATCTCGCCAGCGGCGCGGTGCTGCTCGAGAAGAACGCCGAGACGCCCTTTCCGCCGGCCTCGATGTCCAAGCTCATGGTGCTCGATGTCGTCTTCGAGGCGCTGAGTTCCGGTCGCCTCGCGCTCGATGACCAGTTCCGCACCTCGGCCAAGGCCGCCTCGATGGGTGGCTCGAAGATGTTCATCCGCGAGGGCGGCGAGGTCAGCGTCGAAAACCTGCTCCGCGGCGTCATCGTGCAGTCCGGCAACGACGCGGCGGTGGCGCTCGCCGAGGCGCTGTCGGGCACCGAGGAGGCCTTTGCGAGCTTCATGACCGCTCGCGCCCGGGAGCTCGGACTCAGCCAGTCGACCTTCCGCAACGCCACCGGCTGGCCCCATCCCGAGCACCGGATGAGTGCCCGGGACCTCGCGATGCTGGGTGCCCGGATCGCGACCCGCTTCCCGGACTACTACCACTTCTTCCAGGAGGAGCGCTTCACCTGGGAGGGGATCACCCAGCGCAACCGCAACCCGCTGCTCGGCGCGGGGCTGGGGGTCGACGGGCTGAAGACCGGCCACACCGAGGAGGCGGGCTACGGGCTCGTCTCGACCGCCGAGCAGGACGGGCGGCGCGTTGTGCTGGTGCTGATGGGGCTCGAGAGCGAGGCCCAGCGCCGCCAGGAGGCGCAGCGCTTGATGAACTGGGCGTTCCGCGCCTTCGAGACCCGCACCCTCTACCGCGCTGGAGAGCCGCTCATCGAGGCCGATGTCTGGATCGGCGCCGAGAGCCGGGTGGCGCTGGCACCGGCCGAGGATGTCGTCGTCACCATCCCCTTCGGTCTCGGCCACGAGCCGGTGCCGACCGCGCATTACGACACGCCGGCGGAGGCGCCGCTCGAGGCAGGCGCGGTCCTCGGCGAGGTGCGCGTGGCGGTCGAGGGGATGCCGGACATCGCCGTGCCGCTCGTGGCATCACGGACCATCGAGCGCGGCGGCTTCTTCGCCCGGATCTGGGCGGCCGCGGAGAGCGTCTTCGGCGGCGGGCTGAGCGCGGAGTGAGCGGGCAGGGCGGGCCCGGCCTCTTCGTCACGCTCGAGGGGATCGACGGCTCGGGCAAGTCGACCCAGGCGCGCCTGCTCGCCGAGTGGCTGGAGGGGCAGGGGCGGCGCGTTGTCCTCACCCGTGAGCCGGGTGGCACACCGGGCGCCGAGGCGCTCCGCGCGCTGCTGATCGAGGGCGAGCCCGGGCGCTGGACCGCCGAGACCGAGACGCTCCTCTTCACCGCGGCGCGCATCGAGCATATGGCGCGTCTTATCCGGCCCGCGCTTGCGGAGGGGCGCGTGGTGATCTGCGACCGGTTTATCGACTCGACCCGCGCCTATCAGGGCGCCGACCCCGCGCGCCGCGCCCTGATCGACGATCTGCACCGCCGGCTCGTCGGCCTCGACGCCGACCTCACCCTGCTGCTCGAGATCCCGCCCGCACGCGCCGCCGCCCGCGTCTCGGATCGCGGCGCGCCCGACCGCATCGAGGGGCGGGGCCAGGCCTTCCACGCCGCGCTGGCGGCCCGCTTCGCCGCCCTTGCCGAGGCCGAGCCGCGCCGTATTCGCCGGATTGATGCCGATGCGCCGCCCGAGCGGGTGGCCGGGCGGGTCCGCGCCGCCATCGACCCGCTTCTTGCGATGCGCTAGGGCTCACGGCGATGGCCCAGGACACCGAGACCGCGCCGGACGCGCTCCCGGGCGTGCCGCACCCGGCCGAGACGGCGCTGCGTGGCGCGCTCTTCGGCCAGGCGGTGGCCGAGCGCGCCTTCCTCGCCGCCTGGGGAGCCGGGCGCCTCCACCATGCCTGGCTGATCGCAGGACCCCGCGGCACCGGCAAGGCAACGCTCGCCTATCGCATCGCGCGGGCCCGGCTGGCGCTCGGCGACGCGCCCGAGACGCTCGATCCGCCGGCGGACTGCCCGGTGGCCCGGCGCATCCTCGCGGGCTCCGAGCCGCGGCTGAGCGTGCTGCGCCGGACGCCCAACGAGCGGACGGGCAAGCTCCGCAAGGAGATCGCGGTCGACGATGTGCGGGCGCTGAAGCGTGGCCTCGCCCTCTCGGTGCCCGATGCGGGCTGGCGGGCGGTGGTGGTCGATGCCGCCGACGAGATGACCGCGAGTGCCGCGAACGCGCTCCTCAAGGCGCTGGAGGAGCCGCCGGAGCGGACGCTCCTCCTTCTCGTCGCGCATCTGCCGGGGGCCGTGCTGCCGACGATCCGCTCGCGCTGCCGCCGGCTCGACACCGCACGCCTCGGGGCGGAGAACCTCGCGTCCGCTCTCGCCCAGGCAGGCCAGGAGGTGGGCTCGGCCGAAGCGACGGCCCTCGCCGCGCTTGCCGACGGGTCGGTCGGCCAGGCGATCCGCTTCGCCTCCGGCGGGGGGGCGGCGCTCTACCGGGCGATGCTGGGCCTCCTCGGCCCGCGCGGGGTCGACCGCGCCGGCCTGGCCGCGCTGGCGGATCGTGTCGGCGGGCGTGAGCGCGAGACGCTGTTCCCGCTGGCCGCGGAACTCCTGCAGATCCTGCTCGGCCGCCTCGCCCGCGCGCGCGCGCTCGGGCCGCCCGCTCTCGAGGCCGCTCCCGGCGAGGCCGAGGCGATGGCCGCACTCTCGGCCGTTCCCGCCGCGAGCTGGGCCGCGGTCGCCGAGCGGGCCTCCCGCACTGCACGCGAGGCCCGGGCGGTCAATCTTGACCCCGCGCAGGCGATCCTCGATATGTTCGTTGATCTCGACGCGCCACTTGCCGCGGCGGCCCGGTCGCGGCCTCCGGCGGCGGGGCTCTGAGCCCTGACGGGGCGCCGAGCGCGAAGGAGGTCCGATGCCCGCCGATCCCGCAGGAACCGCCGCGTACCTCCCTGATCTTGTCGACAGCCACTGCCATCTCGACTTCCCCGAACTCGCCGCCGAGGAGGACGCGGTGATCGCCCGCGCCGCCGAGGCGGGCGTCTCGCGGATGGTCACGATCTGCACGCGGCTCCGCCTCGAGCCCGCCGTGCGCGCCATCGCCGAACGCCACGCTGGCGTCTTCTTCGCCGCCGGCACCCACCCGATGCAGGCCGCGACCGAGCCGATGGCCAGCGTCGAGGAGCTGGAGGCGATCGCCGCCCATCCGAAATGCGTCGGCATCGGCGAGAGCGGGCTCGACTATCACTACACCGCCGACACCAAGGCCGAGCAGGCCGAGAGCCTGCGGATCCACTGCGAGGCGGCGCGGCGGGCGGGCCTGCCGCTCATCATCCATGCGCGCGACGCCGACGAGGACATCGCCGCCATCCTCGAGGCGGAGCACCGGGCAGGGCCCTTCGGCTGCGTGATGCACTGCTTCACCTCTGGCCCGCGGCTCGCCGAGCGGATGCTCGAACTCGGCTTCTATCTCTCGATGTCGGGGATCGCGGCCTTCCCGCGCTCGACCGAGCTCCGCGCGATCTTCGCCGCCGCGCCGCGCGAGTGCATCCTCGTCGAGACCGACAGCCCCTATCTCGCGCCGCCACCCCATCGCGGCAAGCGCTGCGAGCCGGCCTATGTCGCGCTGACGGCCCGCATCGGGGCGGAAGCGATGGGGATGGAGGAGGCCGCCTTCCGCGCCCAGACCACCGCGAATTTCGACCGCCTCTTCGCCAAGGCGGCCCCGCGCGCCGCCCCGGAGGCCCGGCGGGCCGGCGCGGCCGGATGACCGATCGGCTCCGCTTCACCATCCTTGGCTGCGGCTCCTCGGGGGGCGTGCCGCGGATCGGCGCCACCGGCCCCTCCTGGGGCGCCTGCGATCCGGAGAACCCGCTGAACCGCCGCCGCCGCTGTGCGCTCCTCGTCGAGCGGATCACAGGCGGGCGCCGCACCGTCCTGTTGATCGACGCCGGCCCCGACATCCGCGAGCAGCTGATCTCGGCCCGCGCCGGGCATCTCGACGCCGTTCTCTTCACCCACGACCACGCCGACCACATCCACGGCATCGACGACCTGCGCATGGTCTTCTTCAACCGCGGCTCGCGCCTGCCCGCCTGGGCCGATGCGCCAACGGGCGAGACCCTGCGCACGCGCTTCGGCTATGTGTTCGACACGCCGCCCGGCTCGGCCTATCCGCCGATCCTCAGCCTCTATCGCACCACGGGGCCGATGGAGATCGAGGGGCCGGGCGGGGCGATCCGGATCGAGCCCTTCTGGGTCCCGCATGGCGACATCCAGGCGATGGGCCTGCGCATAGGCCCCGTCGCCTACACGCCCGACATCTCGGAAATGACCGACGCGGCCTGGGCGGCGGTCGACGGGCTCGACTGCTGGATCCTCGACGCGCTCCGCTATCGCCCGCATCAGAGCCACGCGAATGTCGAGACCGCGCTCGCCTGGATCGCCCGGGCCCGGCCACGGCGCGCGCTGCTGACCAACCTCCATGTCGATCTCGACTACGCCCGTCTGGCGGCCGAGACGCCCGAGCACGTGACACCCGCCCATGACGGCCTTGCCCTCGACTACCGCGTCGAGGCGGATGCGCGCATGGTCCCGGAGCACGGCGTGTGAGCACGCTCTACGCGCTGCTCCTCATCGTCCTGCCGGTGTTCCTCACGGTCGGTCTCGGCTACGGCGCCGTCCGGCTGCGACTGTTCCCCGATGCCGGAATCGACACGCTGATCGGATTTGCGACCAATGTCGCGGTGCCGGCGCTGCTCTTCCTCTCGATCTACCGGTTGGACCTCGCCCGCGCGGTCGATCCCGGCCATATCGCGGGGTTCTTCGGGGCGGCGACGATCTGCTTCGCGCTGGCCATCCTGCTCTCCCGCACAATCTGGCGCCGCCGCCCCGGCGAGGCGGTGGCCGTCGGCTTCTGCGCGCTCTTCTCCAACTCGGTGCTGCTCGGCCTGCCGATCTTCGAGCGCGCCTACGGGGCCGACGCGATGGAGCCCGTCTTCGCGATCATCGCCTTCCACGCGGCCTATTGCTACCTCGTCGGGATTCTCACCATGGAGTTCTCCCGGCGCGACGGTGTCTCCACCCGCGAGGCGTTCGGCCGCTCGCTCTCGGCGATCTTCCGCAACATGCTGACGCTCGGGGTGCTGGCGGGCTTCGCGTTCAATCTCTCGGGGCTCTGGGTGCCGGAGGCCGTGGAGCAGACGCTCGGCCTCCTCGCGGCCGCGGCGCTGCCGGTCGCGCTCTTCGGGCTCGGCGGCGTGCTGACGCGCTACCGCATCCGCACCGAGTTCTCCGAGGCGATGATGATCGCCGCGCTGTCGCTCATCGTGCATCCGGGGCTGGCGTGGTTTTTCGCGAGCCAGGTCTTCGCCCTGCCGGAGGCCTTCCTGCGCGCGGCCGTGCTGATCGCGGCAATGCCGCCGGGGGTCAACGGCTATATCTTCGCGGCGATGTACGGCCGGGCGGTCGGCACCGCGGCCTCCTCGGTGCTGCTGGCGACGCTGCTGAGCGTCGGCTCGGTCACGGTGTGGCTCTGGCTCCTCGGCGGGGCCGCGCTCAACTGACGCAGCGCCAGCCGCGCAAGACCGTTGCGCCGTAAGCCTCTCTCGGGCGATTTTTTTGCGCAGAGGCCCTTGCATGCGAGCCTTGTGGACCCCTTATGAAGGACACGAATTTGTGACCACGGGAACTGACTGACGAAACCCTCTTTATACGCCTCGTTTGAGAGACCATCCAAATAGTCAGGGGCCGCGTCGGCGATATTCTCGCGTGTTGACGCGGCCCCTCTGACATCCAGCCCCCAGATCAAAGCTATTCCGCGGCCTCCGCCACCGGGGGCATCGGCGCCGTGAGCCGTGCAAGAAGGGCGTCCCGGTCCTCGGCCGCCCGGGCCGCTGCCGCCTCTTTAACATGGCCGAAACCGCGAACCCCCAGGGGCAGCCGCGCCAGCGCCACCGCGTCGTCCAGCTGATGCGGCGCGAGGCGGGGCAGGAGCACGGCGAGATCGGCCTCATACGCCGCGATGGCGGCCCGCTCGGCCCGACGCTCGGCGGTGTGGCCAAACGGATCGAAGAACGTGCCCCGCAGCACCTTGCCATGCCGGAGCACCGCCAGCGCCCGCCCCATCCACGGCCCGAAGCGGCGCTTGACCGCCCGTCCCGCCGCATCGCGCCGCGAGAGAAGCGGTGGCGCCATGTGGTAGGTGATGCGCCCGACGCTTTCGAACTCCGATGCGAGCGCGGCCGCGAGGGTCTCG
The DNA here is from genome assembly GCA_964406355.1 of uncultured Limibaculum sp. GTDB lineage: Bacteria > Pseudomonadota > Alphaproteobacteria > Rhodobacterales > Rhodobacteraceae > Thermohalobaculum. The sequence continues at coordinate 9,073 of CAYORO010000041.1, forward strand.
GCATGGAGCCGCGCCACCTCGTACTCGTCCTTGTAGGCCAACAGCTTGAAGTAACCCTCGGCGACCGCCTCGCCGAGCTGTTCGCCCCCGGCCTCGACCGCCCGTGCCACCAGCGCCCGATAGCGCTCGGCAAGCCGGCGGTTCTGATAGGCTGTCAGATGCGTTGCCCGCCGCTCGATCTTGGCCTCGAGCGTCTCCTCCTCGGGCGTGGGTCGCTCGGCCGCGACCTGCGCCGCCTCCGGGTCCACCACCGCCCAGCGACCGATCTCGAAGGCGCGGGCGTTCCTCTCGACCGCCTGGCCGTTGAGCTCGATCGCCTTGAGGATCGCCACCCGCGACAGCGGCACGAGCCCCGCCTGCCACGCTGCCCCGAGAAGCGCCATATTGGCGAAGATCGCGTCGCCCAGATACCGGACCGCCATCGCGGTCGCGTCGAGCGCGGTGACCGCCCCCTCGCCGATCCGCTGATCCAACGCGCCCCGGAGCCGCGCCGCGGGCAGGCTGAAGGCGCCGTCCCGGGTGAACTGGCCCGTCATCGTCTCATGCGTGTTGAGGATCGCCCGCGTCCGCCCCGGCGCCATCAGCGACAGCGCCTTGGGCCCCGCCGTCACCACCAGATCGCCGCCGATCACCGCATCCGCCTCGCCGGCCGCGATCCGCACGGCGCCGATCTCCTCGGGCCGCGGCGCGAGGCGGCAATGGATCATCACCGCGCCGCCCTTTTGCGCGAGGCCGGCCATCTGCATCTCGGAGGCGGCCTTGCCCTCGAGATGCGCCGCCATCGAGAGGATCGCCCCGATCGTGACGACGCCTGTCCCGCCGATGCCGGTCACGAGGATCCCCCGCGCCCGGTCGAGGGCGGGCACCTCGGGCTCGGGCAGGGCCGGGAGCGCGACCTCCGCCGCCGAGCCCCTCGGCACCGCCCCGGTCACGGTCACGAAGCTCGGGCAAAATCCCTTGAGGCAGGAGAAATCCTTGTTGCAGGCGGACTGGTCGATCCGCCGCTTGCGCCCGAGCGGGGTCTCGAGCGGGAGGATCGCGACACAGTTCGACTGCATCCCGCAATCGCCGCAGCCCTCGCAGACCGCGGGGTTGATGAAGACGCGCTCCTCGGGGGCGGTCATCAGCCCGCGCTTGCGCCGCCGGCGCTTCTCGGCCGCGCAGGTCTGGACATAGATGAGCACCGTGGTGCCGGGGATCTGGGCCAGCCCGCGCTGCATCTCGTCGAGCGCCTCGCGGTCATGGAGGGCGACACCGGGCGGCAGGCCGGAGACCTCCTCGCCCGGATCGCGCACGCAGACCACGCGCGCCGCCCCGATGGCCAGCGTCTCCCGGGCGATCCGCGCTGGGTCGAGCCCGCCATCGTTGGTCTGCCCGCCGGTCATGGCCACCGCGTCATTGTAGAGGATCTTGAAGGTGATGTTGGCGCCCGAGCCGACCGCCGCCCGGATCGACATGAGCCCCGAGTGGTTGTAGGTGCCGTCGCCGATGTTCTGGAAGACGTGGGCGCGGGTCGAGAACGGCGCCTCGCCCATCCAGTTGGCGCCCTCGCCGCCCATATGGGTATAGCCCTCGGTGCTCCGATCCATCCACTGGACCATGTAGTGGCAGCCGATCCCGGCATAGGCGCGCGCGCCCTCGGGCACCACGGTCGAGCTGTTATGCGGGCAGCCGGCGCAGAACCACGGCTTGCGCTCGGCGATCTGGGCGGTGGCGGCCACCTCCCGGGCGGCGCGGAGACGGGCGAGGCCCTCCTCCATCGGCGGGTGCGCGATCCCTCGGGCAGCGAGCACCCGGGCGATCCCCTCGGCGATCTGGGCAGGGTCGAGATCCAGCGGCGAGGGGAAGAGGCGGGCGCCGTCGAGATCGGCCTTCCCCACGACGCGCGGGCGGTGCGCGCGGTTGTAGAGGATCTCCTTGATCTGGGTCTCGATGAGCGCGCGCTTCTCCTCGATCACGACCACGGTCTCGAGGCCCTCGGCCCACTCGGTGAGGCGCTGGGGCTCGAGAGGCCACACCTGGCCGACCTTGTAGGTCGTGAGCCCGAGCGCCTCCTCCCGGCCCGTGAGCCCGAGCATCCCGAGCGCGTGGACAAGATCCGTCCAGCTCTTGCCCGCCGCCACGAGCCCGATCCGCGCACCGACGCGTCCGCTCTGTCGCCCGTCGAGCCCGTTGGCTCGGGCAAAGGCCTCGGCCGCCCTGCGCTTCTCCTCGTGGAGCCGCGCCTCCTGGGCCTGAGGCGTGTCGCCGAGGCGGATGCCGAGCCCGCCGGGCGGCAACGCCAGATCCTCTGGCAACCGGACCCGCAGCCGGTGCGGATCGCCATCGACCACCGCGGTCGCCTCGACGATGTCCTTGACGCATTTCACACCGACCCAGAGCCCGGCATAGCGCGAAAGCGCCCAGCCGAGCAGCATCTGGTCGATCAGCTCCTGCACCGTCGCGGGCGAGAGCACGGGGAACATCGCATCCACCATCGCGAGCTCTGACTGGTGGCAGGTGGTCGAGCTCTCGCAGGTGTGGTCGTCGCCGAGCGCCGCGACCACGCCGCCGCAGGGGTCGGTGCCGGCGAGATTGGCGTGGCGGAACACGTCCCCCGATCGGTCGACGCCCGGGCCCTTGCCGTACCAGAGGCCGAAGACACCGTCGAACCGGCCCTCACCGCGGAGCCCCGCGGTCTGCGTGCCCCAGAGGGCGGTCGCCGCGACATCCACGTTGAGCCCGGGCTCGAAGCGAATATCGGCCGCGCCGAGGGGCCCGCCCGCCGCCTCGAAGGCGCGATCCACCCCGCCGAGCGGGGAGCCGCGATAGCCTGTCACATAGCCCGCCGTGCGCAGATCGCCGGCGCGGTCGCGCGCGCCCTGCATCAGCACCGCGCGCACCAGCGCCTGTGTGCCGGAGAGCAGGACCTGGGATCGCGAGAGGTCGTAGCGGTCCGCCAGCCGGACATCGCGGAGCTGCATTGGGGCGCCTCCCTGTTTGGTGGAAGGGTAACGGCATGGGCCGGGGCGGCAAGGCCGGCGAGCGGGCCGCTAGCCGAGCAGCGTGAGCGTGTTGCCGGCCGGATCGTGGAAATGGGCGAGCGTTCCGCCCCAGGGTTGCGGCTCCGGAGGCCCGACAAACGCGACGCCTCGCTCGCTCAGCTCACGATAGCGGGCTGCGATGTCCGGCACGGCAAGCGACACCCCGACGAAGCGCCCGATCAGGTGCCGCTCCGGGCCGGCCGGGTCCTCCCGCTCGAGGATCAACACCGCCGTGCCAACAGTGAAGCCGACCGCGCCGTCGGCCTCCCAGGCAACCGGCAGGCCGAGCGTATCGCCATAGAAAATACGGGCCGCCGCAAGGTCGTCGACGAAGATGCGGACGCCGTAGAGCTCCATCCTACGCCTCGGTTCGGCGGGCGGGTCTCCACCAGGCAAAACGACCTTCCGCGTTCCACATTTTTGACATGTTTTTCATGGCCTGTGCATTTTTTGACCAATATCAGAGACGGTCGCGGAATGGGATGCTATACAGTGGGATCAAACGAGCAAAAAGGGAAGGACCCATGCCCCGGGAGAACGACGACATTTCGGCAATGACGGATGCGGTGCGGATGGTGGGCGATGGTTGGACGCTGCTGATCCTCTGGGCCGCATTGCACGGAACCACGCGCTTCGACACGTTCCAGCGTCGTTTGGGGATGGCTCGCAACATCCTGTCGAATCGACTGGCTCGATTGGTCGACGAGGGGATCATGGAGAAGCGGCCGGTCCAGCCCGGCGCCCGCCGTCTCGAATACCGACTCACCCATGTCGGTCGGGCGCTGACCCCGGTGGTCGAGGGGTTCGAGGCCTGGGGCCAGGGGCTCAAAGTCCAGCACACCCCGGCCGAATGAGCGGCCCGGCAACGCTCCGTCGCGCTCAGCGATACCGTGCGAGCACGCCCGCAGCCGTCTCCAACGACACCGCAGCCTCGGCAAGGCGACTTGCCGAGGTCGCGCATACGCCCCGCGGCAATATGTACTTGTTGGCGCAGCGCACGGCCGTGTCGAGATCGGCCTTCTGCGCCGTGACCGACGCCTTGTAGGCGTCGAACCGGCCGCTACTCTGAGCCGCAGCCAACCCGTCGACCACCGCCGCACAGCTCACCCCCTGGCCATCGAGCGCGAGCGCCAAGGCGCCCTCGGCCCGCGGCGCCAGACAGAGCTTCCAGATCACATCGAGCTGCACAGCGGGGAAGAGGCGCATCAGCGTGCGGATCCGCGGCGCGAGCGACAGATAGCCGTCGCGCACGCCGGACGGACGCCAGAACTCATAGGAGGCCAGGAAACTGAGGCCGCCGAGCTGTCGCCGCGTGTCGCGGGGCGCCGGGACGAAATGCTCGGGTGCCCCACCATCCCCGAGGCCCTCGCGCAGGAAGGTGTCGAGGCGGGCGCCCTCGACCTCCAGCCGCCCGTCGGCGGCAAACGGGATGAACGCCACCTCGGCGCCGAAGGGCAGGGGGGTCATCTGCATCAGCACGGTGCGCCCGGCGAGATCCAGAACCGCCTCGGCCTGGTCCCCGTGGCGATCCGCCTCGAAGGGCTGACGCGCGCCATCGGTGCCGGTGAAGGTCCCGCGGTAGCCGCCCGGATCCGGGGTGATTTCGATCACAGCTCCCGTCGCCGGGCCCATGCCACTATATGTGCCGTCGAGGGTCGTTTGCGCGGCAGCCGGTGGCCCCAAAGACACAGAGATCACAGCGGCAAGCATCACCGCTACCAATTGTGTCACGATCGCCACCTGCATGCTGCGCTCCGGTCACTCTGCTGTGGTAGTCGACATCAAGCCGGGCGGTTGTGCGTCCAGGCGCCGCCGATATGAGGGAAAGCATGGATTGGGACAAGCTCCGCGTGTTCCACGCCGTCGCCGACGCCGGGAGCCTGACGCATGCGGGCGAACAGCTGCATCTGAGCCAGTCGGCGATCAGCCGACAGATTCGCGGGCTCGAGGAGCAGCTGGAGACGACGCTCTTCCACCGCCATGCCCGCGGGCTCCTGCTCACCGAGCAGGGCGAGCTGCTCTATGACGCAACCCGCACGATGACCCACAAGCTGAGCCAGGCGGCCGCCCGCATCCGCGACAGCAAGGACGAGGTTTACGGCGACCTGCGCGTCACCGCGACAGCGGGCTTCGGCACCATCTGGCTGACCCCGCGGCTCCACCGCCTGTTCGCGGACCATCCGGGCCTCTCGATCAATCTCGTGCTCACCGAAGCCGTGCTCGACCTGCCGATGCGCGAGGCCGATGTCGCGATCCGCATGGCCGCACCGCAGCAGGCCGACCTGATCCGGCGCAAGCTCCTTGATGTCCGAATGCGACTCTATGCCCACAGGAGCTACGTCGCGCGCATGGGCGTTCCGGACCGGATCGAGGACCTCGCGCGCCACCGCCTCGTCAGCTTCGCCTCGGACGCCCCGCAGCCGGGCGAGGCCGCGGTGTGGCTGCGCAAGCGGGTCGGCCCGCACCGGCAGGCGCATCTCTCGATGAACAGCTATTTCGGCATCCTCAACGCAGCGCTCGCCGGGCTCGGCGTCGCCGCGCTGCCCGACTACATCACGCGGGACAATCCGGATCTCTTGACCGTGCTGCCGGAGGAGGAGAGCCCGCCCTTCTCGGTCTACTTCGTATACCCTGAGGAACTCCGCCGCTCGCAGCGTGTCATCGCGTTCCGAGACTTCCTGGTCGCCGAGCTCCAGAGCGATAATCGTGTCCGAACGGCAACAGGAAGCGTTGCAGAGATCGTATAGCTGCTATGCTGCGGTGCAGTTCGGGTTGCGCGAAGGCCGCGAAAAAGCGTAACGCAAAGTCGGGGCGTGAGCGATCCCGCCCTAGGTTGTGATACCTCCCTGTTGACTTGGCCGGGCTTCGCGCCCGGCTTTTTTTGTGCAGTTGGACGGTCCGACGCCGGCGCTCAGCGCCAGAGCCGGTCGCCGACCTGCGCCTCCATCCCCTCATAGAGATGCGCAACCTCGGGGCCGTAGCCGTTGAAGAGCTCGGTCGGCACCCGCTCGTCCGTGCCGAGCACGCGCTCCGTCGCCTGGCTCCAGCGCGGATGGTCGACCGCGGGGTTGACGTTGGCCCAGAAGCCGTACTCCGCCGCCTGCAGCTCCTCCCAGAAGCTCAGCGGCTGCTCGTCGGTCAGCGAAATCCGCACGATCGACTTGATGTGCTTGAAGCCGTACTTCCACGGCGTGTGCAGCCGGATCGGCGCGCCGAAGGGCTTGTGCAGGATCTTGCCATAGGCGCCCATCACCATGAAGGAGAGCGGGTTGGCCGCCTCCTCGACCGTCAGCCCCTCGACATAGGGCCACGGATACCAGAACTGGCGCTGCCCCCGGGCGATGTCCGGGTTCTGGAAGGTCTCGAAGCGCACGAACTTCGCCGAGCCGAGGGGGCGGGCGCGGGCCAGAAGCGCGCTCAGCGGGAAGCCGATCCACGGCACCACCATCGACCACGCCTCGACGCAGCGGTGGCGCACCACCCGCTCCTCCATCGGCATCGTCTTCAGGAGCTCGTCGGTGCCGAGCGTCAGCTGCTCCTCGACCATGCCGTCGACCGTCACGGTCCAGCCCTCGGTCTCGAGCGCCTCGGCCGCGTCGTAGATCCGCTTGTGGCTGCCGAACTCGTAGAAGTTGTTATAGGTGGTGTTGAGCTCCTCCGAGGTCACCGGCCGCCCCGCATCGGCATAGGCGGGGTTGCGCGGCGGCTCGGGGAGGAATGGCTCGGTCGGCGTCGCCGCATTGGCCGGGCTCGCCATCCGCCCGCCCGATGTTGCCAGCGCACCGAGGGCCACGCCGCCCGCGATCATCGCCCCCCCCGCGAGCAGGCGGCGGCGGGCGCGGAAAGTCGCCTCGGGGGTCGCGTCGGCCTCGCGGAGGGCCCAGCGCGGGCGTCGGATCAGCTTCATCTCAGGCTCCAATGGCGTCACGGGTCGCACACGATCCTAGTGCACGAAGGGCGAACGGCGAAGACCCTCGCGTCGCAGCTCGCGCAAACGTCACGCCATGTGACCCCGTCAGTCGGTGACGAAGGCCGCCTCGGGGATGCCCTGGAGGTGAAGGGCGGCGGTGAGATCGGAATGCTCGAGCCGGGCATCGGCGCGGGCCGCCAGCGCCGGCTTGGCACGCCACGCGACCCCGAGGCCCGCCGCCTCCACCATGGCCAGATCATTCGCCCCGTCGCCGATCGCGAGCACGTCCTTGGGGCCCACGCCCGCCCGGGCGGCGATCTCCTCAAGAGCCACCCGTTTCGCGTCACGCCCAAGGATCGGCGGGACCACGCGGCCCGTCAGCCGCCCCTCCGCGATCTGGAGCCTGTTGGCCCGGTGCTCGGCAAACCCGGTGGCCGCCGCCACGCGCTCGGTGAAAAAGGTGAACCCGCCCGAGACGAGCGCGGTCGCCGCACCCCGCGCGGCCATCGTGCGCACAAAGACGCGCGCCCCAGGGGTGAGCTGCACGGCCCGGTCATAGACCTCGCCGAGGGCGGCCTCGGGCAGCCCGTCGAGGAGTGCCACCCGCTCGGTCAGCGCCGCCTCGAAGTCGAGCTCGCCCGCCATCGCCCGCTCGGTGATCGCCGCGACGCGCGCGCCGACCCCGGCATGGGCGGCGATCTCGTCGACGCACTCGCACTGGATCAGGGTCGAGTCCATATCGGCCAAGAGGACCCGCTTCTCGCGCCCCGCGACCGGCACCCAGTTTGCGTCGATGCCGTCGAGTGAGACCGGCCGCGCCTTGGCGCCCGCGATCTCCACGCCGCACGGGCCCAGACGCCGCGCCTCGCCCCCCAGACCGGAGCACAGGGCCGCGACCGCCGCATCGGGCACCCCGGCGGCCGCTGTGAGGACCAGAACCCGGTCCATGCGCCTCAGGCGATCGCCGCCTGCTTGTGGCTGTCGGGCACCACGCGCTCGAGCTCCGCCGCCAGCAGGAAGGCGAGCTCCAGCGCCTGGGACGCATTCAGCCGCGGGTCGCAGACCGTGTGATAGCGGCTCGAGAGATCCGCATCGGTCACCTCGGAGATGCCGCCCGTGCATTCGGTGACATCGAGCCCGGTCATCTCGAAATGCACCCCGCCGGCATAGCTCCCCTCGGCCTCGTGCACCGCGAAGAAGTTCTTCACCTCGGCGAGAATCCGCTCGAAGGGCCGGGTCTTGTAGCCCGAGGCCGACTTGACCGTGTTGCCGTGCATCGGGTCGCAGGACCAGACCACCCGGGCCCCCTCGCGCTCCACCGCGCGGATCCAGCCGGGCAGGTGCTGCTCGACCTTGTCGGCGCCTGTGCGGCAGATCAGCGTCAGCCGACCGGCCTCGTTCTTGGGGTTCAGCCGCTCGATCAGGCGCAACAGATCGTCCGGCTCGAGGCTCGGGCCGCATTTGAGGCCGATCGGGTTCAGCACGCCGCGGCAGAACTCCACATGCGCGCCGTCGAGCTGGCGCGTGCGATCGCCGATCCAGATCAGATGGCCCGAGCCCGCGACCGGCAGGCCGGTGGTCGTGTCGGTCCGCGTCAGCGCCTCCTCATAGGGCAGGAGCAGCGCCTCATGCGAGGTGAAGAACTCCACCTGCGAGAGCGTCTCGGCGCTCTCCGGCGTCACCCCGCAGGCCGACATGAAGTCGATCGCCGTCGAGATCCGGTCCGCCAGCGCCTGGTACCGCTCGGCCTCGGCCGTGCCGCGCACAAAGTCGAGGTTCCAGCTCCGCACCCGGTGGAGATCCGCATAGCCGCCGGTCGCGAAAGCGCGCAGCAGATTGAGCGTCGCCGCCGACTGCATATAGGCCGTGACCATCCGCTCGGGGTCCGGCACCCGCGCCTCGGTGGTGAAGGCGATGTCGTTGACGATGTCGCCCCGGTAGGACGGCAGCTCCGTCCCGCCCTGCGTCTCGACCGGCGAGGAGCGCGGCTTGGCGAACTGGCCCGCCATGCGCCCGACCTTCACCACCGGCACCCGCGCCGCGAAGGTCAGCACCACCGCCATCTGCAGCATCACCCGGAAGGTGTCGCGGATGGTGTCTGCGGTGAAGGCCTGGAACGCCTCGGCACAGTCGCCGCCCTGGAGCAGAAAAGCGCGGCGGTCGACCACATCCGCGAGCCGCGCGCGCAGCCGACGCGCCTCGCCCGCGAAGACGAGCGGCGGAAAGCTGCCGAGCCGATCGGTCACGGCCTCGAGCGCGGGCTGGTCCGTATAGACCGGCATCTGCTCCGCGGTCAGGCTGCGCCAGCTGTCTTTCCTCCAGGGCTTCGTCATCGGGGGTCTCCTCCTCAAGGCTGTCGCCTCTTAGCAAGTCCGCCCAGCAATCGCCAAGGGCTGGCGAATTATCCCTGTGCGCGCCTTGACGCCGTGGCCCGGGCGACCTCAACTCAATGGCTACCAGACTTCGAGCCAAGGGTGATGGTCAGCATGGCGGCAGTGGCGCGCGGGCCCGGACAGGACACCGACCGGCCGCGGGAATATGCGTTCCTCCTGTGCCCGCATTTCTCGCTGATCGCGTTCGCCGCAGCGATCGAGCCGCTCCGGCTGGCGAATCGCGTCTCGCGGCGCCCCCTCTACCGCTGGACACTGGTCTCCGAGGGCGGCGAGCCCGTTGGTTGCTCGAACGGCGCGGTGGTCGCCACGATGCAGGGCCTCGAGGATCTGCGGCGCGGCACCCGGGTGATGGTCTGCGCCGGCCTCAACCTCTCGGGCGCCGCCTCGCGGCCGGTGCTCACCTGGCTGCGCCGCCAGGCCCGGCTCGGCGTCTCGATGGGCGGGGTCTGCACCGGCGCCCATGTGCTCGCCAAGGCCGGGTTTCTCGACGGCAAGCGCGCCACGATCCACTGGGAGAACCAGCCGGCCTTCGCCGAGGAGTTTCCGGAGGTCGATCTCTCCAACCTCCTCTACTGCACCGATGAGGGCATCGTCACCTGCGCCGGCGGCACCGCGGCGGCTGACATGATGCTCCATCTGATCGGGCTCGAGCAGGGGCCGGATCTCGCCTCGCTGGTGGCCGACAAGATGATCCACACGCCGGTGCGCTCGGCCTCCGACGAGCAGCGCCTCTCGGTCCCGGCGCGGATCGGCGTGCGCCACCCCAAGCTCGTGCAGGTGATCCAGACCATGGAGCGCTCGACCGAGGAGCCGATCAGCCCGGCCGAGCTCGCCCGCGGCGTCGCGATGTCGACCCGCCAGCTCGAGCGCCTGTTCCGCCGCTATCTCAACCGCTCGCCGAAGCGCTACTACATGGAGCTGCGCCTCGAGAAGGCGCGCAACCTGCTGCTCCAGACCGATATGAGCGTGATCAACGTGGCGCT
>CAYORO010000042.1:0-18829 GCA_964406355.1 uncultured Limibaculum sp.
ATGGCGCGCCATTACGGCGTGCCCTGGCGCACCTCGAACACGCTGGGGGGCGCGAAGACCCTCGACGCGCAGGCGGGCTATGAGCGCGCCACGACCCTGATGGCCGTGCTGATGGCGGGCGCGAACTACATCTGGCACTCGGCAGGCTGGAACGAGGGCGGCATGCATTGCTCGATCGCCAAGTTCATCGTCGATGCCGAGCAATGCGCCATGGGCTACCGCATGGCCGAGGGCATTCGCTGGGACGATTTCGACGAGGCGCTGGCGGCGGTGCGCGATGTCGGCCCGGGCGGGCACTATCTCGGCCATGCGCACACGCTGGCCAACTTCCAGCGCGGCTTCTTCATGCCAAAACTGTTCGACAACAACAATTTCGAGCAGTGGGTGGCGGACGGATCGAAGGACACGACCGAGCGGGCGCTTGAGCGTGCGCGCGCGATGCTCGCGGAGTATGAGGAGCCGCAACTCGATCCCGCCATCGACGAGGCCCTGCGCGACCAGATCGCGAGGCGCGAGCGCGAGATCCCGGCCGCCGACGCGCTCAACCAGGAGTTTTGACGTCGGTCTCGCGGGCCTCGCGGGGCGCGCCGCGACCGGCGTCGACAAGCTCGAGGATCAGCTTCCGCGCGACCGCCCGGGCAAAGCTCTCCGAGCCGTCGGCCGTGACGACGAAGGCGCCGGCGCCGCCGATGATCCGCTCCTCGAACGCCTGTTCGAGATCGTAGGAGATCGGCCGGCCCGAGCACGCACGGCAGAGGACCGCGAGCCCGTTGATCGTGATGCCGGCGGCCAGGACGGCCTCGCGCGCCTCCGCGATCGGCGGCCCGTTCCAGTTGTTGGCGCTGTCGGCGGAGAGGTCGATCACCTGGCGGTCCGACAGAATGTCGTTCTCCTCGATCAGCCGTTTGGCGGCGATCAGCGCGGCGCCGATCGCGTTGCGGCCAAAGGCCTGGCGCGGGGGGAGAAGGAGCGCCTCGCCAAAGGCCCGGGCCTCGGCGCCGGTGCTCACGATGGTCCAGTCGGCGACCACATGCTGGGAGCGCTCGTCGGCCCATTCGACATAGGTGAGAGCCGCGGGCCCCGCGAACTCGATCGCCGCAACCACCGCGGGGTCGGTGAGCGCCTCGGCATAGCCCTGGCGCTGGAAGCGGATCTCGGCGGCGTCGATCGAGCCCGTCGCATCGGCCAGGAGCACGAGCTCGAGCGCGGCCCGCCGTTCGGCGTGGGCCGGCGCGCCGAGGCCGGCAAGGCAGAGGAGGGCGAGGAGAAGCGGGGCGAGGCCGGGCATGGGCGATCTCCATCGGTTGGGATTTCAGACTATGCCCGGCGCCCGCCGCCGTCACCCCGGCCGGGGAGGCCCAATCAGAGCTCCCGCCCCGCGCGCCATTCGCGCCAGCGCATCGTCGCGGTGGCACCGAGCCAGGCGAGCGGCTCGGGCGGCAGGCGGGCCGGCGGCTCGGCCGCCAGCATGTCGGCTACCATCGGGGTGTTGCCCCCGGCCGCAAGATCGGCGGCCAGCATCCCCGCCGCGGTGCCCCGCGTGGTGCCGAGCCCGTTCTGACAGCAGGCGGCGAAAACACCCTCCTCGACCTCGCCGAAGGCCGGGGTGTCGTTGAGGCTGAGGCAGAGCCGTCCGCCCCAGCGATAGGCCATCTCGATCCCCGCGAGCCCCGGGAACCGCGCCGCCAGGGCCCGGTCGTGGCTCCGCCCGAGCCGCGCGAGACGGCTCTGCGGGCACGCCATCTGGGGGTCGTAGGTCATGCGGTTGCGCATCACGATCCGCGTGCCGCCAGTGCCCTCGATGCGGCGCACAGTGCTGCCCGCGGGGTCCGACGGCGTGAGCCCCCAGCTCGCCTCGCCGCCGAGGGCGCGGATCTCGGCCGCCGTAAGCGCCCGGGTCATCGAGGCGTAGAGATGGATGTGCACGAGGCGCCGGGCGAAATAGCCGAAGCTCTCGGCATGGCCGTTGACCGCGAGGATCACCCGCGGCGCCGTCACCGAGCCGCCGGGCGTCGTCGCGGTCCAGTCGCGCCCGGTGCGGGCGATGGCCGTCACGGGGCTTGTCTCGTGGATCGCGACCCGGTCGGCGAGCCCCGCGGCGACCCCGCGGACGAACTTCGCCGGCTGTACCAGCGCGCTGCCCGGCGTCTGCAGCCCCCCGAGGTAGTAGTCCGACCCCGTCAGCGCGCGCATCGCGCCGGCGTCGAGCGTCTCATGCGGTTCGCCGAGCGCGGTGAGGTGGCGGGCATAGGCTTCGTTATGCGCAAGGCCCGCCGGTGTGGCCGCCGCGTTCACCTTGCCCGGCCGGGCAAAGGCCTCGGCGTCGAGCCCGTACTCCTCGGCCGCCTCGGCCCAGAAGGTGATCGCCGCGCGGTTCATCGCGGTCTGGCGCCGATCGGCCTCGGCCTGCCCCGCATAGTCCTCGGAGGTCAGCTTGTGCGGCAGGTCGATCATGAAGCCGGAGTTGCGCCCGGCCGGCCCGTCGCCGACGCGGCTCGCCTCCAGCACGACGATCCGGTCCGAGCCGCGGAGCTGGGTGAGCCGGCGCGCCGCCGCGAGCCCCGCCCAGCCGGCGCCGATCACCAGCCAGTCGGCGCGCACCCGCTCCTCGAGGACGCGCGGCGGCCCGGGTGGTGGCAGCAGCGCGTTCCAGGCGGCGGGACCCGGGTCGCGCGGCAGCCGTCGCACCTGGCGCGGCGGAGAGGTCGGGCCTGCGTCCACGGTCTAGTCGACCGCCTCGGCGGGGGCGGGGTCCGAGAGGTCGACCCAGATCGTCTTGGTCTCGGTGTACTGGTCATGCGCGTCGAGGCCCTTGTCGCGCCCCCAGAAGCCCGACTGACCGAAGCCGCCGAAGGGCGTGCTCGCATCGCCCTCGCCGTAGCAGTTGACCGTGACGGTGCCGGCCCGGATCGCGCGCGCGGCGCGCAGGCCCGTCTTGCCGTGGGCGGTGAAGACCGAGGCCGCGAGCCCGTAAGGCGTGTCGTTGGCGATCGCGACCGCCTCCTCGGCGCTCGCCGCGGTGATCACGGCAAGCACGGGCCCAAAAATCTCCTCGCGCGCGAGTGGATCGCCGGGCTTGACCCGATCGAACACGGTCGGATGGACATAGGGTCCCTCCGCCGCTCCGCCGGTCACCACCTCGGCGCTCTCGCGGCCGCGCTCGAGCCAGCCCGTCACCTTGCCGAGATGCTCGGCATCGATCAGGGCGCCGAGATGGTTGGAGGGATCGAGCGGATCGCCGGTCCGCCAGTCGCGAAGCCGCGCGCGGATGCGCTCGAGCAGTGGCGCCTTCACCGCCTCATGGACGATCAGCCGCGAGGTGGCCGAGCAGTTCTCGCCCATGTTCCAGAAGGCGGCGTTGACGATGTGGCCCGCGACGATGTCGAGATCCTCGGCATCCTCCAGGACGATGGCGGGGTTCTTGCCGCCGCATTCGAGGCTGATCTTCTTGAGGTTGGAGTCCGCCGCATAGCGGAGGAACCGCCGCCCGGTCTCGGTGCTGCCGGTGAAGGCGACCATATCGACATCCGGGTGCCGCCCGAGCGGCTCTCCACAGGATGGCCCGTCACCCGGCAGCACCTGGAGCACGCCGCGTGGGATGCCGGCCGCGATCGAGAGCTCGGCGACGCGGAGCGCGGTCAGCGAGGTCTGCTCGGCCGGCTTGACGATCACCGAGCAGCCGCAGGCGAGCGCGGGCCCGAGCTTCCAGGCGAGCATCAGGAGCGGGAAATTCCACGGCAGCACGAGCCCGACGACACCGATTGGCTCGCGCAGGATCATCGCCATGGCGTCCTCGCCCGCAGGGGCCACCCGGTCGTAGAGCTTGTCGGTCGCCTCGGCGTGCCATTTGAGGCAGTTGATCGCCTCGGGGACATCGATCTCCGCGCAGTCCCGCACCGGTTTGCCGCTGTCGAGGCTCTCCATCACCGCGAGCTCGTGGCGGTTGCGCTCCATCAGCTTGGCGAGGTGGATGAGCCGGCGCTTGCGCTCGGCCGGGTGGAGGCGCGACCAGCGGCCCTCGCCGAACGCCTCGCGCGCCTTGCCGACGGCGAGGTCGACATCCTCGGCGCCGCAGGCCGAGACCTCGGCAAGTGTCTCGCCGGTGGCCGGGTTCACCGACGCAAAGCTCGCGCCAGAGATCGCCGGGCGAAAGCCGCCATCGATGAAGGCGGTGCGGGGCAGGGCGAGATCCGCGGCGACCGCGGCATAGTCGTCGAGCGTCAGGAGATCGGTCATTCTGCGGCCTTGGCGGGCTGGTGGGCGGAATTGAGGTCGAAGCCGTCGCCCGCGCCGTCGCGCACCCGATCACGCTCGGCGAGGATCGTGGCGATCGCGCGGTCCATCACGGCAACGGTCTCGGCCAGCGCCCGCTTCTCGTCCTTGTCGAGCGGCTGCAGCGGACGGCGCGGCGGGCCGATGGGGATCCCGCGCAGGCTCATCCCGTGGCGGATGTTCTGGACGAACTTGCCGCCCTGCTCGAGCAGGCGCATCAGCGGCAGCATCGCGGTCATGATCCGGCGGCCGGTGGCGAAGTCGCCCTCGACCGCGCAGACCTGCCAGAGCGCGATATGCGCTTCGGGTGCGAAGTTCGACCCGGCGCAGACCCAGCCGCGTGCGCCCCAGGCGAAGAACTCGAGCGCCTGGTCGTCCATCCCGCAAAGGAGCTGGATCTGCGGATAGTCGCGCGCGAGCAGATGCACCCGATTGATGTCGCCAGAGCTTTCCTTGATCGCACGGAAATTCGGCGAGCGGCCGACCCGGTCGAGGAAGTCCTCGTCCATCTCCGCGCCCATCCGGCCCGGATAGTTGTAGAGCATCACTGGCATATCGACGGCCCGGTCGATCGCGAGGGCGTGGAGCGCGTTCTCGCGGCCGGTCGGCAGCGCATAGGGCGGGGTGCCGATCAGGATGGCGTCGGCCTTCGCCTGCTTGGCGGCCCGGGCGAGCGCGACCGCATCCTCGGTGCGGATCGCCCCGGTGCCGACGATCACCGGTCGCCGCCCTGCCACCACCTCGAGCGTCCGGCGCATCAGGCGCACCCGCTCGTCCAGCGTCTGGGCGTAGTACTCGCCCGTGGTGCCGGCGACGATGATCCCGTGCACCCCGGCGGCGATCAGGTGCTCGATCACCTCGGCAAAGCGCGCCTCGTCGATGCTGTGATCGGCGCCATGCGGCGTGACCACGGGGGTGTAGATGCCGTCGAACTGCATGGCGGCCCCTTTGTGTACAGCATGTATACGCTATACCCCGCGTGGCGCCACGGCAATCGCGGGAAGCGGCAGGGCGCGGTCCGGCACCGACATGGGCCTGATCGGCGGGGGTCCTCAGGCGCTGTCGGCCGCGTCCTCCGGCAGCGGGTCGGGCCGCACATACATCTCGATATGGTCGCGCGACAGCGCCCAATGCTCGCGCGTGAGCGCGACCGCCGCCTCGGCATCGCCCGCCGCGATCGCCTCGATGAACCGGTCATGGTGGTCGGCGGCGGTGTCGATCCGCCCGCGCTGCTCTGGCGCAGGCGCGCGCCAGAAGGTTTGCCCGATCCGCGCATGGTCGATCAGCAGGCGCTGCAGACTCGGCATCAGATAGGGGTTGTCCGCGATCTCGCCGATCTGGAAGTGGAACCGGTCGTTCCAGTAGACCATGCCCCCGACATCGTCGGCCCCGACGGCGGCGCGGAACCGCTGTTGGGTGTCACGGAGCGCCTCGAGCTGGGCCGGGCGGGCGTTCTGCGCTGCGAGCCGCGCGACGGCGGCATAGATCATCGGCGCCGTGAGGAAGAAGTCCCGCATCGTCCTGTGGCTCATCGGCGCGACCAGGGTGCCGCGGTTGTCGCGGATCTCGATATAGCCCTCGCCCGCGAGCTGGCGGAACACCTCGCGGAGCGGCGTGCGCGAGATGCCGTACTCCGCGCTCAGGCGGGTCTCGTCGAGATGTGCGCCGGGGGCCAGGTCGAGCGTCAGGATCCGGCGCTGCAGGTCCCGGTAGAGCTGTTCCTTGCTGTTTCGCGACATTTCCCGTCTCCGCGTCCGGACCCGCCGCCCGTGAGAGGGTGACGGGGTCTCTGCCCGGTCACCATGTTGCGCACACTAAGAATACAGGGCGAGGAACGGAAGCCGGGACCGCCTCAAGCCTGGGTTCCGATCCCGATCCGCCGCCCACTGCGTCCATGATGACGACAGGGCCGGGTCCCGCTCATTGCTGGGCGGGGCGCCGTCATCCGCGTCGATGATGAGCGCGAGGAGTTCTTCGATACCATCGTTTCCGGCGGCTGACGGACCGCAGGCCGAATCACTGGAACAACAGGAGCACCACGATGATCCGCATGTCGGTTCTTCCAAGCGCTGCTCTTGCCTTGGCCTTGGCCGCAAACAGCGCCGCGGCGGCGCCCGTAACTCTCGATTTCGACTCTCTGCCGCCGATCGACAATTCTACCGGCCCGGAAACAGAGGACGGCTTTACGCTCACCGGGTCGAGCGCCAGGATTTTCCCCGATCTGTTTTCGATTTTCAGCGATAGTAGTGTCAAACATGTCAGTCCGGATGCGTCGACGTGGTTCCCGTTCACCTGGACCCTCACGATCCAGGAGACCGATATGAGCCAGTTCTTCTTTAGGGGTCTCGATGGTTTCGGAGGGGGCGGCGACCCAAACGGCATCATCACCGTACGCGGCTTTGACAGCTCGGGCGAGGTGGGCGTGGAGAGCCTCGCCGTCGGTCCCGTCGTGAGCATGCCTTCTGCCGTCAATCTGGCCGGGGTTCCCGTCAGCCGTCTCGAGATCTCCGTGACCGTCGACACCGACACGTCCCTGTTTGTCGACAATCCTGTTCGTCGACAATGTGCGGCTCAACTCCCAGGAGCCGCCGAGGTGTTCTACAATTGCGACCCCGGGACATTCGGTGACTATGATCTGATCTTCCTGATCAACTGACATCAGCCCATCTGCTTCGGCGGGCCGGTGCCGAAGTCCCAAGGCGCAACTGCTCCGGCATGCCGATCACGGTTGCCGTCGGTTGGCTGCATGGGGTCGGGGGCGCGTCGATGCCTCTGACCGTCGTGCATGTGGGCGTCGGCAATGTCGGGCCGCGTCACTGGAGAACTGGCTGCTCTTCCATGCATGTGAAGAGACGATGGCGCAGCCAATCCCGCCCCTAATACGTCGCCTCGTAGGCTCGGCATCGGGCGGCGGTGTCCAACTCGGCGACGTGCGCGATCTCGGCCATCTTGTGCATGCGGTAGACGGCTGGAAACGGGTCGGCGAACCAGGATGCCACGAGCGAATTGTCGGACAGCCGGTCGAGCGCGGCCTCCAGCGTCGTCGGCAGTCGTATGAGATCCTTCTCGGCAAGGCCGGCGGCTGACAGGAGCGACAGGTCCTCTTCGGTGGGGGCGGGCGCCGGCAGCGCGTCCTCGATTCCCTGGCACCCGGCATGCACGATCGCCGCGAGCGCCAAATGCGGAGAAGCAGCGGCATCGGCGGCGCGGAATTCGAGATTGAACTGTCTCTCGATCCTGGTGGGGTCCTTCGCGGTCACCGGGCACACGCGAAGCGAGGCCTCCCGGTCCCGGTAGCCGAGATTGTTGTAGGCGGCGGACCAGCGATGCGGCGTGAGGCGGAGGTAGGAAATCACCGACGGCGCCGTGATGGCGAGGATGGCGTCGAGATACCTCAGCACCCCCGCCGCGAAGGAGCCCGCCAGGCGCGACAGGCCATGGGGTGCCGCCGGATCATAGGTCGCCGGCCGGCCATCCGCATCGACGAAGCTCATATGGATATGGACGCCATTGCCGACACTTGCCGGATCGCGGATCGGCGTGAAGGTCGCGGCCTCGCCGAGATGGCGTGCGGTGGAGCGCGTGAGCTCGCGCAGGATCACCGCGGCATCGGCCGCCCGCACCCCGAGTTCCGGCCCGATCACGACCTCGATCTGATTGCGCCCATATTCCTTCATGATGCTGTCGGGAGAGAGACCTGCGGCCTGCAGGTGGTGCATCAGGCTCTCGCACAGAGGGCGATGGGCCTCGAACCCCGCGCGGCCATAGGCCTCGCCATCGAGTGGGGTCTCGGACTTCAGCTGGAACTCGTGCTCGAAGGCCGCGAGAAGCTGTACCCCGGCCACCGCCTCCAACCGGGCCAGCGCGCTCTTGAGGATCGACCGGGTGCACAGCGCCCAGGGCTCGCCCTCCATGGACACGATGTCGCCGAGCATGAAGTGCTCCGTCTGGGTGCCGAACTCGGCCCGAACTTCTGCCGCGGGGTCCGGGATCAGAAGCAGGTCGCCCAGGGCGCCGAAAGGGCTCTCGCCGATGTCGTCGAAGCAGTTGATCTGCACATTCGTCGGCGTCCAGCCGACCCCGCGGACAAGTCGCCGCTCCAGATCAGCCGCGGGAAAGGCCTTCCCCCGCACCTTGCCGGCCAGATCGCAGGTCGCTGCATAGATCAGTGGCATCATCGGCCGTCATTCCCCTCAATGTCCCGTGCGGCGTCCCAGGCGGTGATCCTGCTGCGCACCTTGTCCCAGTCCTGGCTCGCCACCCGGGCGCTCAGGGCCTCTGTCACCGCCAGCGCGGCGGCGTAGCTGTCCCAGATCGTGCCGGTCTCGACGGGAACGGCAAGCACTTCGGCCGCTGTCCGGGTGACCGGCGACAACCATTTGTCGGTCATCACGACGACCTGGGTCTTGCGATCATGGGCGGCTTTCGCAGCCAGCGTCTCAAGCGCGGGCTCGTATCGGCGGAAGTCGAAGACCATCACCAGGTCGCCTGCCTTCATGCGCAGCAGGTACTCCGGCCATGCCTCCGGATCGCGCGACATGTGGAAGACCTGCGAGCGCGCCTGCCCGATATGGAAGGCGAGATGGCGGGCGATGTTGTCACTGACCCGGCCGCCGATGGTGTAGATGCTGCGCCGCGGGTCGGCGGCCATCGCGCTGATCCGGTCGAACTGCGCCTCCGTGATCGCCTTGGCGGCCACGTGCAGCTGTTTGGCGGCGCGCGACATGAACTCCGCGAGGTACCGGCCCTCGATGGTCTCCGAGGCCTCATGGATCTCGACGGGCGACAAGGCGCCTTGGCGCAGCTCCGAGATCAGCAAGCTCTGCATCTCGGCATAGCCGGAGAGCCCCATCTTGACCACGAAGCGCGAGATCGACGGCGGGCTGACCTCCGCCCGCTCCGCCAGCTTTTGCATCGGGGCGAGGCCGGCATAGGGATAGTCCGACAGCAGCACGGCCGCGAGCTTTCGCTCGGCCTGAGTCAAACTGCCCGAAATTTGCTCAATTGTGCCTCGAACTGACATCGCTGCGATCATTCTTGACGATTTCTTTTCAGTCAATGCGCTTCTGACTCGCTTTGAAAGTGTGGTTTCGCCAATGTTGCGGCATGCACGCGCTGGACCGACAGCGGGTCCTAGGACCCGGCGACCCGAGCCCTGTCGAGGTTTTGCACCCCGAGAGCATGGCCGATGTTCTTTTGGTCTGCGAGCATGCCGGTCGCGCCGTGCCGGCCGCCCTCGATGGCCTTGGGGTGAGCCGGGATGTGCTCGAGAGCCATCGCGGCTGGGACATCGGGGCGGAGGCCGTGGCGCGACGCCTCGCCGAGCATCTGGGCGCGCCCCTGGTGCTGCAACGCTATTCCCGGCTGGTGCTCGATGCGAACCGGCCGCCGGGCAGCCCGACCTCCATCCCCGATGTGAGCCATGGCGCCGCGATCCCGGCCAATCGCCGTGTGACCGAGGCGGAAAGGGCTGCCCGGATCGCCGAGATCCTCGAGCCTATGGACACGGCCATCGACGAGCTGTTCGACCGCCACCCAAGGCGGGCCGCGTTCTCGCTGCACAGCTATACGCCAGTGCTCGAGGACAGGGCCCGCCCCTGGCATGCGGGCATGTTGACCCGGCGCTCGGTCGAGACCGGGGAGCGCCTGATCGCCTCCCTCCGCCGGCAGGATCCGGCGCTGATCCTTGCCATGAACGAACCCTACCGGATCGAGGATGACGGTGACTGGTTCGTGCCGCACCATGCCGAGCCACGCGGTCTGGCGCACAGCCTGATCGAAATCCGCAATGACGAGATCGCCGACGCAACTGGCGCCGAGCGCTGGTCGCGTCTCTTGGCAATCGCGATATCAGAGGTTTTGGAGGAGCTGAGATGACCCTCACCCGCGAGGTTCCGCTAGACCCGGCCGCGTCCGCGCTTCTCGTGATCGACGTGCAAAACTACAACGCGCGCCGCGACGGCGGTGAATACAAAGACATGTCGGCGGCGGAGTTTGATCGCGATTTCGGCTGGTTCTTCCAAGAGTTCGAGGCCCGAGTGCTCCCGAACATGGTCCGCATCCAGGCGGCCTGTCGGAAATCGGGGGTCGAGGTGATGTACACTGTCATCGAGAGCCTGACGCTCGATGGTCGCGACCGGTCCCTCGACTACAAGATCACCGGGTTTCATGTTCCCAAGGGCTCGTGGGACGGCAAGGTGATCGATCAGATCGCGCCGATCGGCGACGAGATCGTGCTGCCGAAGACCTCCTCGTCGGTCTTCATCTCGACCCATATCGACTACATTCTGCGCAATCTCGGCGTCCGGCAGGTCGTCCTCGTGGGGCTCTTGACCGACCAATGCGTGGAGAGCGCGGTCCGGGATGCCTGTGATCTCGGCTATCTCGTGACCCAGGTGACCGATGCCTGCATGACCCTGACGCAGGAGCGGCATGACGACTCTCTGAGGGCGATCAAGGGCTATTGCCGTCAACTCGACACCGACGCGCTGATCGCCGAGCTCGAGGCGCCGTCCGCGTGAGCGCCGGCCTCACCACATTTCCCGGGCGGCTCCGGGTTGCCAACCTGGTCCAGACGCTGATCTGCCTCGCCCTGCTGGCGACGGTCGTCTTCGGGCTGATCGCGCTTTTCGGACGCACGGGCGAGCGGATTGCCGTTCTGATGAGCGTCAACGTGGCGGCGGTCGTGGCGCTCGGCGTCTATTGCGGCAACACCGGGATCGTGTCCTTCGGCCATGGCGCGTTCATGGTGGTGGGCGCCTATACCTCAGGCATCCTCACCATGTCGGCGGCGCTGCAGCGCTCGGCCTTGCCCGAGCTGCCGGGATTTCTCGCCGGCCACGAGCTTAGCCTCATTGCCGCCGCGCCGATCGTGGCGCTCGCCGGTCTGGCGCTCGCCGCGGCCAGTGGCAGTGCAATCGCGCGGCTTGCCGGGGCCTCGGCGACGATCTCCACCCTCGGGCTGCTGATCATCCTGCACAGCCTCGCGGTGGGGGGGCGCGAGATCACTCGGGGCAGCCAGACCTTCTATGGCATCACCCGGATCACCGATGTCCTGCCGATCTTTGCGGTGGCGGCGACGTTCATCGTCGTCGCGCGCCTCTATCGGGAGAGCCGCTGGGGCCTGATGGCGCGCGCGGCGCGGGACGATCCGGCCGCGGCCGAGGCGCTCGGGATCAATCCGCAACGGACGCGGTTCGTCGCCTGGTGCCTGTCCGGCACCATGGCGGCGCTGGCCGGTGCGCTCTATGGCCATATGCTCGGCGCGTTCTCGCCGGCCTCGTTCTACCTCTCGCTCGTCTTCGCGCAGGTCGCCATGCTCATCGTCGGGGGCATGGCCACCGTCAGCGGCGCCGCGGCGGGGGTCGTGACCGTGACATTGCTGCAGGACGGGGTCCGGCGGCTGGAAGGGGGGATCACCGTTTTCGGGCTGGAGTTGCCGGCCGTCTTCGGTCTGACGACCGTCTCCCTCGGCGTCGCTATCCTCCTGATTATCTGGCTACGGCCCCAGGGCCTGATCGGCACGCAGGAACTGGGCCCGAGGGCCGATGCGCGTCTGCTCCACCTCGTGACGTCCACCACCGAGATCGCGGAGACCCCAAAGCCCGGGGTCGCGTCCGTTCTGCAGGCCGAGGGTCTCTCGAAGAGCTTTGCCGGGGTCCATGCGGTCACCGATGCCGGCCTCATGGCACCGACGGGCAAGATCACCGGCCTGATCGGGCCCAACGGCGCCGGCAAATCGACCCTCGTCAATCTTCTGACCCGGGCCTATGAGGCCGATCGCGGCTCGGCGCGGTTCGGCGACGCCGATCTGCTGCGGGCGCGGCGGGACGGCATCGCGGGGCTCGGCATCGCCCGCACCTTCCAGAACCTGCGTCTCTTCGACGGGCTGACGGTCTACCAAAACGTGCTCGTGTCGGCGCTGGCGGCGGGCCATGGCGCGCGCGCCGCCGCGAGCATCGCCTTGCGCGAGTTGGTTGCCTTCGATCTCGGCGAAGTCGCGGCCCAGCGCGCGGCCGACCTGCCCTATGGCTCCCGCAAGCGGCTCGAGATCGCCCGCGCCATGGCCCAGGACCCGGGGCTGATCCTGCTCGACGAGCCGGCGGCCGGCATGAACCCGGCCGAGACCGAGGACCTGGCCGACCGTCTGATCCGCATCGTCGAGGACCGCGGCACCGGGATGCTGCTCATCGACCACGATCTGCGCTTCGTGAACCGGCTGAGCACCCGCATCGTCGTGATGAACCGCGGTTGCGTGATCGCCGAGGGCACGCCCGAGACCATTCGCGCCGACCCGACGGTGATCGAAGCCTATGTGGGCCGGGGCCGGACGGCGGCCCATGCCCGTGACCAAGAGCCCCTAGCAGGAGAGGAAGCCGTATCATGACCCTGAGAACCTGTCTGCTGGCCGCTGCCAGCACCGTTGCCCTGGCCACAGCCGCCGCGGCCGAGGAGAGCTATGTGATCGGCGTGATGTCCGCGCAGTCGGGCTATCTCGCGCCCTATGACGGCCCGGCCTATGCCGGCTTCCAGTTCTGCATCGACGAGATCAACGCGGCCGGCGGGCTCAACGGCGAGCTGCCCGTGGAGCTCATCGTCGAGGACACCCGGTCCGACATCGCGGTCGGCGTGCAGGTGGTGCAGGAGATGCTGGACCAGGGCGCGAAGTTCATCGTGTCCTCGGCCGATGCTGACCCGACCATCGCCGCGGCGCAGATCACGCTCCCCGACGGGGTCCCGACCATGACCTTCGCCGGCACAGCACCGGTCCTCACCCAGGTGGGCGAGCATGTCTTCGGCAGCTATCCGGCCGACAACCAGCAGGGCACCGTGCTGGCCACCTATGCCCGCGAGCAGGGTTTCGAGCGTGTCTGGCTGATGAAGTCGCCCGACAGTGCCTACACGCTCGGCGGGCCGGAGTATTTCGGCACGGCCTTCGAGAGCCTCGGCGGCGAGGTGGTGGGCGAGTCGCTCTATTCCCTCAACCAGCCCGACTTCTCGGCCATCGTGACGACCATCGCGGCCGCAGACCCCGCGCCCGACGTCATCGTCACCTGGGCCTGGGAGCCCGACTTCCCCGCCTTCATCCGGGCGCTCCGCGGCGCAGGAATCGAGACCCAGGTGATGGGTGGTGACGTGCTCGACACGCCCACGGTCCGCGGTCTCGGCGAGGTGGTGGACGGGGTCGTTCACACCTCGGGCGGCTTCCCGGACGAAGGCTCGCAATACGCCGACTTCATCGCTCGCTACGAGGCGGCGACCGGCACCACCCCGGACAACAATTACTACGTCAATGGCTGTGACATCGCCTACATGATCGAGACTGCCGTCGCTGCCGCCGGCACCACCGATCCGCGGGCCGTTGCCGCCGCCATGGCGTCGATCGAGAACGGCGACGGTATCATGTCGGACTACACCTTCAAGGGCACCGACCGGATGCCGCTCCGGGATGTCGTGGTGGCCCGGATCACCGGAGACGGGGAGAAGGTCTTCATCCTGCGCTCTGCCGCCGACCCCGCCATCCTTCCCGCACCCTGAGGCACCGCCGTGACCGACGCCGTTCTCGAGGTTGACGCGCTCAACATCCGCTACGGGCCCGTGCAGGCCGTCCGGCGCGTGTCGCTGAGCGTGTCTCAGGGCGGCGTCACCGCACTTCTCGGGGCGAATGGCGCCGGCAAGACCTCGACCGTGATGGCCGTCGCGGGCGCGCACAAGATCGCGTCCGGGACGGTCCGGATCTTCGGTCGTGACATGACCGGCCGGGCGCCCGAGGACATCGTCCGCTCGGGCGTCGCGATCTCGGCCGAGGGGCGGCGCATCTTCGCCTCCCTGAGCGTCGAGGAGAACCTCAAGGTGGCAGGCGCCGTGGTGGGCGACCCCAGCCTGGAAGCCGAGCGCCGCACGGCGCTGATGGAGCGGTTCCCGATCCTCGGCCAGCGGCGCCCCCAGCTTGCCGGGCTCCTCTCCGGCGGCGAGCAGCAGATGCTTGCCGTCGCCCGCGCCCTGATGAGCGCCCCGCGGCTCTTGCTCCTCGACGAACCTTCTCTGGGCCTCGCGCCGCAGATGGTGGACCGGATCTTCGACATCATCGAGGAGTTGCGGGGCGAAGGCATCTCCATCCTCCTGGTCGAGCAGAACGCGACCCTTGCCCTGCAGGTCGCGGACCAGGCGGTGGTGCTCGCGAACGGTGCCGTTGCCGCCGCCGGCGATGCCCGGGCGATTGCTGGCGATGCCGTCCTGCGCGAAGCCTATCTGGCGGCGTGACCCGTGGATTTCGTGGTTCAACAGCTCATCAATGCGGTCAGCCTCGGCGGCGTCTATGCGATGCTCGCGCTCGGGCTCGCCATCGTCTTCTCGATCGTCCGGCTGATCAACTTCGCCCATGGCGAGATCATGACCTTCGGTGGCTACGGGATCTTCCTGGCGCTCGCCTTCGGGATGCCGCCGCTCGGCGCCCTGGCGATCGGGGTTGGCGCGGCGGTTGTCATGGCGCTGGCGATGGAGCGCGCCGCCTTTCGTGCGATGCGGGGCGCCGATGTGGTGGCGCTGCTGATCACGAGCTTCGCCGTCTCGGAGATCCTGAAGGTCCTCTTCCAGAACACGATCTCTCCACGCCCGGTGCCGATCTCCTTGCCCGCGGCGTGGTCGAGCAGCTACCGCATCGGCGATGTCGTGATCGGGGTCGGGCCGACGATCTCCATCGTCGTCGCGCTCACGGCCCTGGTTGGCCTCACCCTGTTCCTGCGCCGGACAACGACCGGCATGGCCATGCGGGCGGCCGCCGAGGATTTTGAGATGCTGCGTCTTCTCGGTGTCCGCGCCAGCCGGGTCGTGGCCACGGCCTTTGCCATCTCCGGCCTTCTCGCTGGGATGGCGGCCGTCGTCTGGACCGCCCAGCGCGGGTCGGTCGATCCGATGATGGGGTTCTTCCCCGTGCTCAAGGCCTTCATCGCCACGGTGCTTGGCGGCCTCGGCAGCCTCGGCGGTGCGGTCCTCGGCGGCTTCGTCGTCGGCGCCATCGAGGTGATGACCCAGGCCTTCCTCCCCGAGGCGCTCTCCCCCTATCGTGATGCGATCGTGCTGGCCTGCGTGATCGCCGCCCTGCTGGTGCGCCCAAACGGCCTCCTGCCCGCCCGATCCGGCGCCCGATCCTAGGGCGCTCCACCCCGTCACACAGGACCCGAGCCCCATGACAACCACCATCGACTGGACGCCCGAGAACCTCACCTTCGGCTTCTTCGACGCCGACCGGGGGCCTGTCGCCTCGATCGCGTCGGGCGACGAGGTGGTCTTTCACTGCCTGCCCGCGGCGACGCGCAGCAGCCTGCCGCCGGACGGAGCCGGTGTCCTGCCGGCCCATCTCGCGGCGCTCGACCATCACGAGCCCCGGCAGGGCGCCACGGCCCACATGATCTCCGGCCCCGTCTTCGTCGAGGGCGCCGAGCCCGGGGATGTCCTCCAGGTCGATATCCTCGAGGCCGTTCCGGCGCAGGACTGGGGCTATGCCGCGATCCTGCCGCTTCTCGGCGCGTTGCCCGAGGACTTCCCCGATCCCGAGTTGATGCACATCCCCATCGACCTCGCGCGCAGTGTTTGCCGGCTGCCCTGGGGGTTGGAGCTGCCGCTCGATCCGTTCTTCGGCATCATGGCCGTGGCACCGCCAAAGGCGTGGGGGCGGGTCGGCGCTGCGGAGCCCCGTGCCTTTGGCGGCAATATGGACAACAAGGAGCTGAAGCCCGGGACCACCCTCTATCTGCCCGTGTTCCAGACGGGCGCGCTCTTCATGGCCGGCGACGGCCATGGATGTCAGGGCGATGGAGAGGTCTGCTTGACCGGTTTGGAGACGGCGATGACCGGGCGGTTCCGGTTGACCGCGAGCAAGGACATGACGCTCACGATGCCGTTCGCCGAGAACGCGAGCCACCTGATCTCAATGGGGTTCCACGAGAACCTCGACGAGGCGATGCGTCGGGCCTTGCGTCAGATGATCGGGGTGGTCGCCGAGCGGACCGGGCTGTCGCGCGGCAAGGCCTATATGCTGCTCTCGCTCGCGGGTGACTTGCGCGTCACGCAGGTCGTGGACAAGGAAAAGGGCGTCCACATGATGCTCGACAAGGCGTTCCTGGCCTAGGCCGGGGGCCGCATCGACCGTTCGAGCACGATCGCGTCCACGGCGTTCTCGTCCACACGCCACGCGCTTCGGCCTATGGGCCAAGGATTTGCGTTGCAGTCCTGGTCGTCGGGGCAGCGTTGGCGGCGCCGAAGATTGGCCGGCCACCGCTCCCAGCCACCGCTCCTTGAGGGGACGCACGCAAGGTTGGATGCACGCGCCCCCTTGAAGACGGCCTCACGTCACTCGGGGACCAGCTCGCCCGGGAGCGTGTTGACCGTCATGGTGTCGCTCGGCTTGAAGTGGATGACCGAGCGGATCGACTTGCCCGCCTTCAGGAGGTCGAAGGCCGTGTTGATCTGGCCATGGGTCATGTGGTGCGTGATGTAGGGATCCACGCTGAACTCGCCGCGCATCCACTCGTCGACCATGCCGGGCAGCTGGCTCCGGCCGAGGACGCCGCCGAAGGCCGTTCCGCGCCAGACCCGACCGGTGACGAGCTGGAACGGCCGGGTCGCGATCTCCTGGCCGGCACCTGCGACGCCGATCACGGTGCACTCGCCCCAGCCCTTGTGGCAGGCCTCAAGCGCGGCGCGCATGAGCCCGACATTCCCAACCGCCTCAAACGTATAGTCGAGCCCGCCATCGGTCATCTCGACCAGCACATTCTGGATCGGCTCGGCAAAGTTTTTCGGGTTGATGCACTCCGTTGCGCCGAGGGCCATGGCCAGCGGGAACTTGTCCTCGTTGATGTCGATCCCGATGATCCGCGACGCGCCGTTGAGCACAGCGCCCTGGATCACCGCCATGCCGACAGCGCCGAGACCGAAGACCGCGACGGACGCACCGGCCTCGACCTTGGCGGTGTTGCGCACAGCGCCGATGCCGGTCGGCACGGCGCAGCCCATCACCGAGGCCTTCGAGAGCGGCGCCTCCTTGGTGATCTTGGCCACCGAGATCTCCGGCAGGACCGTGTACTCGCTGAAGGTGCTGGTGCCCATGTAATGCAGGATCTGCTTGCCCTTGTAGGAGAAGCGGGAGGTCCCGTCGGGCATGACGCCTGCGCCTTGGGTCTTGCGGATGGTCTGGCAGAGATTGGTCTTGCCCGACTTGATGTAAGGGCAGTTGGGGTCTTCGGGCACGTAGAGCGGGATCACATGGTCGCCGGGGACGACCGAGGTCACGCCCTTGCCCACCTCTTCGACGATGCCGCAGCCCTCATGGCCGAGGATGCAGGGGAACAGCCCCTCGGGGTCCTCGCCCGACAGGGTGAACACATCGGTGTGGCAGAGGCTGGTGGTGACGATCCGGACGAGGACCTCGCCCTCCTTCGGACCTTCGAGATCGATCTCCTCGATCTCCAGAGGCCGGTTCGGCTCCCAGGCAATTGCGGCGCGTGTCTTCATGGCGACTCTCCCCTTTTGATGTCGTTCGGTGCATGGATGCTCGATCCGGAGCGTCTTCCGGATCGAGAACGGGGTCAAGGACGAGCACGGGCCGCGTCTCGCCCGTGCCCGTACCGGGTGGGGTCCCGGCATATGGGACCGGACCTCGGGCATTCGGGCGCCAGTGCGTCGAGCCCGGCTTGAGATCACCGCAGCGAAGCCCGGCGCCAGATCACCGCGGCGCTGCCCGGACCGTGGATGGCGAGCAGCCCTTTCGGCAGCCCGGTGACGCCTACGCCCATGGCGGCGCGCCCCGCAACTTCTCGGGCGCGGGTTACTCCACGGGCTCCGGGCGGCGCCAGACGGGGAACGGGTCCGGCAGATCCGGCAGCGCGTCCGGCCCCGGCGCGCGGTGTTCGGGGAGCAGGCAGGCGTCGAGCCGGGCCTGCAGGGCCGGCCAGTCGATCCCGGCCCCGATGAACACGATCTCCTGGCGCCGATCGCCCCAGGGCTCCTGCCAATGCGAGGCCACATAGGCGCGCGCCCCATCGTGGTCCGGCCAGCGGTTCTTCGGCACGGCAGCCCACCAGGTGCCGAGCGGCTTGATGGAGGAGAGCGCCCCCGCCAGCGAGAACTCGGCCACCCAGTCAGGGCGCGTGGCAATCCAGAAATGCCCCTTGGCGCGGATCACGCCGGGCATCGAGCCGTTGAGGACGGCGACGATCTTGTCCGGCTCGAAGGGTTGCCGCGCCCGATAGACATAGCTGGCGACGCCGTACTCCTCGGTCTCCGGCACGTGGTCGGCGAACCCGTAGAGCTCCTTGGCCCACATCGGGTGGTCGTGCGCCTTGTCGAAATCGAAGAGGCCGGTGTCGAGGATCCGGTCCGCGGACACGTTGGAGTGGTTGGTCTCGATGATCTCGGCATCGGCGTTCAGGCTGCGGATGATCTTGCGCGCGGCATCCACGCGGCTGCGCTCGGCATCGGCGAACTTGTTGAGGATATCCACATCTGCAATCTCGATCTGGTCGGTCAGCAGATGCAAAAGAGTGAGATCGTAATC
>CAYORO010000043.1:0-18633 GCA_964406355.1 uncultured Limibaculum sp.
GCGCGGCGTCGGCCTTGGTCTGGGTGTCGCCGGTGACGAACTCGACCTTCTTGCCAAGGATGCCGTTGCCCTTGAGCGCGGTCTTCTCGCCGCCGCCATAGACGAAGGTGTTGAGCATGCCGCCGTCGCCCTCGCCGTTCAGGTGCTTGACGGCGAGCTGGTAGGCGCGGAGCTCGTCGGCGCCCTCATCGGCATAGGCGCCGGTCTGCGGCACGTTGAAGCCGAGCGTCACCGTCGAGCCGGTCGGCTCGTTGGTGTAGCTCTGCGCCCAGGCAGAGCTCGGAAAGATCATCGGCGCAGCAAGGCCGGCGCCGAGAGCGGCCGAGCCCTTGAGCAGGCCGCGGCGGGTGGTGGTGATGTCGGTCATGGTTGTCCTCCCGAACGATGGGGTCGCCGGCCCCGCATCTCTGGCGGGTTTGGCGGGGCAGGGACATGGTCCCCCCGTCAACCTCGCTGGTCCGGGTCAAGTGATCAACAAGCAATTGACAGCATTTGCCTTTTTTGTGAAGACCGACAGTGAAGGGGCGGCATTGGTGTAAAGGATTTACCTTGCGCCGCAAAAGGCCGCTGAGCGCAAAGGGGAATCGGCGATGGCGCGCAGCATCCTCGGCCACCGGATCCGGGAGCGTCGCCGCGCGATCGGGGTCACGCAGGCCGATCTCGCGCGCCAGGTGGGGATCTCGCCCTCCTATCTGAACCTGATCGAGCGCAACCGGCGCGGCATCGCGGGCAAGCGGCTCGCCGACATCGCCGAGGCGCTGGGGCTCAAGCTCTCCGAGCTCGAGGGCGCGAGCGAGCGCCGGCTCGAGCAGGCGCTCTCGGCGATCGCGGCCGATCCGCGCTATGCCGGGCTCGAGATCGAGGCCGAGGCGGTGGGCGAGCTGATCGGGCGCTTCCCCGGCTGGGCGCGCGCCATCGGGGCGTTCGCGCGCGCCGAGGAGGAGCAGTCCGCGCTGCTGCGCTCCTTCGCCGACCGGCTGACCCACGACCCGTTCCTCGGCGAGACGGTGCACCGGATGCTCACCCGGATCGCGGCACTGCGCTCGACCGCCGAGATCCTCGAGACGGTGCCTGATCTTTCCGCGGCCCAGGCGCAGCGCTTCCACGCGATCCTCGCCACCGAAAGCCGCCAGCTCTCGGACATCGCCGAGGCGCTGGCGACCTATTTCGACAAGGCGGCGACGCCCGAGCGCGCGGTCACCCCGGTCGACGAGGTGCAGGCGCTCTTCGAGGACCACGCCAACCGGTTCGACGCGGTGGAGGCGGCGCTGGAGGGGGCGCCGGACGCGCCGACCGCCGAGGCGGCATATCGGCTAGCCGCGCTTCGTGCCGGACCGGTGGTGGATCGCCTGGTCTCCGAGGCCACCGGCATCGCGACCGCCGAGGCCCGTGCCCGGGCGACCACGGCGCTCACCCGATATGCCGAGGATGCCGCCCGCGTGCCGCTCGCCCGGTTCGCAAGCCTTGCCGCCGAGACGGGCTATGATCTCGAGCGGATCGTCGCGGAGACCGGCCTGCCACAGGACATCGTCTGCCGGCGGCTCACGGCACTCGGCGACGCCAATGGAGACGGCAGCGGCGACGGGGCCGGGTCTCCGCGCTTCGGATACGTCTCCGCGAACGCCTCGGGCGCGATCCTCGAGCTCCGCGGCATCCCCGGGTTCCATCCGGTGCGCCATGCCGCGCATTGTCCGCTCTGGGCGCTCGCGCGGGCGCAGTTCTGCCCGCAGCAGGCGGTCGCGCAGCTCGCGGCCTTTCCCAATGGCCGGCGGTTCTTCTTCCTCGCCCGGGTGCGGCGCGTCGGCGCCGTGGCCCATGCCCGGCCGCAGCAGTTCGAGACAGACATGCTGGTGATCGACGAGCGCATGCTGGGCGAGACGGTCTATGGCGCCGCGGTGCCACCGGCCGAGGAGGTGGGCGTCGCCTGCCGGCTCTGCCCGCGGAAGGGCTGTGCCCAGCGCGTGGAGGATCCGCTGACCGGCCTCTCGGCACCGCCGGCCGGCGATGCCCGCCCCGACCGCCGCAACCGCGGGGAAGACAGCCGCGTTTCCATCAAGTAGGCTCATGGAGGAGCGCTCGCGAAGACGGGCCGCCAGGGGGAAACAGCCGATGCGCCGCCGCGTCCTTTTGGCCGAGGACGAGCCACATATTGCCGAGCTCCTGTGCTTTTTGCTCGGGCGGGCCGGCTTTGACGTCTCGACCGAGGTCACCGGCACCGAGGCGCTCCAGCACGCGCTCGAGCGCCCGCCCGATGTGCTGATCCTCGACGTGATGCTGCCGGGGCTCAACGGCTTCGAGCTGATGCGGCGTCTGCGTGCCGATCCCCGCGGCAACGGCCTGCCGGTGGTGATGCTCACCGCCAAGGGACAGCGCGAGGACCGCGACGAGGCGCGCCGGCTCGCGGTCGATGTCTTCGTGACAAAGCCCTTCTCGAATGCCGAGCTCGTCGAGATCGTCAGCCGCCTCGCCAACGGGGCGGCGGCGTGAGCCCCGAGGACCGTGCGGAGCTTGCCGATGCCCGTGCCCCGGACCGGAAGGCGCGCGATGCGGGGCTGATCCTGCCGCTCGCAGGCACCGTCGCCCTGATGCCGCCGGCGGCCTGGATCATGGTGGTCGATGCGGATGTGCTCAGCGTGCCGCTCGTTGTCGTCTATGTCTTCGCGGTCTGGGCGGCGCTGATCGTCGCCGCCTGGCGGCTTGCACGCCGGATCGCGCCCGAGCGGCCCGCCAGGCGCCCCGCTGAGCGCACCACCGACCGCACAGCCGAACGCCCCTCCGGTCCGGGCGCCGAGCGGGCGGGCTGATGCTCTCGCCCGACCGCTTGCTGCTGGTCTGCCTCGCCTATGTGGGGCTGCTGTTTCTCGTGGCCTGGATCGGCGACAGGGGGGCCAAGCGGGGACGGATGGCCTGGCTCCGCTCGCCAACGGTCTACACGCTCTCGCTCTCGGTCTACTGCACCTCCTGGACGTTCTACGGCGCGGTCGGCTCGGCGGCGCGGACGGGGCTCGAATTCGTCACGATCTATCTCGGGCCGACGCTCGTCTTCATCGGCTGGTGGTGGTGCCTGCGCAAGCTCGTCGCCATCGCGGCGCGCCACCGGATCACCTCGGTGGCCGATCTGATCTCCTCGCGCTTCGGCAAGAGCCCGGCGCTGGCGGTGGTGGTGACGCTGATCGCGGTGATCGCGACGACGCCCTACATCGCGCTGCAGCTCCAATCGGTCTCGCAGAGCTATGGGGTGATGATCGGGGGTGTGGACGAAGCGCGCGCGGCCTTCTGGGTGGCGGTCGCGATGGCGGTCTTCACGATCCTCTTCGCCACCCGCTCGATCGACGCCAATGAGCGCCACCACGGGGTCGTCGCCGCGATCGCGCTCGAAGCCCTGGTCAAGCTCGCCGCACTCGTGGCGGTCGGCGTCTTCGCCGTCTGGGGCGTGATGGGCGGGCTCGGCGGCACGTTCGCCCAGATGCCCGAGGAGATGCGCACCGGCATGCTCGACGCCGAGGAGGTCTTCGGCCCCCGCTGGGTGGCGCTCACCTTCCTCTCGGCGACCGCCATCGTCCTTTTGCCGCGGCAGTTCCAGGTGACCGTCGTGGAGGCCGACGACGAGCGCCAGCTCGCCACCGCCTCCTGGCTCTTCCCGGCCTATCTGTTCCTGATGTCGCTCTTCGTGCTGCCGATCGCGATCGCGGGGCTCGCGACGCTGCCCGAGGGCGCCAACCCGGACATGTTCATGCTCACGCTCCCGCGGGCCGAGGGGCAGGACTGGCTCGCGCTCCTCGCCTTCATCGGCGGGTTCTCCTCGGCGACGTCGATGGTGATCGTGGCGGCGATCGCGCTCTCGACGATGGTGTCCAACCACATCGTCGTGCCGCTGGCGCTGCGCTATCTCGAAGGGCCGATCTCGGGAGACGTCCGCGACCTCCTTCTCGCCTCGCGCCGCGTCTGCATCGCGGCGGTGCTCGCGCTCGGCTTCCTCTATTTCCGGATCGCCGGCGGGTCGGAGAGCCTGGCCGCCATGGGGCTCATCGCCTTTGCCGGGATCGCGCAGGTGCTGCCGGCTCTTGTCGGGGCCCTCTACTGGCGGGGGGCGACCGCGATGGGCGCGCTCACGGGGCTCGTCGCGGGGTTTCTCGTCTGGACCTACACGCTCTTCCTGCCGAGCTTCGGGGGCGAGTTCGTGCTCTCGGCCGCGGTGCTGACCGAGGGGCCGCTCGGGATCGCGGCGCTGCGGCCGCAGGCGCTCTTCGGGCTCACCGGGACGGATCCGTTGATCCATGCGCTCGTCTGGTCGCTCGGGGTCAACACGGTGCTCTTCGTGCTCGTCAGCCAGGCGACGCGGCCGAGCCCGCTCGAGCAGGTGCAGGCGGCGCTTTTCGTCGGCGTGTTTCGCACGCCCGCCGGAGAGGAGCGGCCGCTGATCCGGCGCGAGGCGGCGGCCGAGGATCTCTTCGTGCTGGCGCAGCGCATCCTCGGGGCGGAGCCTGCCCGCGCGCTCTTTGCCGAGATGGCGGCCGAGCAGGGGCGCAGCCGCGGCCTGCCCGCACCCACGGATGCGGTGATCGGGCGTCTGGAGCGGGAGCTCGCGGGGTCGGTCGGCGCGGCGTCGGCGCATGCGATGGTGGGCCGGGCCGTCGGCTCGGAGCAGATCAGCCTGACCGAGCTGATGGACATCGCCGACGAGACCCAGCGGCTGATCGCCACCTCGGCGCGGCTCGCGGAGAAGACGGCCGAGCTCGAGCGCACTGCCGCCGAGCTGCGCGAGGCCAACACGCGGCTCCGCGCGCTCGACGTCCAGAAGGACGATTTCCTCAGCCAGGTGAGCCACGAACTGCGCACGCCGATGACCTCGATCCGCTCCTTCTCCGAGATCCTGCTCTCGGGCGAGGTGGGTCCCGAGGAACGCGCGCGGTTCGTCGGGATCATCCATGAGGAGAGCATCCGGCTCACGCGGCTCCTGAACGCGATCCTCGACATCAATCGGCTCGAATCGGGTGCCTTTGACCTGCCCCTCGAGGTGGTGGATGCGGAGCGGGCGGTGACGGGCGCGCTCGACAGCCTCGCGCCGCTGGCCGCCGAGGCAGGGATCGAGATCCGCCCGCACAAGCCGCTGACGGGCCTCACGCTCTGGGCCAGCCCCGACCGGCTGCGCCAGGTGCTCATCAACCTCGTGGGCAACGCGATCAAGTACAACTCCGCGCCTGATCCCTATGTCGAGGTGGTCTGGTCGGTCGACGGGCGCTCGCTCCTGATCGACGTGATCGACAATGGCGGCGGGGTGACGCGCGAGGAGGCCGGCTCGATCTTCTCGAAATTCGTGCGCGGCACCCGCTCGGCCGGCAGCCAGGGGGCGGGGCTCGGACTGCCGATCAGCCGGGCCGTGGTGCGCCGCATGGGGGGCGATCTGTCGGTGGTGTTTCGCGAGGACGGGACGAGCTTTTTCCGGGTCCGCCTGCCGCGCATCGGGCGGGAACGGTCGAGCCCGCCGGGCCAAGAGGCCGTGCCGCAGCCCTCTGACTGCGGGGACGGCTCGGTCACGGAAGGCGGCGCGGCCCCTGCCGAGACCTCGCCCGTTGCCGATCGGGCGACGCCCTGACGCGAACACGCGTCAGTCGGGTCGTTGCGACACCCGATCTGTTCGGCGTGGCCGGGCGACGCCCTAGCCGGCGCGGCGCACGGGCTCCGGTGTGACATTGACGATCGCCGCCGCGGCCTCCTCGGCCTCCGCCTCGAGATCCCTCTCCCAGGCGCGATAGTCCGCCTCCCGCATCCTCGAGACGACGACCGGCTCATGCCGGCGCGCGAACATCCAGCCGATCAAGGGCAGGTTGGGCAGCGTGAGGACGACGAGCGGGCCGCCGAGCCAGGCGACCATCAGGCCCATCCACCAGCCGAGCTTCATCCCCGCGGCGACGCCCAGCAGCCCCGACACGACATAGGAAACAGCGATGAGCCTCAGCGGATACGGTTCCATGGCCCGCAGTTTCGGCGCCTCTGCTTAACGAATGGTGAGCAGGGTCGCGTCAGTAGGCCTCTTTCTGGAACAGCACGATCAGCAGGGTCATGATCAGGATCTTGAGGTCGAAGAGCAGCGACCAATTCTCGGCATAATAGACGTCGTACTCGACCCGAGCCTCCATCTTCGACAACGATTCGGTCTCGCCGCGCAAGTTGTTGACCTGAGCCCAGCCCGTGATGCCTGGTTTTACCTTGTGGCGCGCAAAGTATCCGCGGATCAGGCGTCCGTAATCTTCGTTGTGCGACAGCGCATGCGGCCGGGGCCCGACGATCGACATCGTGCCGTTCAGCACATTGAGCATCTGGGGCAACTCGTCGAGCGAGGTTCGCCGGATAAATCTCCCCACCCGGGTCACGCGGGGATCCCCCTTCTGCGCCTGTTTCACAACTTTTTCGGGGATCTCGCGATGATACATGGAGCGGAACTTGAAGATCCGGAACTCCTTGTTGTTGAAGCCGAGTCGGGGCTGCATGAAGAACACAGGGCCCGGGCTGTCGATCTTGATGGCGATGGCGATGATCGCGAGCAGCGGCGCCAGCAGGATCAGCAGGATCGTGGCGAGGACGTAATCCTCGAGCGTCTTGATCAACGCGCTCCAGCCGGAGATCGGCCGGCTCACCACCTCGAAGAGCGGCAGGGCATCCGGATGGCCGAGCACCGGCTTGAAGCGCAGCTGAAAATCGGTGAGCTGGCTCGAGATGTAGATGTTGACGGGCAGCTCGCGAAGCCGGTCGATGATCTCGACCGACGCGGCATTCCCGTCGATCGGCATCGCGATGACGATATCGTCGACCCGGTGGCTGCGCAGATAGCCGAGCATGTCGGTGGCGTCGCCGGCCACGGGGAAGCCGGCGATTTCAGGCGGCGGAGGGGTTGAGGGGCTGTCGGTCCCTGTTCCCCAACCCGGCGCGAAGACGCGAGCGATCTTGCTGAAGGCGGGCGTCTTCTCCTGAAACGCGGTCAGGAAGCGCACCGCCTGTTGCCCTTCGCCGAGCACGACAAGGTTGCGCTCGATCACCCGCCGCCGCGCCAGCCCCTTCAACAGCGAGGCAAGGGACAGACGCGCGATGACGAGGAGCGCGGTCCCTCCACCCGCAAAAGCATACATCCACACGCGGGAATAGACCTGGGACACCTTGAGCGAGAAGGCGATCGTCAGGAAGAACAAGAACGCCGACAGAACCGAGACGAGCATCATGTCGGACTTGCCGATGGGCCGCAGGATCGCGTCGAATTCGTAAAGGCCCGAGCGGTGCAGCATCAAAACCGTGACGCCGGCGATAAAAACGACGCAGAAGACGTAGTGGTCGAAGAAATCTGGGTTATAGGGGACATAAAACAAATAGGCCACGCAAGCTGCTACCAGCAGAAGGCCGACGTCGATTATGGCGACGACATCTGGAACAAGGCTCGCGGCGATCCGGTAGCCGGTTGTCGCCCCTGCGTTCTTCGTGGCGACTTCGCCCGAGTCCATGCGGATTGCTCCGTGGCCAGAGAATCTTGCACCGCAACACGGCTGGCGGAATCCTAGGCCAATGCCCGCCGGGGCAAAAGCCTTCGTTTCAGAAAAGGTCGAACTGTCGGCTTACGGAGAGGAACACGCGGTTGCTCACGCCGATGCCCGCTTCGTCGTCCTCGACCCGCAGGGAGTAGCCGAGATTGGCCGACCAGCGCGGCGCGAAGCGATAGTTGAGCGTGGGCGAGAAGGTGAAGACCTGCTCGAGATCGTCGTCCTCGCCCCCCGACGAGGTTAGCTCGGTCGCTATCGAGTGGCCCGCGCCCACCGTCAGCCCGACGAGCCGCGTCAGCGACTGGCGGTAGCTGAGCCGGATCCCGGTGATGTTGCGCAGGTCGCCGTCATCCGTCGGCACGACCGACTGGGTCACGCCGAAATTGAAGAGCGTGTCCCGGTCCGAACGATAGGTCGCCCCGAAGCTGCCCGCGAAGGACACGTCGCGGTCCGTCGTCGGGATCCCGATGCCGTTCACGAATTCGAGCTCGTCGATATCGGTCAGTGTCACGCCGCCCGAGAGGTTGATGTTGGTGCTCCGGGTCAGCTGGGTGCGGTAGTTGGTCGAGAGCGAAAAGGTGAGCCCGTCGGTCTGCTGGGTGTTGTCCGAGGAGAAGCGCCGGACGCCGACGGAGAGGCCGGCGCCGCTGATCGGGCTCAGCGAATGGTCCCAGGACAGGCTGGCGCCGTAATTCGAGCTGGGATCGAGCGAGTCGGTGTCCTCGTTGAACCGGGTGACCCGGCCGGAGCCCGCGAGCGTGAGCTGGTTTCGCAGGGAGAGCGTGTAGCCGAGATCGGCGCCGAGGCTGTAGGTCGTGCGGATCGCGTCCTCCTCGACGATCAGCTCGTCGGACGGGATCACGATCGGCCCGTCATCGATCTGCTCGGCGATCGCCTCGAGGATGGCGTCGGTGTTGAGGTCGCTGAACGTCGTTGAGGTGCGCGAGAAGCCGAAATTGGTGGCCGCGGAGAACCGCTTGCCGGAATAGCGCAGGCGGCCCTGTGCGTTGGGGCTGGCGAGGTTGAGGTCATCGTCGGCGCCGCCGCCCGCGAAGGCCGAGAAGGAGGCGCGGGTCGAGATATTCGCGCGGGTGCGCCCCTTCTCGCCGGCAAAGTTGAGCCCGATCGTGCTGATCGACCCGATCGCGGGGCCGTCGCTGTCGGGCGAGGCGTCGGGGTTGGTGATCGCGCTGAAGCGCTGCGCCACATTGCCGGTGAGCGAGAACTCCGCCGCGGCCGCGGGCCAGGAGGCCGCGAGCAGGGTGGCGAGGACGACCGAGGCTCGGGCGGCGTGCATCCCCGGGGGCCTACTCGAAGAGCCCGCGCTCCGGCACGACAATCACATCGCCATCGCCGATCTCGAGAAGGGCGATGCCCGACCCCTCCTGGACCGCGTCGTAGTCGAAGAGCGTCACGGTCTCGCCGCCGTTCTCGTCGCGCTTGCGGATCTGGATGCGGGTGGTTGCCGCAAAGACGCCGGGCCCGCCGGCGATGGCGAGCGCCTGCAGCACGTTGATCGGCTCGAGTATCTCGAAGCGGCCGGGGCTCGCGACCTGCCCGATCACATAGATCAGCAGGATGTCCTCCTCCTCCTGATCCTGCGGGCGGGCCGAGATCAGCGAGACGGTCACCGTCGGCGGCTCGATGAAGTCGGCGGCGAGGGCCTCGCGGATCGCCTCCTGCAGATCCTCGGGCGTGCGGCCGGCGGCATCGATGGTGCCGGCGAGCGGCATGGAGATCTTGCCATCGGGCCGGACCAGCACCTGGCGATTGAGCGAGCTGTCCTCGAGCACCGAGATGTCGATCACGTCGCGCGGGCCGAGCAGATAGACCTCGGGCAGCCCGTCATCCTCTTCGGCAGTGGCAGGCGCCTCCGCCTCCTGCGCGCGGGTGTCCCATCCGAGCCCCATCGCGCTCCATAGGCAGAGACAGATCCCCAATATGCGGAGCATTGCTCGATCCCCTCTCATGTCCCAGTGCCTGCTTGCGACTTGACGCCGCTTTGGCCTTAGGGAGTACACGATGGGGCCTCTGGGGTCCATCAGAATATTGTCAAGACCCGATCGCGCATGCCGTGCGAATTCCTGCCGCCGCCTCAGCCATAGCCGTAGTAATAGTCGGAGCCGGCGCCCCTCTCCACCTTGTTGAGCAGGACGCCGAGGAAATTGGTCTCGGCCGCCAGCAGCCCCTCGCACTCCTCCACCTCGTGCGGGCGGGTCTCGCTGGCGGCGATGACGAGCAGAACGGCGTCGAGATTGGGCGCGAAGGCGACCGCATCGTCGCCGACGAGCACCGGCGGCAGGTCGTAGATGATGATGTCGGGGCGGTAGGTCGTCAGCATGCCGGCCAGCACCCGCTGCGTCGATTGGCTGTGGATCACCTCGGCCGCGTCGCGGATCCGCTGGGTGTTGAGCGCGACGGCGAAGCGCGCCCCGATGCGCTGGAGGTGCTCGGCCGGATCCACCGTGCCGTTGAGCATGGCGTGGATCGTGCGCCGCTCGGTCAGCCCCATGCAGCGCGCGATCCGCGGTGCCCGGAGGTCCATATCGACGAGCATCGCGCGGGTCTCGGGATGGCGCGCGAAGGAGAAGCCGAGATTGACGCTGATCACCGTCTTGCCGCAGCCCTTGGTCGGCGAGGTGATGCCGATGCGCTTCCAGCCCTGTTCGAGCGCGAGCTTGGCGAGCCGCGTGCGCAGCATGTCGAAGGCGATATGGGCGGGGTCGGTCTTGTGCCGGGTGACGATGCGCTCGCGCTCGAGGGTGACGGGGTCGACCGCGACCTCCTCGAGCGTCTCCCACAGCCGATCGAGATCCCGGTCAGAGGGGGGCTCACGCCCGGAGAGCGCTGGGGCGGGCGCATTTCCGCTGCCGGCCCGACGCTCACGGGCCTTGGCGATGGCGACCTTCAGGCGTTCGACCATGGCGCGTCCTCAGAGCTTCAGCTTGGCCGCGATCTTGGCCATGATCGCGCGGAGATTGCTGCGCTCGACCACGTCGTCGACGATCAGATCCAGCGGCAGATAGTAGCGGTGGATCAGGAAGAGCGTGAGCGGCAGCACCACAAAGAGCGTGAGCCCGCTCGCCCAGAGCGTGCGGCGAAAGCGGCGCCGCTCGGCCTGGGTGCGGATATAGGGCACGGTGAGAACGGGGCGCATCTCGAGCTTGCGCTCCATATCGCCCACCGTGCGGATCGAGGGGTTGATCAAGCCGAGGAACACCGCGAGCGAGATGCCGAGGCCGATGCTGCCGGCAAAGCCGCCGAGCGCGATCGCAGGGCGGTTGGGCGAGGTCGGGCGCCCGGGTACCTGCGCCTGCTCGATCACCTCGAAGCGCTCGGCCTGGCGGTTGACCTCGAGCTTTTCGCCGGTGGCGGCGAAGGCCTGCTTGCGCACCGCCTCCTCGAAGCGGATCTTCAGATCGTCATGGCGCCGCTCGAGCACGTTGAGCGCCATCTGCACCTCGGGTGTCTTCTCGATCGATTCCTCGAGCACCGCCGCGCGCTCCTCGCCGCGATCGCGCTGCGCCGTGAGGAACTCGATCTCGGTCTCGAGATTGCGCAGCTGCCGGTCGATCCGCTCGCGCAGCCGCTCGCGCCGCTGCACCGCCGTCTCCGGCAGGGCGCCGGGGTCTTCGGCGGCGATGTTCTGCTCCATCGTCGAGATCCGGGTCTCGAGCGCGCGGATCGTCGGGTGGCTGTCGGCATAGAGGCTGCGTGCGCGGGAGAGGTCAGCCCGCAGCCCCTCGAGGTCGCGCTCCTCGGGGGTCAGCTGCGAGCCGAGCGCCTCGGCATAGCGCCCGCTCTCGATCGCGGCGGCGACGGTGTCGCGCTCCTCCTCGAGCTTGATCAGCCGGCGGCGGAGGTCGTAGCGGTCGTTGCGCAGGCGCGCGAGCTCCTGGCGGCGGTAGCCGAGGCTCTCGGGCAGGGCGATGTCGTTGGCGCTGCGGAAGTCGGCGATCTCGGCCTCGAGGCCGCGGAGCTGGCCGTCGAGCTCGGCCACCTCCTCCTTGAAAAAGTCATGCGTCTTGGCCGCGCGCTCGCTCCGCGCCTTGAGGTTCTGTTCGAGCACCATGGTGACGAACTCGTTGGCCACCTGGGCCGAGCGCTTGGGCTGGCTGTCGCGGAACGAGATGGTGAAGGCCGACACCTCGCCGGCATTGCGACGCCCGCCGAAATTGAGGTTGAGCCGGCGGATATCGGTCGAGGTGCGCAGCAGATCGACCTTGCGCGCGGTCGAGAGATCGGTCCGCTCGGCATAGAGATTGAGGCGGTTGACCAGATCGAGCAGGTTCGCCCGCGCCATCAGCCGTTGCTTGATCAGCTCGAGCCGCTCATTGGCCGAGACGGTCACGGTGCTGGCCGCGAGCTGCTGCGGGATCTGCTGGCTCTCGACCAGGATCTTGGCGCTCGCGACATAGGTCGGCGGCACGAAGAGGGCCAGGAACACCGCTGTGCCGCTCACCACCACCACGATGGCGATGATCATCGCAGCCCGGCGCCGGATCATCCGCAGGATGTCCTTGGGGGTGAGATTGGCCTCCATTGCCGTCCTCCCGCTCCGCTGTCCTCTCAGGATGTGGTGCGCCGCACGAGCGTCGGCGAGCGCCCGAGCGGCTGAAACTTCGCGAAGATCCCGTGCCGCTCGACGCCCGACAGGAAATCGCGCAGCACCTCCTCCGTGATCGTCTTCTGATCGTCGGAGAAGCCGTAGACAAGACAGAGATCGCAGAGCGAGTTGACCAGCCGCGGGATGCCGCCCGTCGCCTCGTGGATCAGCTCGCAGGTGCGCGGCGGGAAGATCCGCCAGCTCGCGCCCGCGACCGCCAGCCTGTGATCGATATAGGCCTCGACATCCTCGGGCCCCAGCGCCTCGATGTGGAAATCGGCCGCGATCCGCTGCACCACCTGTACGAGCGCCGGATCGCGCAACAGGTCTCGCAGCTGCGGCTGGCCGACCAGGATGATCTGCAGGAGCTCGTCCTTGTC
Organism: uncultured Limibaculum sp.; assembly: GCA_964406355.1. Classification (GTDB taxonomy): domain Bacteria; phylum Pseudomonadota; class Alphaproteobacteria; order Rhodobacterales; family Rhodobacteraceae; genus Thermohalobaculum. The sequence goes on from CAYORO010000043.1 coordinate 12,516, forward strand.
TGCATTGATGTTGGAGAGCATGCGCAGCTCTTCGAGCGAGGCGGGCGACATGTTCTGCGCCTCGTCGAAGATCAGGATCGAGCGCCGCCCCTCGCCATAGTTCTCGATCAGGAACTCCTGCAGCCGCTGGAAGGTGCGGACATAGGAGGTGTCGTCGAAGGGCTGGTCGAACGACATCATCACCCAGTGCAGGAGATCGCCGCGCCCCTCCTGCATGTTGGAGACGAGCCCGACGGTCACGTCCTCGCCCATCTCGTTGATCAGATGGCGGACCAGCGTGGTCTTGCCCGAGCCGATCTCACCGGTGATCACGGTGAGCGGCGCCCGGCTCATCACGCCGTAGCGGAGCATGGTGAACGCAAGCGTGTGGGTGTTCGACCAGTAGAGGAAATCGGGATCCGCCGTCATCAAGAAGGGGCGGTCCCGGAGGCCATAGAAGGCTTCGTACATAATCCTCCCCGCGTCTCCGCGCGTGCACCTGCCTCGGTCAGGCCGGCCCGGCTGGGCCGTGGGTCGCCTGGCCCCTCACTGGGCCACCGGCAGGCTGTCGAGCCGGGCCTGCGCCCCGGCGATCTGTGGCAGCGTCCTGTCTCCGGCAAGCTCGAGCGCCCGTTCGAGCGCGTCGCGTGCCGCCTCGGTTTCACCGAGCTCCGCCAGCACCACGCCCAGATGATACTGGACAATCGGGTTGTTGGACAATTCCCGCGCCGCCTCCTCGATCGGCTCGCGCGCCGCCCGGGAATCGCCGCGAAGATGCAGGAGCCACCCGTATGTATCCTTAAAATGCGGGACCGTGGTGTGGCGCAGGCGCTTGGCGATGGCAAAGGCGCGCTCGATGTCCTCGGGCGTCGGGTCGTTGTCGCTGAGCATCGAGGCGAGATTGTTGGCCACCAGCTCCGAGCCTGGCTGCTCCTCGTAGAGCTGGCGATAGTCGGCGATCGCGCCGTCGACATCGCCCGCGGATTCGCGCAGCATCGCGCGGCTGAGGCGCAGGACCGGCGAGCCGGTGCGCTCGAGACCCGCTTCGACGGCGGCGTAGGCAGCGTCGCGGTTGCCGAGGCCGGCCTCGAGCCGGAAGAGCGCGAGATAGGAGGCGGGGTCCTCGGGCGCCACTGCCGCGGCCTCGGCAAAGCCAGTCCGCGCGCCGTCGATGTCGCCGTCGAGGAGCGCGAGGGTGGCACTCAGGCGCAGGGCGGTCGCGTTGCGCGCATCCGCCGCGATCGCCTCGTCCACGGCTTTGCGCGCGGCCGCCGGATCGTCGTTGCGCAGATGCGTGGCGACGATCGCGCCGAGATAGGCCCCTTCGGTCTCGCTCCCTTCGAGCACCGCCACCGTCTCGTCATAGCGCGCCTGTCCGGCGAGGGCTGCGGCCATCAGCCGGTCGCCCATATCGCTGGTCAGCGGATGCGCCTGGAGCCGCGAGGCGATCTGCTCGGCGGCGCCGAAATTGCCCGTCCTGACATGCAGCTCGGCGAGGGCGGCAAGCAGCTGCGGATCCCCCGGCCGCTCGACCAGCACGGTCTCGATCAGATCGGCCGCGGGGCCCGGGCGGTCTTCGGCCACCAAGAGACGCACATAGGTGAGGAGCGGCGCGGTCGCGTAGTCCGACGCCTCGGCCGCCTCGGCCAGCCGCTCCCGCGCGAGATCGGGCGAGCCGTTGCGCTGATGCGCGAGTGCCAGAAGCTGCAGCGCCTCGACCGAGGAGGGCTCCTCGGCAAGCGCCGCACGCAGCTGCCGGATCGCCGCGTCGAAGTCGTCCGCGGCGATGCTGAGCCGACCGCTGAGGATCAGCGCGTCGGTGTTCTTGGGGTCGGCCTCGAGCACGGCATCGATCAGCGCGCGCGCGGCCGTCTCGTCGCCCTCGGCGACCTTGATGCGCGCGAGGCGGGTCCGGGCGCGGATGGCGGCGTCACCGTCGGCCGCCTCGATCAGCGCCTCGAGCCGGCCGGTCGCTGCGGCGAAGTTGCCCTCGTCCACCTCGACCGCCACCATCTCGAGCACGAGGTCGGGGCCGATCGCGGTGCCGCCGCGCGCCTCGGTCAGCGCCTCGAGCTCGGCGCGGGCGGCCTCGGTGCCGCGCGATTCCGCGATCATCCGGACGAGGTCAAGCGCGCGCTCGAGGCTGTCGGGCTCGAGCTCGGAGAGGCGCCGGCGCGTCGCCTCGGCGCCGGCGAGATCGCCCGACTGCGCCTGCCACCGGGCCATCGCATCGAGGAACCCGGCATTGTCTGGATCGAGCTCGATCAGCCGTTCGAGCCCCGGCCCGATCTCGGCATCCCGTCCGGCCTCGCTGAGGAGCGTCAGGCGGTAGAGATGCGCCCGCACATTCTCCGGATCGCGCCGGATGCCCTCATCGACCTGCTCGAGCGCGCGCTCGAGATCGCCGTCGAAGCGCGAAAGGGCCGCGAGCATCACCCAGATATCGCCGCTGTCCGGGCTCTGGCGGAAGGCCGCGTCGGTCTTCTCCCGCGCGAGGCGCCCGTCGCCGCCGCGCAGCGCCACCGCCGCCTCGAGGATCAGCACCCTGGGGTCCTCAGGCGCGAGCTGAGCGGCGACCGACGCGGATTTCTGCGCCTCCTCGATATTGTCGAAGGCGAGCAGGAGCTGTCCGAGGCGCAGATGCGCGCCGAGCACGTCCGGGTCGAGCGCCACGACCTTGCGGTACTGGAAGACCGCGGCGGCGATCTCGCCCATCTCCTCGTAGATCTTGCCGAGCTCGAGATTGGCGCGGGCATGGGTGTCGACGAGGCGGATCGCGTTGCGGAACTCGAGGCTCGCTTTCACCGGCTGACCGGCCTCGAGCAGCTCCAGTCCTCTCGCATAGTGTTTCTCGGCGCGTTCCTCGACGCTGTCGCAGCCCGCGAGCACCAGCACGATGGCGACGGCGGCCCAGGCCCACAGCCGGCTGCCCAGCCGAGCGGCACCCTCGCTCTGACGGATCCGAGCCCCCACCATGCACACCCTCCGTTGCGGCGGCCCGGACCGCGCCGCCTGGCTCACGCGCGCGCCCCGAAGACCTGAAAGGCCGAGTGTCGGGGCACATCGTGTTGATTTGCTTAGTCGAAAAGCCTCGTTCCGCCTAGAGGGCGCGTCAGCCGTCGCGGCGCGTTCCCGGCGCCCTCGGGCCCAAACCTCACTCCGGCAGATAGCGTGGCAGCTCGGGCACGAGCAGCGCCAGCACCTCCTCGATCCGCGCATCGCCCGCCGCCTCGGTCTCGGCCCGCGCGAGCGGCGTCATCAGCCGCACCAGCGCACCGTCGGTCCGCCCCCGCGACAGCGCGTCGGAGATGTTGTGGAACTTGGCGGCGAAGTCGTTCGTCACCTGGCGGCCGCGCTGCTCGAACCAGTACCAGACGATCTGGCGCTGCGGCCCCTTGGTGATCAGCGCGCGGTTGAGGGTGATCTCGCGACCGCCGTCGAGCGGGACGGTCCGTGCCTCGAGCGCGCTCACCTCCCAGCCGCCGGCCGGCAGGCAGACTTCCGGGCTGTGGATGCCGTGGCCCTCGGTCAGCTTGTGATAGTAGGGGATGAAGAGATCCACCGGGGCGCCGCCGCTCGACGCGCGCAGGGTGGCGGCCAGATGGTCGTCGGCGCGCAGCACATGCAGGATCTGCGGCGCGATCACGGTCGGGTGCACCTGCCAGTCGCCGAGCGCTGTCGGGAAGCTCGCGAAGCTCTCGCGCTCGGGGCGGACCTCCGCGCGCTCGGGCAGGGCGAACCAGAGCGCTGCGAAGGCGATGGTTGCACCGGTCGCCGTCACCAGCGCCGTCGAGCGCGTGATCTCGCCGAAGCGCGCCATCTGGGTGCCGATGCCGTCGAAGTCGAGATCGATCGACTCGCCGAGCGGCCCGCGCAGTCCCTGGATCCGCCGCATCGCCCAGGCGAGGCCGAAGAGCATCATCACGCAGGCGACGAAGATCACCCAGCCCTCGAAGAGATGCAGGAACCCCTCGGCATGCTGGATCCCGAACTGGTCGACCAGCACGCCGACGATCCCGATCCGCACCGAGTTCATCAGCACCGTGATCGGCGCGGCCGAGAGCAGCAGCACCAGCTTGTGCCAGACCGGGCCCCGATAGAGCACGCCGAACACATAGGAGAAGCTCATGACAGGGAAGAGATAGCGCAGGCCCGAGCAGGCCTCGGCCACCTGAAGCTGGTAGATGCCGAGATCGATCACGTTGCCGTCGAGATAGACCGGCACGCCGAACATCGCGACGATGTCCACCCCGATGCGGCTCGAGACCATCTGCAGCCAGATCGAGACCGGCCAATAGATGAACTGCGGCAGCGGCAGCATGAACACGAGATGCAGCACCGAGGGCCAGAAATACCAGCCGCGTCGGAGCCCGAAGGAGAGCAGCACCGTGCCGCCGACCCAGAGGATCAGCGCATAGGTGACGATGTCGGGGATCTGCACGAGGAGCCCCAGGAGCCCCATCGCTAGCGCGAAGATCACCAGCGCCACACCGGGGCCGCGATCGGTCACGGGCCCGGCCGCCGGCGGCACCGATTTCATCTCGCGCAGGAACATGTAGGCTGAGAGCAACGGGATCACCGGGCCGTGGCTGTACTCCGGCGTCACCCAGGCGCGCAGCAGCGCCTCGATCCCGTAGCTGAAGAAGAAGGCCGCCGCCACGAGGTTGAGGGCCATGAGCCCGGCGCCCGCGCCGATCTGCGCGAGCGATCCGCGCACCGTCAGCAAGCCGTTCATCGTCGGTGTCGCCATCGCGGGTCGTGCCTCCGGCCTCAACTCAACAAATCGCTAGCTGTGCAGGTGGCGGAAATCAACGGCTCCGGCCAGTGATGACGCGGACGTGAGCGAAGGCGGGCGGTTCACATCTGACACCATTGAGTGTAATGTCTGATTGACATGAATCTTACACGCGACCTCTTCCTCTATTGCGAACGGGTGACCGCCGCCTTCTGGGCCGAGCCGCTCAACGCGGTGAGCAACATCGCCTTCATCGCCGCCGGGGTGATCGCGATCCTGTCGCAGGGCCGGCGCGGCCAGGCCGGGCTCGGGCGCGAGGTGCTGGCCGCCGCGCTGATGGCGGCCGGGATCATCGCCTTCTTCGCGCACACGATAGGACTTCTCTTCGCGCTCGGCGGCGGGCCGCTCTACCGGCCGCTGGTGATCCCGGTCTATGTGCTGAGCGTGGTCTTCGTGGGCGCCGGGCTGATCGCGAGCCCTGCACTCTTTCGCGACCCGGCGCCGGACTGGCCGGTTGCCTGGCTCTCGGGCAACGCGATCGTGGTGGGGGTCGGCTCGTTCCTTTTCCACACCTACGCCACCCCCTGGGCGGGCGCGGCCGACAGCGGGCCGATCGTGATGTTCATCCTCGGCTACTTCACCGTGACGATGAGCCGCTTCGCGGGGCTCACCTGGCGCGAGGCGGGGCTGGCTACGGCGGGGTTTCTCGTTGCGATGCTCGCGGCCGCCACGGTGTTTCGCCAGATCGTGCCGCCGCTGCTCGGGCAATACGCCAACTCGGTCTCCTACTATCCCGCCTGCCTCGCGCTCCTGGCGGTCGGGATCTGGCTCGACCGGGCGCGGGATCACCCCGCGGGCGTGGTCCTGATGCGCGCCTCGGGGGTGTTCGCGCTGTCGCTCGTCTTCCGCACCCTCGACCGGCCGGCCTGCGAGTGGTTCCCGATCGGCACGCATTTCCTCTGGCATCTCTGCAACGGGCTGCTGCTCTGGATGCTGATCGACGCGGTCATCCGCCACGGAACGCCCACCCGCGCGGTTCGGGCCGCGCCTGCCTGACGGCAGTTGCCGGAGGCCGAGGGCACCGCTAAGAGGGCGCCGGGAGGTGGCCGATGAAGCTCCGCATCTTCGTGACCCTCAAGGACGGCGTGCTCGACCCTCAGGGCGAGGCGATCCGCCAAGCGCTCGGCGCGCTCGGCTTTGCCGGCGTCGAGAGCGTGCGCCAGGGCAAGGTGATCGATCTCGACCTCGCCGAGACCGACGCCAGCGCTGCCGAGGCCGCTGCCCGCCGCATGTGCGAGACGCTTCTCGCCAACACCGTGATCGAGGATTTCGCCGTCGAACGGCTTTGACCGAGGAGGCCGCCGATGCGCGCCGCCGTGATCGTCTTCCCCGGCTCCAACTGCG
>CAYORO010000044.1:0-5464 GCA_964406355.1 uncultured Limibaculum sp.
AGCCGCGAGGCTTCTGGCCCCGAATTGATCACGCCGCCGCCGGTGTAGAGGATCGGGCGCTCGGCCCGCTCGAGGAGCTCGACCGCGGCCGCGATCGCCGCCCGGTCGCCGCGGGTCTGGGGCGCATAGCGCGCGGTGCCGGCATCCTCGGTCACGGGATATGTGCCGGTGGCGAACTGCACGTCCTTGGGGATGTCGACGAGCACCGGGCCCGGGCGCCCGCGGGGCGCCACATGGAAGGCCTGGTGCATGGTGTCCGCGAGCCGGTCGGTCTCCTTCACCAGCCAGTTGTGCTTGGTGCAGGGGCGCGTGATGCCGACGGTGTCGGCCTCCTGGAACGCATCGTTGCCGATCATGAAGGTCGGCACCTGGCCTGTGAGGACGACGATCGGGATCGAGTCCATCAGCGCGTCGGTCAGCCCGGTGACCGCGTTGGTCGCGCCCGGGCCCGAGGTGACCAGCACGACGCCCGGTTTGCCGGTCGAGCGGGCATAGCCCTCGGCCATATGGGTCGCGCCCTGCTCGTGGCGCACGAGCACGTGGCGGATGTCGTTCTGCTTGAAAATCTCGTCATAGATCGGGAGGACCGCGCCGCCCGGATACCCGAACACGACCTCGACACCCTGGTCCTTGAGTGCCTGGACCACGATCTCGGCGCCGGTCATCTCGGTGCCCGTCGGCTTCATGCGGCTCATCTCGGCCATCGGCGTGTCGGCCATTCTCGGTCTCCCGTCTTGCTTCCCGGCGCACCCTGCGCCGGCCCGTGTGTGCGCAAACGAAAAAGGCCCCGGTCAGGGGGCCTCTCGCGCGCGGTCAGATCCGTGGCAGCCTCAGCTTCCCCGGGTCCCGCGCGCCCACGATACGATAAGGATGGTCATCTGCCGCTCCGTCGTTTGCAGCCCCCGCATACCACAGCGTGCGACACCGTCAATCCGCCCGGCATGGGCGGTGCCGGAAAAATCGTCGCGGTGCAGCAAGTTTCTTGCCGTCGGAGGCGCGGCACGCAAGATCCGAGATTGAAGGGGGCGAGTGTGCGGCGTAATCTGTCGGCCGCGCAGCGTCGGTCGTCGGCCCGGCGCGCAAACTCCGGAGGATCCCAAGATGCGGCTGTCCGCAGCGTTGATCGTGCTGCTCGCTGTCGCGGGCCCTGCATCGGCCGTGACCTTCAACGAGGACGACGACGGCGACCTTGAGTTGTCGGATTCGGACCTGCTCGGCCCGAGCAACTTCATCCTCGACATCGGCACCAACACGATCATGGGCACTGCCACCTCCGCTGCCAGCGCGCTCGGCACCGGGGACATTGACGAGTTTACCTTCAACCTGCCGGAAAGGACGCAGCTGACGGGCATCGATGTGGCGTTCACGGACGATGCGCGAACCGGCGTGCTGACCGCCTCGGTCAGCGTGCTGCTGTTCTCGATCGTTGGGCCCATCGACGATTTGGAGGTCGTGGAGATCGTACAGACCTCGGTCGATGTCACGGCGACGCCGCTCTCCGTCGCGCCGGTCGTGATCTCCGTTCCCCAAAGCGCGTTGCCACTGGCACCGCTCCCGACGGGCCAGTATCTCCTGTCTCCCGGATCGAGCGGCACAGTGCTCCAAAACGATATCGGCGAGTTCGTCTTCGATTACACGGTCACGCTCGAGGTGGCGCAGGTCCCCGTGCCGGCGCCAGCCCTCCTGCTGCTGAGCGGGCTCGGGGCGCTGGCGCTGGTCCGTCGCCCTCAGCGGCTCGGCAACAGCGCATCGGCGACCGCCTGAGCCGTGTCGGCCGAGATGGGCTCGGCGATCGGCTGCCAGTCGGCCATCTGGTTGCGCACCCAGGTGAGCTGGCGCTTGGCATAGCGGCGCGTCGCGGTCTTCGCGGCGGCCACGGCCTCGGGCAGGCCGATCTCGCCACGGAGATGGGCCGCGAGCTCCGGCGCGCCGACCGCCTTCAGCCCCGGCGCATGGGCCGGCAGCCCGAGCGCCATCACGGCGCGGACCTCTTCGAGCGCGCCCGCGGCCATCATGGCGTCGAACCGCGCCTCGCAATGCCCGTAGAGCCGCGCACGGGGCGGCACCACCGCAAGCCGCACCGCCTCTCCGCTCGGCAGCACCGGGGGCCCGGTCCGCGCCCGCCAGGCGGCGAGCCCGACGCCGCTGTGCTCGAGCACCTCCCAGGCGCGGAGCACCCGCATCGGGTTGGCAAGGTCGATCACCGCCGCGGTCTCCGGGTCCCGTGCCGCGAGATGGCGCGCAAACTCCACGAGCCCGTCACGCTCGAGCGCCGCCTCGCCCGCGCGGCGGAGCGCGGCCGGCACGGTCGGGATCGGCGCGATCCCCTCGGTGAGCGCCTTGAAATAGAGCCCAGTGCCGCCGACAATGATGGCGCGCCGCCCGGAGCCCTGCGCCTCGCGGAGCGCCACCGCGCAGTCGCGGACCCAGGCGCCGGTCGAATAGACCGTCTCGAGCGCGACATGGCCGTACATCCGATGCGGCGCGCGGGCCTCCTCCTCGGGCCCGGGACGGGCCGAGAGGATGCGCCATCCCGCATAGACCTGCTGGCTGTCGGCGTTGATCACCAGCCCGCCGACCCGCTCGGCGAGGGCGAGTGCGAGCGCCGATTTGCCGGACGCCGTGGGCCCTGCCAGCAGGATCGGGGCTGCGCCCTCACCCAACGTCACCAGGGGTTCCCCGGATCGCCTGAGGCGCCCGGACTCCGGCGCCCGGAGGGCCCGCTGGGGCGGCCATTCGTTGCGTCAAGGTCGGGAATCGCGTACATATTGCCGGCGCTCACTCGCGCGGAATGGCCGTAAAGTCTTCTCCCCCCGGATCCAGGGTGCGGGGGCGTTGTCTGGTACCGTTCTCCCCCGAGGCAGCGCGCGGAACGTCAGCAGGGGCCAGCGCCCGCCGGACAGAGGACTGAAAACATGGCCATTGGAACCGTCAAGTGGTTCAATGCGGAAAAGGGCTACGGCTTCATCGCCCCGGAAGAGGGTGGGAAGGACGTGTTCGTGCACATCACGGCCGTGCGCGCCGCAGGTCTCGAGGGTCTGAAGGACAACCAGAAGGTCGAGTTCGAGATCCGCTCGGGCCGCGATGGCCGCCCCATGGCGGACGATCTGCGCGAGCTCTGACCCCACCGGCGGATCGGCCCGGCCGTTCCTCATCCCCATCCCAGCCCTCCCCGATCGGGCCGGCCTCACGGCCCCTCAAGACCTGATGAGAGCACCGCGCCCGGGTTCATGATCCCGTCCGGGTCGAGCGCGCGCTTGATCGCGCCCATCGCCGCAAGTTTGGCCGGATCGCCGAAGCGCGCGAGGTCGGCCCGCTTGGCCCGGCCGATCCCGTGCTCGGCCGAGATCGAGCCGCCGAGCGCCGCGGCCCGCTCGTGCAGCGCCCGGCTCGCGCGCTCCCTCAGATGCTGAAACTCGGCCTTGCTCACGCCCTCCGGCGGGAACAGGTTGTAGTGCAGATTGCCGTCGCCGACATGGCCGAAGCAGTTGACCCGGATCTGCGGCTCGATCTCGGCGATCAGACCGTCCCCCTCGGCGATGAAGCGCGCGATCTCGCTGAGCGGCACCGAGATATCGTGGCTCGCGATCGCGCCGATGCGCCGGTTTGCCTCGGGGATGGTCTCGCGGAGCCACCACATCGCCTGCGCCTGCGCCTCGGAGGCGGCGATCGCACCGTCGGTCGCGAGCCCCGCCTCGAACGCCTCCGCGAGCGCCGCCTCGGCCCGATCACGGAGCCCCGTCTCGGGCGGTGCACCGATCTCGAGGATCACGCGCCAGGCGGGGTGACCCCCGAGCGGGTCGGTCTTCTCCGGGTGCTGGGCCAGCACGAAGGCGATCCCGCGCGCCGCGATCAGCTCGAAGGCCGAGATGCCGTCGCCGAGGCGCTCGCGGAGGCGATGCAGCAGCGTCACCGCCGCTGCCGGCTCGGGCACCGCGATCATCGCCGTCAGCGTCTCGGCCGGGCGCGGGAAGAGCCGGAGCACCGCTGCCGTGATCACCCCCAACGTGCCCTCCGAGCCGATCAGGAGATGGCGGAGATCGTAACCCGTGTTGTCCTTGCGCAGCATCTTGAGCCCGTGATGCACCGAGCCGTCCGGCAGCACCGCCTCGATCCCGAGGCAAAGCTCGCGCGCATTGCCGTAGCGCAGCACCTGCACGCCGCCCGCATTGGTGGCCAGCACGCCGCCGATCCGCGCCGTCCCCTCGGCCGCGAGCGTCAGCGGAAAGAGCCGCCCGGCCTCCGCCGCCGCGCGCTGGACATCGGCGAGGATCACCCCCGCCTCGACAACGATCACCCCGTCCTCCGGCGAGACGCGGCGGATGCGGGTCATACGCTCGAGCGAGAGGATCACCGGCTCGGGGCCGGTCTCGCTCACCTGCCCACCGACGAGGCCCGTGCCGCCGGCATAGGGGATCACCGGCAGCCGCGCAGCCTGGCAGTGACGCAGGATCGCCGCCACCTCCTCGGTGCTGCGCGGGCGCAGGACCGTCGCCGCACGGCCGTGATAGCGGTCCCGCGGCTCGGAGAGATAGCGCGGGTCGACGCCGCCCTCGGGCGGCCCGGCCTCGCCGATCAGGCGGTGCAGCGCGGTCAGATGGTCAGGGGTCGGCGCGTGCAGCATGGCGCGAGCTTAGGCGCAGCGGCGAGGTGCGCAAGGGGCGATCAGATCCGCGGCGTCGCTGCGATCAGCCGCTCGAAGAGATCGGTCTTGGCGGCCTCGGCCAGCGCCTCGAGGCCCGCGCGATAATCGCGCCGCAGCGCGAGCAGCGGCCCGATCTGGCGCGGATCGGCCAGCACCCCGCCGATCACCTTCAGCGTCTGCGGTCGCCCCTGGGCGTCGAGCGCATCGCGCGCCACGGGGGGGATGGCGCGCTCGGCCGGGTCCGCGATGGCGCGGATGGCGATCGCCGGGAAACCGGCTTCGAGAGCGGCGCGCGCGATCAGATGGGTCTCCATATCGACGGCCACGGCCCCCGTCGCCTCGGCGAGCTTGGCCTTCGCGTCAGGCGTCGCGACGATCCGGTCGGCCCCCGCAATCCGCATCGGCGGCTCGTCGGTGGCGGCCCGGCCCTCCTCGATCCGATCGACCTCGAGGGCGATGCCGCGCCCGTCCTCGGTCACCACGGCGTCCGGCAGGATCAGGTCGCCCGGTCGGAGCTCCGGATCGAGCGCGCCGGCGAGCCCCCAGGAGAGCAGCATCCGACAGCCCTCGCTCCACATCCTGAGCGCAGCCCGGCCGGTGCGGCGCGGGCTCGCCCCCGTGGCGCCCGCGATCACGCGCTTGTGGCTGCGCCAGCGCCCGAGCACGTCGAGCTCGGCCTCCATGCCGGCGATGATGCCGAGCTTCGGCTCCGGGATCATGACGCACCGACCCCGCGAACGATCATCGCCTGCGCGCGCGCGGGCAGCCGCGGCAGGGGGCGGCGGGCCGGTGCGGGCCGGTGGGACGCCCGTCGGCCCC
>CAYORO010000044.1:5474-18272 GCA_964406355.1 uncultured Limibaculum sp.
CCCGCGCTCCGCTCTTGCGGGCGCGGGGCGGGGGCTGCCGGGGTCGGGGGGGGGGGGGGGGGGGGGGGGGGGGGGGACGCCCGTCGGCCCCTGCCGCCTCAGCGCCCGATCCCGTCAGATGCCCCATTTCACCTGGCGATCATTCGACGCCGTCACCGACTCGTAGCGCGCCAGCGCCCAGAGCGGGAAGAACGCCGCATAGCCGTGATATTTAAGATAGAACACCCGCGGGAATCCGGTGCCGGTCCAGTGCCGCTCCTCCCAGCGCGGGCTCCCCTCCTCGCGCGGCGCCCGGGCGAGCCAGGCGACCCCGCGCGAGACCTCGGCACTCTCCACCTCGCCCGCCGAGATCAACCCGAGGAGCGCCCAGGCGGTCTGCGAGGCCGTCGCCGTCGCCCCATGTCCGCGACCCCAGGGCTCGTAGCTCTCGAGCCCCTCGCCCCAGCCGCCATCGGGCTGCTGGCGAGACTTCAGCCACTCGACCGCGCGTCGGATATAGGGCTGCGACATGTCCTCGCCCGCCCCGTTCAAGGCCACCAGCGCCGACCAGGTGCCATAGATGTAGTTGGCGCCCCAGCGTCCGTACCAGCTGCCGTCGGCCTCCTGCTCGCGGCGGATATACCCCACCCCCCGCGCAATCGGCTCGGCATAGCGCTCGGCATCCACCTGGGCGAGCGCGCCGACGCAGCGGGCGGTGACATCGACCGTCGGCGGGTCGAGCAGCGCGCCATGATCGGCGAACGGAATCGAGTTGAGATAGTAGTGCTCGTTCTCCGGATCGAAGGCCCCCCAGCCCCCGCTCGAGGACTGCATCCCCGCCACCCATTCGCAGGCCCGCGCAATGTTGCGCGCATAGCGCTCGGGGTCGGCGCGGTGCATCGCCATGATCACCACCGCGGTGTCGTCGACATCCGGATAGTCCGGGTTCTCGTACTGGAACGCCCAGCCGCCGGGCCGCAGCCCCGGCCGGCGCACCGCCCAGTCGCCCACATGCTCGAGGATCTGCCGCTCGGCCAGCCAGTCGAGCGCGCGTGTGAGCCGCGGGTCATCCCGCGCACCCGCCTCCAGGAACGCCTGGGCGGCGAGGCAGGTGTCCCAGACCGGCGAGACGCAGGGCTGGAGATAGGTCTCCCCGCCCTCCTCGGTCTCGCGCTCCACCACCAGCTTCTCGATCGCGGCGCGGGCGGTCACCATGGCCGGATGGTCCTCCGCATAGCCGAGCACGCGGAGCGCCATCACCGCATTGGCCATCGCGGGATAGATGCCGCCGAGCCCGTCCTCGCCATTGAGGTGGTCGAGGAGGAACCGCTCGGCCTCGCGCACGGCACGCTCGCGCGGGCGCTTGGGCATCAGCGGCTCGATCCGGTGCAGCAGCTTGTCGAGCACCAGGAATGCGTCGCCGAGGCGCGAGCCAGTGGGGTTGACCTGCCACTGGCGCTCCTCCTCGGGCGGCGTGAGGAACAGCTCGCTGATACGCAGCCCCGTCGGGTTCACCGCCTCGGCCCGGCGCGCATAAAGGATCAGGAGCGGCGTCAGCACCGTGCGCGACCAGTAGGCGATCTTGGACATGTGGAACGGGAACCAGCGCGGCAGCAGCATCGCCTCGACCGGCATGCAGGGCATCCCCTGCCACGGGATCTCGCGATAGAGCGCCAGCATGATCCGGGTGAACACATTGGCCTTGGCGGCGCCGCCCTGACCCAGCAGCCAGGTGCGCGCGCGGCGCATATGCGGGGCGTCGGGGTCGTCGCCCGCGAGCTTGAGCGCCCAATAGCCCTTGACGGTCGCCGAGATGTTGCCGGCGCCCTCGTGGAACAGCGGCCAGGAGCCGTCGGCATTCTGCACCCTACGGATATAGCGCGCGAGCCGCGTCTCGCGGGGGGCGTCGATCTCGCCGAGGAAATGGCGGAGGAGGATGTATTCGGCCGGGATCGTGCAATCCGCCTCGAGCTCGAACACGATATGCCCGTCCTCGCGCTGAAGCGCCCAGAGCTTCTCGCCCTGTTCGTCGATCAGGTCGCGCAGGCCGGCATGGTCGGGCGGCAGATCCTCGGCAGGATCAAGGCCCGCCGGCTCGGCGGAGGCGTGGCTCAGGCCCTGACTGCCCATCGTGGCCGCGGCTGGCCCCGTGATCCTCCCGTTGCCTGTGCCCGAGGCCGTGCTCGTCACCCTGCTGGTGCTATGATGCATCTGTCCCACTCTCCGCCGTCGGTCGTCTTTTTGTGTGTCGTCGTCACTTCGGTCGGGCCGGGTCAGCCCGGGGTTCAGGCAACGCGCACCCCTGCAAGGCGCGCCGCGGTTTCGCCGGAGCGCACGGCGCCCTCGAGGGTCGCCGGCAGCCCGGTCTCGGTCGCATCGCCCGCGAGCCACAGATTGGCCAGCGGCGTGCGCGCCGACGGACGGCGCGCCAGGCCCGCGGGTGACTGGTCAAAGGTCGCCCGTCGCTCCTTGTTGAGCCGTGCCGCGACATAGCGGCTGTCAGCCGGCAGGCCAAGCGCACGGACCGTTTCCGCCCAAAGGCGTGGCAGAAGAACCTCGGGATCGGTGCGATCGAGACCAAGTGCGTCGGACGCCGACACGGTGAGGCTGACCACGTCGCCGCGGCGGAAGATCCAATGCGTGGTCGCGGAAAGGACGCCGAGGATGCGCGGCGCCTCGGCGATGCGGGCGGCGTCCTCGGGCGCGAGGCGGAAGAAGGCGTTGAGGATCGCGCAGGCATCCTCCGGCGGGTCGGTCTCGGGCAGCACCGCTCGCAGCCGCGAGGGCGGCAGGGCGATCACCGCGCTGTCGCCGGGCCCGAGCCGCTCGGTGCCATCGGCGAAGCGCAGCGCGGTGGCGCGGCCCCCCTCCCGCTCGACGGCGCGGAGCACGCGGCCATGGCGGAGCTCGACGCCGCGCGCGGCGAGCCAGCGGACCGCGGGCTCGACCAGCGCCTCGCCGAGGCCCTCGGGCGCCAGCATCGGCCGGGCATGGGCGCCGCCACGGAGGAACGTCTCCGACAGCACGCGCCAGAGGAGGCGGGCCGAGGCGCGCTCCGGCGTCGTGTTGATCGCGGCGAGCGTCATCGGCTCCCAGAACCGCGTCCAGAGCGCGCCGCGGTCACGGATCACATCGGCCACCGTCGCATCGGCCCCCGCAAGCGCGAGCCGCCAGCCGCCGAGATAGTCGGCGAGCCGCGTGCCGGGGATCCGCCGGCCGGGCGCCGCGACCCACCAGGGGACCGGACCGTCATTGAGCCGCACCCGCCAGCGCTCGCCGGTCGCGAGATCCACGAAGGCGAAGGCCGCGTCGGGCTCGGCCACCAGCCGGTCGCCCGCCCCGATCGCCGCGAGATAGGCGCGCACCGAGGGGTTGCCCGTCAGCACCAGGTGGTTGCCGTTGTCGATGCGCCGGCCGAGGCGCGGATCCTCAAAGCTCCGACAGCGCCCGCCGGCATGGGCCTGCGCCTCGTGGATCACCACGCGCCGCCCGGCCTCGGCAAGGCGCACCGCCGCCGAGAGCCCGGCCAGCCCCGCACCCACCACATGGACCCTGGGCGCGCCCTGCGGGCCCGCCCCGGCGGTGCCGTGGTCCGGCAGGATCGCGCCGTCAGCCATGCGCGCCCCGGGCGGGTCCGAGCGCCGTCATCCGCGGGGCGACGAAACAGGCGAGGCCGCGCCAGATCTTCTCGGCCTTGGAGAGCCGGACGACGGCGCCGCGGCGAAAGCCCGCCGCCTCCATCCGCGCGAGATAGGCCGCATAGACGCCCATCATCAGCAGCGCCGGCGCGAGGCGCGTGCGTGCATGGGCGCGCACCAGCGGGCGGACGGCGGCGAACTCGGCCCGCGCCAGCCGACCGAGATCGGTCGCGGCCGCCGGGAGCGCGGGATGCGCGGCCGCAGCCGCCGGGTCGTGCGGGATGGCGTGGGCGTCGAGGACTTCGGCCGGCAGGTAGAGCCGGCCCATCGACGCATCGGTCTCGATGTCGCGCAGGATGTTGGTGAGCTGGAACGCGTCGCCGAGATGGAGCGCGAGCCGCTCCGAGACCTCGCCCCGCCACGCCCCGAAGATCCGCATCGAGAGAAGCCCCACCGCGCCGGCGACGCGGCGCGTGTAGCGCCGGAGGGTGCTCATCGGCGGCGCCACGATCGGCCCGTCGGCATCCATCTGCATGCCGTCGATCAACGCGTCGAACTCCGCCCGCGGCAGGGCATAGCGCGCAATCGGCCCCGAGAGCGCCTCTCCGATCGCCGAGCGCGGCTCTCCGGCATAGAGCGCGGCGATCTCCGCGCGCCAGGCGTCGAGGGCGGCGTGCTTCTCGGGGAGCGGCCAGTCGGGGCCATCGTCGGGCCCGTCGGCGATGTCGTCGATCACCCGTGCGAAGGCGTAGAGCGCCCACATCGCCTCGCGCCGCGGGCGCGCGAGGATCCGCATGCCGTTGGCGAAGGAGGTTTTCGACCGCGCCGTGATCTCCGCGACGATCGCCGCCGGCTCGACACCCGGTGGCGCCGGGAGCGGCAGAAGCGCCCCGATGCCCGTCTCCGGGAAGCCCTCCTCAGCGATGCCGGCCTGCCCGCTCACGGGTGCCTCGCGCGCGCCATCCCGGCGCGTGTCATGCCTCCCGGCAGCACCAGGCGCCAGAGCCCGGCCGCGGCGGCCCGTGCGATGTCGGCCTTGCGCGGCTTCACGCGGGTCGCCAGCGGGTCCTCGCGCCGGAGCCGCGCCGCGAGCCGTCGGGCGAGGCGCTGGATCACCGCGGTCTCGGCCCCGAGCCGGCGCGAGCGGATGCAGCCGGCGAGCGGCTCGGCGGCATCGAGCAGCCGGTCGACGCCGTCGAGGCACCGCTCCATCACCTCGCGAAGACCGGGCGAGACCGCCCGCTCGTCGAGCGCGGTTTCGTCGATGCCGGCCGCGCGCATCCAGTCGCCGGGCAGGTAGACCCGGTCGAGCTGGCGCCGGTCGTCGCCGAGATCTTGAAGGTGGTTGATCACCTGGAGCGCGGCGCAGAGCGCATCGCCCGCGGGGCCGGTCGCCGGGTCCTCGCTGTGGAGGTCGAGGAGGTAGCGCCCGACCGGATGCGCCGAGTTCGCGCAATAGCCCAGGAGCGCCTCCCAGTCCGGATAGCGCGACTGGAGCGCGTCCTGGCGGAAGGCGATCAAGAGATCCGCGGCGCGCCGGATCGGCACGCCCGTCTCCCGCAGCGACGCGCCGAGGCGGACCGCGATCTCCGGCCCCGCAGCGCCGGGCGCGAGCCCCGCCTCGAAGAGATCGAGCCGGCGAATCTTCTCTTGCGGCGAGAGATGCCGCGCATCGGCGATGTCGTCCGTCGCCCGCGCGAAGGCATAGTACCGCATGACATGAGGGCGCAAATGCGGCGCAATCAGACGGGAGCCGACGGGGAAATTCTCCCCCTCCGCGCCCTTTCCGGACGGCGCGGTCAGCGCCTCGGCGCCATTGGCCGCGATGCCTGCCTGCTCGCCCATGTCCCTCTGTCCGTTTTCCGGCACCCTAGTGTGTCGCGGTGCAGAACACAATTGCGACAGGATTTATTGCTCAATCCCGCCGTGCTAGCGCTCGGCTAGACAGCTTCAGCTCCAAGCCCTCACAATTTCGCGATCGCGGATGCCATGACCGATCTTCTCTTGACTGCCGGTGCCTTCGTCTCGCTGCTCGCCTGGATCTGGCTGCTGTGCTTGCGCGGCGGCTTCTGGCGGGCCGACCGGGGCCTGCCGGGTCAGGTGCGCCTGCCCGAGCCGCCGCCGGCCGTCGTCGCGGTGATCCCGGCGCGCGACGAGGCGGAGACGATCCGCACCGTCCTCCAGGGCCATGCCGCGAGCGACTATCGCGGGCGGCTGACGGTGATCCTGGTCGATGACGGCTCCACCGACGGCACGGGCGAGATCGCGCGCCAGGTGGCCGCCCGCTCGGCCCGCCCGATCCATGTGCTGAGCGCGCCGCCCCTGCCCGAGGGCTGGACCGGCAAGCTCTGGGCGCTCGAGACCGGCATCCGCGCGGCCGGGGAGATCGACCCCGAGGCCGAGTGGCTCCTCCTCACCGATGCCGACATCCTCCACCAGCCCGAAGCGCTTGGCCGGCTCGTCACCTATGGCGCGGACCGCCAGTTCGCACTCGTCTCGCTGATGGCGCGGCTCGACGACCGAGGCTTTTGGGGCGGGCTGCTGATCCCCGCTTTCCTGTTCTTCTTCCAAAAACTCTACCCGTTCGGCTGGGTGGCGGACCCGGCCCGCGACACTGCGGGGGCCGCGGGGGGGTGCGTGCTGATCCGGCGCGAGGCGCTTGCGGAGATCGGCGGCATCGCCTCGATCCGCGGCGCGCTGATCGATGACTGTACGCTGGCGGCGCGGGTCAAGCGCGGGCCGCCCCGGCGCGGGATCTGGCTCGGTCTCGCGCGCAACACGGTGGAGAGCATGCGCGACAACCGCCACCTCGGCACGATCTGGCGCATGGTGGCACGCACGGCCTTCGCGCAGCTCCGCCACTCGACGCTCCTGCTCGCCGGCACGCTCGCAGGGATGGCGCTGGTCTATCTCGCGGGGCCTTTGGCGGTGCTGACGCTGCCGCTCCATGGCGCGTGGCCGGCAGCGCTCCTCGGTGCGGCGGCCTGGGGCCTCTCGGCGCGCGCCTATCGCCCGACGCTGCGGCTCTTCGGCCGGCCCTGGTGGCAGGCCTTCGCGCTCCCGCTCGCGGCCTTCTTCTACACACTGATGACGCTCGACAGCGCCCGGCGCCACTGGATGGGCCGCGGCGGCGCCTGGAAAGGGCGGACCTACCCCTCCGGCTGATCGAGGCCCGGGAGCGTGCGCGAGAGCCGCCCCTCGGCGCGCAGCCAGAGGAGCGCGTCGCGCATGGCGCCCTCGATCGGCGGCGGTGCGAAACCGAGCTCCTCGCGCGCACGGGTGCAGTCGAAGCGGAGGCGCGGGCCGGCGAGGCGCACGCCCGTCAGCGGGGCCTTGGGCGGGCGCCCGGTCAGGCGGGAGACCCGCGCCTCCACCTGCGCAGCGGCGAGCGCCACCCCATAGGGCACACGTGCACGGGGGCCGCGCAGGCCACTCGCCCGCTCGAAGGCCGCGACCATCTCGTCGGTCGTCAGCGTCTCCCCGGTCATCAGATAGCGCCGGCGCGGCGCGCCCCGGTCGAGCGCCGCGATCACCCCGTCGGCCAGCGCACGGATGTCGACGAGCGCCCACAGGCAGTCGATCATCGCCGGCAGCTTCCCCTCGGCCATGTCGCGCAGCATGCCGCCCGGGGGTGTCGGCGCACGGTCGCCCGGACCGATCGGCGCCGCCGGCAGCACGATCGCGGCCGGCAGGGGCTCGCCCGTCGCCACCCGCTCGGCCCGCCATTTCGACCGCGGATAGGGGCCGAGCATCGCCTCCTCGGGCAGCTCCTCGGTCTCGTCGACGGTGCGCTGCGGATCTCCCCGACGGCCCGAGATGCACGTGACATAGCTCGAGACATGCACCGCCCGCGAAGCGCCGCCCGCGGCCGCGGCGGCCAGCACCCGGCGCGTGCCCGCAACGTTGACGCTTTCGAACACCGCCGGATCGCGCGCCCAGAGCCCCGTCACCGCCGCCGCATGGATCACGCCCTCACAGCCCCGCGCGGCCTCGGCCATGGCGGCGGCGTCGGTCACCGAGGCGCGTCGCGTCTCCGCAGCTCCCACGACGGGCGGATCCGTGGCGAGATCGATGGCCATGACGTGATCGCCCCGGGCGGCGAGACGCTCTACCAGGTGGCGCCCCAAGAACCCCGCCGCTCCGGTGACCAGAACCCTCATGCCGGCGGCTCGCAGACCAGCAGCCCCGCGGCGCGCACCGATCCCGCCACCAGCCGCTCCCCGGCCAGCACCCCGACGGTGGCGCCCGAGAGGCGCTCACCCGCCGGATCGTCATAGAGGATCTCTATCGCGCCGCTCGTCGGCTCAACGAGGGCAAGGCGCGTGGGCGCGGTCTCCGTCACGCCGCGGCGATAGGCGAAGAAGCGCAAGAGGCTCGGATGAAGCGCGGCGACGATCCCCTCGGGCCCGGCGGTCAGGTTGTCGGGGCCGCCGGGTAGCGCGATCTCGCCCCGCGGCTCGGCCGGCCCTCCCGCCCCGAGCGCCAAGAGACGCAGCCGTGCCGCCCGGGTCTCGCCCACGATCAGCAGCGTCTCGCCACCTCGCGAGACCGAAGCGATGCCATTGGGGAAGGCAAACCCTTCGCCCAGCACGCGCAGCCGCGCGCTTGCATCGTCCGAGACGCCCATGCGAGCCAGCCGCCCCTCGGCGCGGCCCGGCAGCATCTCGCCGAGCGCGATGCCGGGACAGCCTGCGCGGTCGAGGGTGAGGTGCACGTCGAGCCCGTCGAGCACCAGGTCATTGGCGGCGCAGAGGCCCGGATTGGGCAGCCGGCGCAGCGCCTCGAGCCGGTCGTCGCGGATCGCGTAGACCCGGATCTCCGCGCCGGCGGCACCCTCGGGCCCCCAGCGGCGGTTGACGGCGACGAGCTTGGCGAGCCGCGCATCGATCCCATGCGGGTGCAGCTCGCCGAAGAAGCCCTCCGCCTGGTTGCGGAGCGCGATCGGCCCGGGCTCGGAGAGCCGTGCGAGCGGCAGGCGGTAGAGCGCACCCTCCGGCACGGGCTCGCCCGCGCCGGCGAGACGCTCGGCCGCGAGCCGGTCCTCGACCGAGAGGAACAGCACGTCGCGGTAGCGGGCAATGTCCTCGATGCCGGCGATCGGGCGGCCGGTCTCGGCATCCTCGAGCGGGAGATGGCGACACTCGGCTGGGCCGAAGCGGGCGGCCATCGGGCTCCGCGGCCAGACCCACCAGCCGGCGAGGCCGAGGGCGGCGAGGAGCACAAGGCCGGCAAGCCCCGCGAGGATGCGGAGCGCGCCTCTCACGCTGTGGGCTCCGGCGCGGCATAGCCCCAGCGCCCGATCCACGGGGCGCAGGCGACGGCCACCTTCTCGACCGCCGCGCGGTCGCCGCGAAACGCGTTTTTCTGATAGCGCGCGACGCTCGCGAGATAGGCACGGAAGCGCGGCTCGGCCTGCGCGAACCCCTCGAGCCCGAGCGTCTTGTAGATCCGGGCGAGCGTCTCGACCGGCGCGCGGTCGAGCTCGTCATAGCCGATCTCGATGAAATCAGGCGCGCCCCAGCCCTGGGTCTCGCGGTCGAAGGCGGCCATCATCCGCCCGTAAACCCGCAGGATCGTGGCGTCGATGTCGAGCCCCTCGGGGCGGTTCTGGAGTGCGAACTCGGCGATCAGCCTGTCATAGAAATTCCGCATCGACAGAAAGACATCAAAGGGGTTTCTGTGAATATGGATGAACTTGGCGCCGGGGAACAGCCGGGCGAGCTGCGCCGGACGGCCGGTGTAGACCGGGTTCTTGATCAGCAGGCGTCGGCCCTGATCCTTGGCGAGCTTCCGCATCAGATAGGTGAAGCGCGCCTCCCAGGCGGCGATCTCGGCCCCGTCGCAGCCCTCGAAGAACAGGCCGCGATCGACCAGCCGGTCGAACTGCTTGGGAAAGTAGATCCCGTGGTAGAACGAGAGCGGCGACATGTTGGCCACCGCGATCTCGTCCTCCTGCGGGCTGTCGGGGCGGACGGGGATGTTGTCGATGAAGCGGGTCTCGGGCAGCTGGCGCTCGAGCAGCGGGCGGAGCGCACGCGCGATGCCGAAGATGTCCCAGGGCAGTCCGGTCGCGATCGGCGGCACATAGCCGAAGCCGCCATGGACCATCACATTGGTGAGATGCGTGGTGCCGGAGCGCCAGTGCCCGAGGATGAAGACCGGCGGCTCCATCTCCGCCACAGCCGGCAGGCGGCCCCGGAGCGCCAGCCATTCGAGTGCCGAGATCGGCGCGCGGGCGAGCGCCGAGGCCCAGATGCCGGCGGCCTGGCCCCAGCGATCAGGGCGCCCGCCATCGGCGAAGACCCGGGCCAGCGTCCCGAGATCCGCCCCGGCCAAAGGATGGGCCATCGCGCGCCTCAGCCCGTCGCGCGCGCCGCGCCGGCTCCGGCATCGGCAAGGGCCGGCGGGAGGGCGGCGGCGACGGCGTCCATCTCGGGCGCAGGGCCGCAGCTCACGCGGATGCAGCGGTCGAGCGGGGCGACGCCCGGCATCCGCACGAACACCCCGCGGGCGAGCAGCCCGCCGAGCACGGCGCGGGCGAAAGCACCGTCGCGGCCACAGTCGATGGCGACGAAGTTGGTCGCCGAGGGAAGCGCGGCAAGGCCGTTGCGCGTTGCGATCTGGCGCAGCCGCGCGCGGGAGAGCGCCACCGCCGCGCGCACATGGTCGAGATGCTGAGGGTCGGCGAGGGCGGCCTCTGCCGCGGCCTGCGCCAGCCGGCCGACGCCGAAATGGTTGCGGATGCGGTGAAACCCGGCCGCGACCTCCGGGTGCGCCACCAGATAGCCGACCCGGAGCCCCGCGAGTCCGTGCGCCTTGGAGAAGGTGCGGAAGCGGATCACCCGCGGGTCGCTGACATCGCAGTCGGGCGCCGTGCCCTCGGGCGCAAACTCCACATAGGCCTCGTCGAGGCAGAGCAGGCAGCCCTCCGGCAGCCGCTCGACGAGGCCGCGCACCACAGCGGCCGGGTGGTGGCTGCCCATCGGGTTGTCGGGGTTCGCGAGATAGACAAGCCGCGCCCCGTGCTCCCGCGCCGCCGCGGAGAGGGCGTCCGGGTCCTCGTGATCGGCGAGATAGGGCACGGTGACGAGCCGCCCGCCGAAGCCCGCGACATGGTAGTTGAAGGTCGGGTAGGCGCCTGCCGAGGTGACCACCGCCTCGCCCGGGCTGACGAAGAGCCGCACCGCAAGGCCGAGCAGCCCGTCGATCCCCTCGCCGACCACGATGCACTCGGCCGGCAGGCGCTCACGCTCGGCGATCGCGGTGCGCAGCGCGTGGGCCTCGGGGTCTCCGTATCGCCAGGCCTCGCGCGCTGCCGTCTCCATGGCGGCGACCGCGGCCGGCGCCGGGCCAAAGCCGCTCTCATTCGCCCCGAGCCGCGCGGCAAAGGCGGCGCCGCGCCGGCGCTCCAGCGTCTCCGGGCCGACGAACGGCACGGTGGGCGGCAGGGTCTCGGCGATCGGCGTGAAGGGGGCACGGTCCATGCGCGCGACCCTACCGGGCAGGATCGCGACCGCCAAGGCCCCTACTGCCCGGGGCTCATGCGATAGAGCGCGCCGTCGCTCTCGTCGGTGAGGAACCAGAGCGCGCCGTCCGGCCCCTCGCGCACATCGCGCACCCGGCCGAAGACATCCTCGAAGAGCCGCTCCTCACCGGTGATGCGGGTGCCGTCCCGGTCGAGCCGCGAGATCAGCTCGGATCGGAGCGCACCGACAAAGAGATCGCCCTGCCATTCGGGCCAGAGCCGGCCGGAATAGATCGCCATCCCCGAGGGCGCGATCGAGGGGTCCCAGTAATGCACCGGCTGCTCGAGCCCCGGCGCGCGCGCACCCGGGAAGGACGCGCCCGAGTAATGCGTGCCGTAGGAGATCAGCGGCCAGCCATAGTTCTTGCCCGCCTCGGGGATATTCACCTCGTCGCCGCCGCGCGCGCCATGCTCGGCGGTCCAGAGCCGGCCCTCGGCGTCGAGCGCCGCGCCCTGGGGGTTGCGATGGCCGATCGACCAGATGTCGGACTTCGTGGCCGGGTCGTTCACGAACGGGTTGTTCGCCGGGATCGAGCCGTCACGCGCGACCCGGAGCACCTTGCCGATCGACTTGTCGCGGTCCTGCGCCAGCGGGCGGTTGGCGCGGTCGCCGATGGTGACGAAGAGCGTGCCGTCCGGCCGCTCGACGATGCGCGAGCCGAAATGGCGCGAGCTGTCGATCGCGGGGTCCTGCGCCCAGATCACCCGGAAATCCTCGAGCCGGTCGGCGCTGTCGGACAGCCGGGCGACCGCGAGCGTGGTCCGCGTGGCGCCGCCATCGGGCGCGACATAGCTCAGGAAGATCTCCCGGGTCTCGGCGAAGTCCCGCGCCGCCACGACATCGAGGAGCCCGCCCTGCCCGCCGTCCTCGATCGCCGGGAGACCGGCCACGGGCGTCGCCTCTTCGCCGCGCACGAGATGCCAGAGCCGCCCGCGCTTCTCGGTAACGAGGAACCGGTCATCCGGCAGGAAGGCGACGGCCCAGGGACGCCGGAACGGCCCGGCGACGCGCTCGACCCTAACCGACCCTGCGGAGGTCTCGAAGGTCCGCGCCGCCGCCGTCGGCTCCCCCGCCACCAGGAACAGGGCCAGCGCCGCCGCCATGCAGACGACACCTGCGATCAATCTCATGACACCCTCCCCGCGCATGACCTCGCCAAGTGCGGCGCAACATAGCACGGTCGCCGCCGAGCGACCCCGCATCTGTGCGCGCGGGCGCCGAGCGCTCAAGCAGATGTGAGGTCCGACCCGGCGCGGGTCAGCTTGTGCGGTTCGCCTCGGCGATCTCGAGCGCGAAATAGGTCAGCACGCCCGCGCAGCCCGCCCGCTTGAAGGCCACGAGGCTCTCCGCGATGCAGCTCTCGGTGAGCCAGCCCTGCGCGATCGCCGCGCGCAGCATCGCGTACTCGCCCGACACCTGGTAGTCGAAGGGCGGGATCCCGGGCGCCGCCACCCGCGCGCAGATGTTGAGATAGGGCAGCCCCGGCTTCACCATGACCATGTCGGTGCCCTCGGCGATGTCGTGATCCACCTCGCGTAGCGCCTCGTCGCTGTTCGCCGGGTCCATCTGGTAGGTCTTCTTGTCGCCCGTGAGCGCGCCGGTCGCGCCCACCGCGTCGCGAAACGGCCCGTAGAAGCTGCTGGCGTATTTGGCGG
>CAYORO010000045.1:0-3715 GCA_964406355.1 uncultured Limibaculum sp.
CGATGGCGCGCAGCACGTTGCGCCCGATCCGCCCGAACCCGTTGATCCCAACCTTCACAGCCATGTCACCCTCCCGACGCTGGCGGCCCCGCCCGGGCACACCCTCACTGCAGCGCATAGGGCGGGCGCGCGGGTGAATCAATCGGGGCGGGGCGGATCGGCCGGGCGGCATTGCCGCTTTGCCGGTTTGGGCATAGCCTGCGCCTGCGATCAGTCCGGGAGACGCGCGGCCATTGGGGGGTGTGATGGCTACCGTGAAGACGACCCTCGCCATCTCGGCACTGCTTGGCGTTGTCTGCGGCGTCGTGCAGCCCGCCCACGCCGTCAGCGTGACATTCGACTTCACGTCGCTTCCGGGCATTCCCGATACGCGGGCCGACCGAGGGGGCGACCGGGCCGAGGACGAGGTCATCGTCTCCGACATCGGTCCGTTCTCGATCGGCCAGTACACGCTGACCGTGACCGCGCTTCAACGCGCCGAGGGCGATACCTCGCCCGATGCAGCGCGCGCAGCCAGAATCGGCTACCAGGCCGGAAGCGGCATCGGCGCCTTTGATGCGACGTCACTGCTGAACCGGGATGATCCCGGCGTCGACGGCTCGCGCGGTGACCAGGAGCTGATTTTCACCTTCCAATCGCGACGTGATCTTTGAGAGCATCGTGTTTTCTGACGGCCTAAGTATTCCGGATGGAATTGCCCCGTCAGTTCCGTTCGACAATGATGTGTTTTTTCTGCTCAACGAGAGCGACTTTGGTGACTTTAACGGCAATGATGGCATGGGAACGCCAAATCGCATCGCCTTCTTCAACTCGCGAGGGGCGGGGGGCAACGGGAACCCGCCGTTTCTTGGCCTGCCGACTTATGACTTCCCGGCTAACCGGGCCGGCCCCAAGGACCAGATCAAGGTGTTCGTGCAGGATATGAACACGAGCATCTATGTGTCGTCGCTGACGGTCCGCCTCGATCCCGCCCTGGTGCCGATCCCGCCCGCGGCGCTGCTCCTGCTGACCGGGCTCGGCGGACTTGCCTTGGTGGCGCGGCGCGGCGCCCCCGCCTGAGCGGAAACCGGCGCACACGCCATCCGCAGCCGCGTCGGCTGCGTCACGGTTCGATCAGGCCGAGGGCGATGGCGCGCCGCATCTGGTGGTCCCCTAGAGCAGGCTGCGGACGCGCTCTGCGACGGCCTCGGCGGTGATCCCGAAATGGGCGTAGAGCTCCTTGTAGGGTGCCGAGCCGCCGAAGGAGCCCATGCCGACGAAGCCCGCCTTCTTGGCCGCTCCGCGCTCGCCCGCGAGCCATTCGTGCCAGCCGGTCGCCACGCCTGCCTCGACGCCGACGCGCACAGGGCCCGGCGGCAACACGCGGCGGCGATAGGCCTCGTCCTGCGTGGCGAAGAGCTCCCAGCAAGGCATCGAGACGACACGGGTGCCGATCCCCTCGGCCTCGAGCGCGGTGCGGGCCTCGAGCGCGATCGCGACCTCCGAGCCCGTCGCGAGCAGGATTGCGCGGCGCTTGCCCGTGCTCTCTGCGAGCACATAGGCGCCGCGCGCGACCTCGTTGCGGTTGACGTGCTCGGTGCGCACGGCCGGCAGGCCCTGGCGGGTGAGGGCGAGCACCGAGGGCCGCCGCTCCGCTAGCGCGATCTCCCAGGCCTCGGCGGTCTCGACCGCATCGGCCGGGCGGAAGACCAACATATTCGGCGTCGCGCGCAGCATCGCGAGATGCTCGACCGGCTGGTGCGTCGGGCCGTCCTCGCCGAGGCCGATCGAGTCATGCGTCATCACATAGACCACCCGCTGGGCCATCAGCGCCGAGAGCCGCATCGCGGGGCGCGCATAATCGGCGAAGCAGAGGAAGGTGCCGCCATAGGGGATGACGCCGCCATGCAGCGCCATGCCGTTCATCGCTGCCGCCATTGCGTGCTCGCGGATGCCGTAATGCAGATAGCGGCCCTTGCGGTCCTCGGCGGTGAAGATGCCGAGATCGGGCGTCTTGGTGTTGTTGGAGCCGGTGAGGTCGGCCGAGCCGCCGATGGTCTCGGGCATCACCGGGTTGATCTCGGCGAGCGCGAGCTCGGAGGCCTTTCGCGTGGCGAGCGTCGGCTTCTCCTCGGCGAGCCGGCGCTTCAGCTTGCGGATCGCGGAGGCGAGCTTCTTCGGCGGCTCGCCCGCCATCATGCGGTGGATCTCGGCCTGGCGCGCGGGCGAGAGGGCGGCAAAGCGCGCCTCCCAGTCGGCGCGGGCCTCGGCGCCGCGCGCGGCGGTCTGGGTCCAGTCGGTCCGGATCGCGTCGGGGACGGCGAACGGCGTCGCGTCCTCCCAGCCGATGGCGCGGCGGGCGCCCGCGATCTCGTCCGCCCCGGTGATCGCGCCATGCGCCTTGGCGGTGTCCTGCAGCGTCGGTGCGCCGAAGCCGATATGGGTGCGACAGGCGATCAGCACCGGCCGGTCCTGCCCCTTGGCCCAGGCAAGTGCGGCGTCGATCTCGGCATGGTCGTGGCCGTTCACCCGGTGCGTCGCCCAGCCCGAGGCGGCGAAGCGCGCGATCTGGTCGGTGCGGTCGGCGAGGCTGACCGTGCCGTCGATGGTGATGCCGTTGTCGTCCCAGAGCACGATCAGCCGCGAGAGCTTGAGGTGCCCGGCGAGCGCGATCGCCTCCTGCGAGACGCCCTCCATCAGGCAGCCGTCGCCCGCGATCACCCATGTCCGGTGGTCGAAGATCTTCGGCCCGAAGCGCGCGCGAAGGCACTCCTCGGCGATCGCCATGCCCACCGCGTTGGCGAGCCCCTGGCCGAGCGGGCCCGTGGTGGTCTCGATCCCCGCCGCCTCGCCGAACTCCGGATGACCGGCGGTCCGGCTGCCGAGCTGGCGGAACCGCTCGATTTCGGAGAGCGGCATGTCGGCATGGCCCGAGAGGTGCAGGAGCCCGTAGAGCAGCATCGACCCGTGACCGGCCGACAGCACGAACCGGTCACGATCGTACCAGCGGGGTGCGGCGGGGTCGTGGCGCAGATGCGCGTCGAACAGCACCGTGGCGACATCGGCCATTCCCATCGGCATGCCCGAATGGCCCGATTTCGCGGCCATCACGGCGTCCATCGCGAGCACGCGCAGCGCGTTCGCCATCCGGAACCGCCGCTCGTCCGCGACCCTGATCGTCTCGATATTCACGCCGATTCCCCTTCCTAGAGCGGGCGGGGCGCGGCTCGGGAGCGGCGCTGCCCCGGCCCCGAGCCGATGCGGGCGCACAATGCGTGCGGTCCCGCCCATGGGTCAAGGCCGGGCGGCCAGCGCCGGGGGCCATCGGCGGCGATGCTTTGGCGGGTGCGCCGGCCGGGGCTGCGTTGCGCCTGCCGGGCGCGACGCGGTAGTCATTTTCAGTCGGGAGAGGGTGGGCGATTCGCGTCCGCGACGGTCAGCCGGCACAGGCGGGGAGTGGCGTGTATGGGCGAACTCGGCGGGGCTCTGAGGAGGCTCGAGATGGCGGTGACCGCGCTCGAGACGGTGCTGATCGCGGCGCTCGACGGCGAGACTGGCCTCTCCGACGAGACTGGCCTCACGGACGAGACGGCTGGCGCGATGCTCGAGGAGGGCGCGTCGACCCGGCTTGCCGAGGAGAATGCCGAGCTTCGCGCAGCGGCGGCCCGCGATGCCGAGCTACGGGTCGAGGCGGCGGCCGCGGTCAAGGCCGCGCTCGAGGATCTGCGCGCGCTGA
>CAYORO010000045.1:3815-18238 GCA_964406355.1 uncultured Limibaculum sp.
CGGGTCGAGGCGGCGGCCGCGGTCAAGGCCGCGCTCGAGGATCTGCGCGCGCTGATGCCGGAGGGACGGGCACATGGCTGACGTGAGTGTCGAGGTGGCCGGGCGGGCCTATCGCCTGTCCTGTGCCGATGGCGAGGAGCCGCATCTGCGCCGCCTTGCCGCGGCGATCGATGCCGAGGCGACGGCGCTCCAGCGCCGCCTTCGGATGCCGCCGGAGGAGGCACGGCTCCTGCTGATGGTGGCGCTCACCATGGCCGACAAGGCGGCCGAGGCGCCGGAGACGCTCCCGCCCGAGGTCGAGGAGCGGCTCGCCTCGCTGGAACAGGCGCTGACCCGGTCCGAGGCGCGGGCCGACAGTGCCGAGGCGGCGCTCACCGAGGCGGAGGAGCGGGCCGAGGCGGCCGAGCGGGCGCTCGGCGAGGCCCGGGCCGAGCTCGAGGCCGCAGCCCGCGCGCCCGATCTCTTCGCCGCCGAGGAGGCCGAGCGGGCCGGGCGCATCCATGCCGCCGCCGAGCGGATCGAGGCGCTGACCGCACGACTGACCGACCATCTCGCCGAGCCCCCGCCCGCCGACTGACCGTCTCCGCAGCGGCGCGCTGGAGATGGCCCGCTCATCCGTGGCAAAGAGACGGCGCGGGTGACAGCGTTCCGATCGGGAGGGTAGGGCGATGACGATCCAGGCGAGCCTCGGGCTCGAAGATTTGCGGCGCGAGGGCATCGCGTCAGCCGGTGCCGGCGAGACGCTCGGCGTCTTCGAGTTCGGTGACGACGAGGACTATTTCCTCTTCCAGCCCGAGCCGGGGCTCAGCTACCGGATCACCGTCGACAGCCCGGCCGACACGGTGCTCGGCGTCTTCGACACGCCGTTCCTCGAGCAGGTGATCGACGACGACCAGAGCGGCCCGGGCGATGCACCTGCGATCATCCTCGATGTCGGGCTGCGGCCGGTCACGGTGCTGCTCGAGGTCGACACGGCCTTCTCCGACGAGCCGGGCGAGGGCGAAGGGGCGCTCGGGCCGTTCGAGCCCTATGCGCTGGTGATCGAGGAGATCGCGCCGCTGCCGATCGACACCGAGGGCGAGGACATCGTCGGCGACACGCTCGACACCGCCGGCGGGATCGCGGCCGGGGAGACGGTGGCCGAGTTCGTCGAGACGCCCGAGGATGTCGATTGGTACGTCGCCTGGCTCGATCGCGACCGTGCCTACGGGATCGATCTGACGGCGGTCTCGGGCACGCTCCTGCCGTTTCTTCAGGTGCAGGCGCCGGGCGGGCCCGTGGTGGCCGAGGCGTTTGCCGATCTCGATCTGGCCGGGCTGGTGTTCGAGCCGGCGGTGTCGGGCTTTCATGTGCTGACGGTCTCGGACGAGACGCTCAACGGGTTCGGCGAGTATGAGCTGGCGCTTTCCGATCTCGGGGCCTCGCTCGCGGATCCGGGCGATCAGGTGGCCGACGGGATCGGTGTCGCCGAGAGCATCGAGGTGGGGCTCGTCGAGCCCGGCCGGATCGAGACCGCAGGGGATGTGGACGTCTATGGCGTGCTGCTCGAGGAGGGCTCGGAGTATGCCCTCGGCGCAGTCGGCTATGGCACCTTCGACCCCGAGCTTTCGGTGCTCGACGACACGGGCGCCGAGCTTCGGTTCGTCGACAATTCCGGCGGCACGATCGACGCGCAGATCTTCTCCTTCGTCGCCGATTATACCGGCCTGCATTTCCTCGAGGTCGGCGGGGCGTTCGGCAGCACCGGGGATTTCGACATCGGCGTCGTGCTCGAGGATCCGGCCTTCGCGCTGCCCTCCGAGGTGCGCGAGATCGCGCTGATCTACGAGGCGGGGCTCGACCGGCCGGCCGATGTGGGCGGGCTCAACTTCTGGGTCCGCCAGTTCGAGGACGGGGCGAGCCTGCGCCAGATCGCCAACGCGTTCCTCGATTCGCCCGAGTTCCGCGAGACCGTTGGCAATCCGGGCTTCCTCTCGGATGTCGAGCTTGTCCGCGGGCTCTACGAGAACGTGCTCGACCGGGCGGCCGACCAGCCGGGGCTCGATTTCTGGCTCTCGGTGCTCGACCAGCCGGGCACCGGGCCTGACGATCTGCTGATCGCCTTCGCCCGCTCGGGCGAGAACGTGGCAAACGCCGTCGGGCTCGACGACATCGTCTATGACGACGTGTTCGGGGAGTGGGTGTTCGCCTGAAGCGCCGCGAGCCCGATCCCGTGGGGCCCGTCGTCGGGCCTCGTGGCTTTCAGTGGCCCATCGCCCTCAGTGCCCTGTACGTCCTCAGTGCTCGGTGAAGAGGTTGCGCCAGGCCCGGCGCAGATAGTCCTCGCGCAGCTCGGGCTTGGTGCCCTCATAGGTGCAGATCGCCAGCGTCTGGTCGATCAGGAAGCGCGGGTGGAAGGCCTGGAACTTCGCGCCCTCCTCCTTCTCGTAGAGATCGAAGAGCACGAAGGAGAGGATCTCCTCCGACAGCACCATGCCGGCGCGCTCGGCCGCGCGGCTGAAGATGTCGACGAAGATCTCGAGCTCCGGGCTGTCGATCAGGATCTTGTAGCGCAGACGCCGCAGCGCCGCGCCGTCGACCAGCTCCTGCGGGTTGATGTTGGTCGAGAACACCACCAGCGCGTCGAAGACGATCTGGAACTTTCGCCCGGTCTGCAGCGCGAGATAGTCCTTGTTGTTCTCGAGCGGGATGATCATGCGGTTGATCAGCGAC
The DNA here is from genome assembly GCA_964406355.1 of uncultured Limibaculum sp. Lineage (GTDB taxonomy): Bacteria > Pseudomonadota > Alphaproteobacteria > Rhodobacterales > Rhodobacteraceae > Thermohalobaculum. The sequence goes on from CAYORO010000045.1 coordinate 6,528, forward strand.
TGCGGGCTGGTCTGCTGGCGGCCGAAGTCGTCGACCACGAAGACGCCGCCGCAGGCCTTGAGCTGGATCGGCGCCTCGTAGATCCGGCTGACCGGCGAATAGGAGAGATCGAGCATCGAGAGCGAAAGCTCGCCGCCGGTGATCACGACCGGGCGCTTGCAGCGCACGTAGCGGTCGTCGTAGGCGCGGTCGTGGCGGATGCCGCCGCCGCTCTCGCGCGAGCTCTCGCCGAGGCGGCGGTGCACGGTCGGGTCGTAGAGCGTGATGATCTGCTTGTCGACCTCGAGCGCGTAGGGGATGAACACGTAGTCCTCGTAGGCCGCGGCCACCGCCTCGGCGATCGAGGACTTACCGTTGCCCGGCGGGCCGTAGAGCAGGATCGACTGGCCCGAGTTGACGGCGGGGCCGATCTGGTCGGTCAGCGCGTCGGGCATGGTGAGATGGGTGAACTGGCGCTCGAGCGACTCGCGCGTCAGGATCTCGCCGCGGATCGACTGCTTCTTGACCTGGTGCGAGAACATGTCGACCGGCACCGGCGCGGCGCCGACATACTCGCTCTGCGCCAGCGCCTCGAGCGCCCATTCGCGGCCGCGGCCGGAGAGCTGGTAGTTCATCTCGGCGATCAGGCTGGCGCCGAGCTGGCCCTTGGTCTCGATCAGGCGCTTGTCGGCGGCGATCTCGATCAGCTTCTCGATCAGCGGCACCGGCAGCTTGAGCGACTCCGACATCTCGCTCGGCAGGGTGAGGTTGAGGCGGTAGATCGTCTTCACGAGGAGGTCAGCGAGAAACTCCGGATCGAGCCCCGTCTCCGCCAGGGTCATCGGCGGCTTGGGATGCGGGATCATGCGCTTGGTCGGGGCGATCGGGTTCTCGAGTCTCAGGTTCATCCAGTTTGATCCTCTCGCGCTCGGGCGGCGCATTGGGCCACGCACTCACAGGGGCTGCCTGTCTCCACGTGACAGAGTGCTCTTTCAGCTTGACCGTATTGTGGCACCGCCATGGGGGTGATGCCATCAAGGGCCGCCGTTGGTCCCGTTTGCTCCGCTGGGGTGTTCGACGCAAGGTGAATCTGCTTCCGGTTGATTAACACTTCATGGAAAATTCACCGCTCAAGCGTTGACTTGTTTGGCTGACGAGTGAATTTTCCCGTCATCGTTCATGGCGACTCCGGCGCATCCGGTCCCGAAGGAGATCCCCTTGGCCAACGACGCAACACCCCCTCGACCGCAGGAGCCAGCCGGGCCGCCAGCGGACCCCGCGCCCGGCCTCGCGGCCCGGATCGCCCGGGCGATCGTCGCAAATCGCTGGGCCTCGGTGCTGATCACCGCCGCGCTGATCGCATTCTCGCTCGCCCGGATCGACGCGATCTGGCCGCCCGATCCCTCGGCGCGGATCTTCTTCGCCCCCGAGAACCCCGACCGGCAGGCGCTCGACCTCTTCGAACAGCGCTTCGCCAAGGACGACAACCTGATGATCGTCCTGACGCCCGAGGGTGGGGATGTGTTCGAGCCGCGCGTGCTCGAGGCGATCGGCGAGCTGACCGAGGCGGTCTGGCGGCTGCCGCTGGTGCGCCGGGTCGACAGCCTGACCAACTTCCAGCACACCTATGCCGAGGGCGACGAGCTGATCGTGCGCGATCTCGTCGAGGACCCCGCCGCGGTGACGCCCGATGCGGCCGTCGAGGCGCGTGAGATCGCGCTCTCCCGCACCGAGCTCGTGAACAACATCGTCAGCCCCGATGCGCGCGTGACCCAGATCTTCGCCCGCTTCACCCTGCCGGGTGTCGAGCCGACCAAGGAGGTGCCCGCGATCGTCGCCGAGGTGCGCCCGGTGCTGGCCGATCTCGAGGCGCGCTATCCGGAGATCGACGCCCGGCTCACGGGCTCGGTGATGATCAACAACCAGTTCGCCACCTCGGGGCGGGAGGACTCGGCCAATCTCCTCGGCCCGATGTTCCTCGTGATCCTGGCCGTCGTGGCGCTGGCGCTGCGCTCGATCCTGGCGACGCTCGCGGTCTTCGTCGTGATCTCGCTCTCGGCGCTCGGCGGGCTCGGGGCGCTCGGCTGGATGGGCATCCCGCTCAACTCGGTGACGGTGCTGGCACCGCTCTACATCATGACACTCGCGGTCGCGGCCGCGGTGCATATCCTCTCCTCGGCCCGCCAGACCATGATCGAGACGCCCGACCGCAAGGAGTGGATGCGCCGCGCGCTCACCGACCATATGGGCGCGATCACCATCGCCTGCGTGACCACGGCCATCGGCTTCTTCTCGCTCAACTTCTCGATCTCGCCGCCCTTCCGCCAGCTCGGCAACATCGTCGGCAGCGGCATCCTGGCGGCGCTGCTGCTGACGCTGACGCTGCTGCCGACGCTCGTGACCGTGCTGCCGATCTCGCGGCGCACCACGCCGCCGACCGCGGGCGTGGCCATGGCGCGGCTCGGCGACTGGGTGGCGCGGCACAATGCCTGGGTGCTCCCGGTGATGACCGGCGTCGTGCTCGCCTGTGCCGCGGGGATCAGCCAGATCAAGCTCGAGGACGACTTCCTGCGCTATTTCGACGAGCGCTACGAGTTCCGCCAGGACACGGACTACACCGAGGCGAACCTCACCGGCGTCAATGCGCTCGAGTATCCGCTGCCGGCGGGCGAGGCCCAGGGGATCAACGAGCCGGCCTTCCTCAAGGAGGTCGAGGCGTTCTCCGAGTGGCTCCGCGCCCAGCCCGAGGTCGCCTCGGTGCGCACGCTCACCGACACCGTCGCCCGGCTCAACATGAACATGAACGCCGACGACGCGTCCTTCTTCCATCTGCCGGAGGCGCGGGACGAGGCGAGCCAGTTCCTTTTCCTCTACGAGCTCTCGCTCGGCTACGGGATGGACCTGACCGACCAGATCGACATCGACCGCAGCGCGATGCGGATCACGGTCTCGGTCGCCAATGTCACCACCGCCGATATGCGCGACCTCACGCTGCGGGCGGGCGCCTGGCTCGGGGAGAATGCGCCGGTGATCTCCGCTGCCTGGGCCGAGGAGCACCCGGAGCTGGAGATCGTCACGCCAACGGGGGTGACGCATGTGTTCAACCTGATCTCCTATCGCGACGTCCGCGCGATGCTGTCGGGAACCGTGCTGGCGCTGATCGCGATCTCGGCGGTCATCATGCTGGCACTGCGCGATCTCAGGATCGGGCTGATATCGCTGATCCCCAATCTGTTGCCCGCCGCCATGGCCTTCGGGCTCTGGGGCTATTCGGTGGGTGCGGTGACGCTCGCGATCGCCGTGGTGCTCGCCATGACGCTCGGGATCGTCGTCGACGACACGGTCCATTTCCTCTCGAAATACGCGCGTGCCCGGCGCATGGGGAAGGCCGCCGAGGACGCCGTGCGCTATGCCTTCCGCAGCGTCGGCATGGCGCTCCTCGTCACCACCATCGGCCTCTTCGCGGGCTTTGCCTTGCTCGCGCAATCGGGCTTCGCCGTGAATGGCGACCTCGCCAAGCTCACCGCCCTCACCATCGTTCTCGCGCTGGTCGCGGACTTCTTCCTTCTGCCCGCGCTCCTGATCTGGCTCGACAAAGGGAGACCTGCCATGCCCTCCAAGATCGCCACCGCCGCCGCCACGGCCGCCCTGTTGCTCGCGGTCGTGCCTGCGCTCGCCGAGACGCCCGAGGAGAAGGGCCTGCGCATCGCCGAGGCGGCCGATGCGCGCGACCTCGGCTTCGGCTCCTACACCGTGGACGGCGAGATGATCCTGCGCGACGCTGCCGGCAACGAGAGCGTGCGCAAGTTCGAGAACATGACCTGGGAGCGGCCCGAGCGCGCGGTCGGCGATCTCGGGATCATCATCTTCTCGCGCCCGCGAGACATCCGCGGCACCGGCCTGCTGACCCATTCCGAGATCGAGCCCAAGGACGACGATCAGTGGCTCTATCTCCCCGCGGTCAAGCGCGTGAAGCGGATCTCGTCCTCCAACCGCACCGGCAAGTTCGTCTCCTCGGAGTTCTCCTATGAGGATCTCGGCTCCCAGGAGGTCGACGATTACGACTACAAGTGGCTCCGCGACGAGGCCTGCCCCGGCGCGCCCTCGCTCACCTGCCATGTGGTCGAGAGCTATCCGCGCAACCCGAAATCAGGCTATTCCAAGCGTATCGGCTGGGTCGGCCCCGAGGAGTATCGCCAGTGGCAGGTCGAGTTCTACAATCGCCGCGGCGACCTTGAGAAGCGCCTCACCTATGAAGGGTACACCGAGTATGCCGGGCGCTACTGGCGGGCCGACAAATTCAAGATGGTCAACCTGCAGACGGGCAAGGAGACTGACCTGCTGTTCACCAATTACGACTTCGAGGCGAGCCTGGATCTGGCCGATTTCGACCAGAGCCGCCTGCCGCGGCTGGCACGCTAGGCGCCCGCGATGCCGGTCCTCCTCCTCGAGCGCACGCGGGCGCGGCTCTGCTCGGCCAAGGTGTTCGGCGTGATCGCGCTGGTGATCGCCGCGATCGCGCTCTCGATTCCGTCGCGGGCCGAGGAGGCCTGGTGGAAGCCGGACTACACGGAGGTCTATGGCGAGGTGGAGCTTGAGGGCACCGCCTTCTTCCAGGACCCGCAATTCGACCGCCAGCGGCGCGACGATGTCTCCATCGCGCTCGAGGGCACCGCGATCGCCGAGTGGAACGACGGCGACACGGTCGCGACCCTCATCCCCTTCCACCGGTTCGACCTGCAGGACGATGCGCGCACGCATTTCGACATCCGCGAGATGAATGTGGAGCACACGGAAGGCGACTGGTCGGTGACCTTCGGCGTCGACCGGGTGTTCTGGGGCAAGACCGAGGTGGTCCGGCTCGTCGACATCATCAACCAGCGCGACCGGGTGGAGCGGATCGACGACGAGGTGCGCCTCGGACAGCCGCTGTTGCGGGTCTCGCGGCTGACCGAGATCGGCGAGTTCGCGGTCTTCTACCTCCCCTTCGCCCGGGCGCGGACGTTGCCAGGGCCCGAGGGGCGGCTGCGTGGCGAGATCCCGTTCAACCTCAACGACCCGGATTTCGACGTGGCCGGTGGGCAGTGGGCGCCGTCCTTCGCGCTCCGCTACACCGGCATCTTCGGCGGGCTCGATCTCGGCCTCTCGGCCTTTCAGGGCGTCTCGCGCGACCCGGCCTTCCGCCCGGAGGACGGCCGCCTCGTGCCCGTCTACGAGCGCATCACCCAGGGCGCTGTCGATGCGCAGTACACCTCGGGCGCAACGCTCTGGAAGGGCGAGGCGCTGGTGCGCGAGGGGCAGCGGAACGCCGCCTTCGAGACCGAGGTCTACGGCGCGATGACCGGCGGGCTCGAGCACACGCTGTTCCAGGTCTTCGAGACCGATGCCGATCTCGGCCTGATCGCGGAGTTCGCCTATGACAGCCGGGGCGCGGACGCGCTCACGCTCTTCGAGAACGACGTGATCTTCGGCACGCGGCTCACCCTCAACGACACCCAGGACACCGCGCTCCTGCTGACCGCCGCGGTCGATGTCGAGGACGGCGCGACGACCTTCCGCCTCGAGGGCGAGCGGCGGCTCGGCGCCCAGGTCTTCGCCGAGATCGAGGCGCAGGGTTTCGTCAACAGCTCCGACGATCTGCTTGATGCGGGCGTCGCGGACGACAGCTTCGTTCGGCTGAAGCTGACCTACTTCTTCTGAGGGGGGACCGCATGGCCGAGACCGACGAGCAGATCCGGACGCGCGAGGAGATCCTCGCCCATGCGCGCGAGCTCTTCTGCCATTACGGCTTCTGGAAGACCAATATGAGCGAGATCGCCGGGCGCTGCGGCATGTCGACGGCCAATCTCTACCGCTATTTCCGGAACAAGCAGGCGATCGGCCTCGCCTGTGTCGAGAGCCATTTCGAGGACGCAAAGGTCCATATCGAGGCGGCGCTGGCCGCGTCGGGCGCCAACCCCGAGGCGCGGATCCGGGCGATCCTGCGCGCGGGCGTCTGCCACATCGTGACCGAGATGGAACGCAACCCGAAGCTGATCGAGCTGGCCGATTTCGTCGCCGGCGACGAGGACGGCTGGGCGCTCCTGCAGCGGTATTTCCGGTGGCGGCGGGCACGGATCGTCGAGGCCCTCGAGGACGGCCGCGCGGCGGGCGACTTCGCCTTCGAGGACACCGAGCGGACGGCGATCGCGCTCCAGCATTCGGTGAAGGCGTTCAACCTCCCCTTTGCGCTCGCGCGCTGGCGGGATCGCTCGACCGTGCTGCCGGAGTTCGAGGGCGTGGTCGATCTCGTTCTTCGCGGGATCCGCGCCGTTCGGTGAGCGCTGGGCTCTGAGGCCGCCCTCACGGCCGCCGACAACCGCGTGAGTGGACAGATGGCCCGATTGACGCCCCGGTCCCGCCCGCCAATCTCCCCGGGCAACCGAGGAGGCCGCGATGCTGACGGATCGAGAGATCGACGCCTGGGCGCCCGCGCCCCTGCCGCCGGATGGCGCCGATCCGCGGGCGGCCTTGCGCGCCGTGCTGGAGGGGCAGGGCCATGGCGGGCCGACGCAGCTTGCCGGGCGGGCCTTCTCGATGGCCTGCGTCGCCGTCGAGATCACCCAGCGCTGCAATCTCGACTGCACGCTCTGCTACCTCTCCGAAGCCGCCGAGGCGGTCCATGACCTGCCGATGGCGGAGATCCTCCGTCGCATCCGCCTGGTGCGGCGGCATTACGGGCCCGGCACCACGGTGCAGGTGACGGGCGGCGACCCGACGCTGCGCTCGGCCGAGGATCTCGAGGCGATCGTCGCCGCCATCCGGGCCGAGGGCCTCCGCGCGGCGTTCTTCACCAATGGTATCCGCGCCACCCGCCCGCTCCTCGAGCGGCTCGCCCGCGCGGGGCTCGCGGATGTGGCCTTCCATGTCGACCTCACCCAGGAGCGCCGGGGCTATGCCACCGAGATGGCGCTCGGCGAGATCCGCGAGGCCTATCTCGCGCGGGCCCGTGGCCTTGGCCTGCGGGTGATCTTCAACACCACGCTCACCGAGGAGAGCCTCGCCGAGGTGCCGACCCTTGCACGCTGGTTCCGCGAGCGGGCGGGCGAGATCACCATGGCCTCGTTCCAGCTCCAGGCGGAGACCGGGCGCGGGGTGCTCGGGCGCCGCGGCGAGGGCCTCGGCAAGGGTGCGGTGATGGCGGCGATCTCCAGCGGGCTCGGTGTCGGGCTCGATTTCGACGCGCTCTCGGCCGGCCACCCCGACTGCAACCGCGCCGCCGCCATTGTGACGGCCGGGCCTGCCACCGCGCCGCTCCATGACCTGGCGGTGCTGGCGCGGCTCCTGCCCGCGATGCGCGAGCATGACTGGAATGACGGCAGTGCGACCCTCCGCGCAGCACTTGCCGCCTGTATCCGCAGCCCGGGGCTGGCGCTCGCCGCCCTCAGACATGGGCTGCGGCTCGGCGCGCGCCTCGCGCCGGGCCTGCTGCGCGGGCACCGGCCCGAGCGGCTCTCCTTCATGATCCACGATTTCATGGACGCCAGTGCGCTCGACCGGGCGCGCTGCGAGGCCTGCGTCTTCATGACCATGACCGCGAACGGCCCGATCTCGATGTGCGTCCACAATGCGCGCCGCGACGCCCATGTGCTCGCGCCCGTGCCGCTCGACGACGGCCGGCGGTGGTACCCCGCCACCGGCACCACCTCGCCCGGCGCGCCCGCGCCGATCCCCGAGAAACGCCGGAAGGGCCGTGCCCGCTTGCCCGCGCAGAGCGCCGCCCTTCGCCCGACCGGAGACTGACCCCATGCGCCTCCTCGCTCTCATCGCCCTCATGCCCGGCCTTGTGCCGATGATCCTCGGCGCGCTCGAACGCGCCGCGATCCCCTCCGTGGAGCTCGAGCACCCGGTCTGGGAGGAGCGCGACGCCAGCTCCTCGGCGACCGTCGACCATGCGGCCTGGGACGCGTTCCTCGCGCGCTACCGCTCGGTGGATGGGGCAGGGATGGCGCGGGTCGACTACGCTGCCGTCACGCCTGCGGATGATGCTGCACTCGACGCCTATGTCGACGCGCTCGAGGCGACCGACACCCGGGCGCTCGCGGGGCCCGAGCAGCTCGCCTTCTGGATCAACCTCTACAACGCCGCGACGGTCGATCTGGTGCTCCAGCACTACCCGGTAGACTCGATCCGCGAGATCGAGGGCGGGTTCTTCGACACCGGGCCCTGGGACGAGGAGGTCGCGACCGTCCTCGGCCGCACGCTCAGCCTCAACGATATCGAGCACCGGATCATCCGCGCGGTGTGGAACGAGCCGCGGATCCACTATGCGGTCAACTGCGCGGCGGTGGGCTGCCCCGATCTCGGGCCCGAGGCCTATCGCGGCGACCGGCTCGAGGCCCAGCTTGCCGCCGCCGAGCGGCTCTATGTGAACGATCCGCGCGGCGTGCGCCTCGAGGGCGACGAGCTGGTGCTCTCGAAGATCTTCTTCTGGTTCCGCAAGGATTTCGGGCCGGACGAGGCGGCGGTGCTCGAGCGGCTCCGACCGGTGGCCGAGGGGCGGGCGGCCGCGGCCCTCGCCGGGCGCACGCGCGTCGACAGCTACGCCTATGATTGGGCGCTCAACGCCCCCTGACGCGCGCCTCGCCATCGCGGCCCCGAGACGCTAAGGCTGCCCGCGTCGAGGCGACGGCGGAGGCGGCGATGGGCGATACGACGGAGGATGGTCAGGCCGGACCGCGGCTGGGTCTTGCCGAGGTGACGCAGGCCGATCTCGACGCGATCGATATGGAGGCGCTCGCCGAGGCCTATAATCGCGGGCTCGCCTGCGAGAAGTCCGGAGATGTGACGGGCGCGGTCGCAGCCTATCGCGAGACGCTCGAGCTCGATCCGCTCGACCGCGGGGGCGCGAGCCTGCGCCTGGCGGTGCTCGGGGCTGCGGCGGCGCCGGTGGCGGCACCGCCATTTTATGTCGCGACGCTCTTCAACCAGAACGCTGCGACATTCGACGAGACGCTGGTGGACGGTCTCGGCTACGCGGTGCCGATCATGGTGCGCGAGACCCATGAGAGGCTCGGGCTCCCGCGCGCGAGGCGGCTGCTCGATCTCGGCTGCGGCACGGGGTTGGCAGGGGAGAGCCTGCGCGACCGGGCGGATCATGTGACGGGGCTCGATCTCGCCGAGGAGATGCTGGCCGAGGCTGCCGAGCGCGGGGCCTATGACGCGCTCTTTATCGGTGAGGCGTCGAGCGTGCTGCCGCATTGGGCGGAGAGCGGCGTCGAGCCCTTCGATCTGATCGTCGCCTGCGATGTGCTGCCCTATGCCGGTAATCTGGAGCCGCTGATGTCGGGGATCGCGGGGTGTCTCGCGCCGGGTGGGCATCTGGCGGTGTCGACCGAGACGCTGGAGGAGGACCGGATCGAGCCCGAGGGGTGGGCGCTCGGCACGGGTCACCGCTATGTGCATGGCGAGGACTATCTGCGCGAGCGGCTCGAGGCAGCCGGGCTCGAGGTGCTCTCACTCGAGCGCATCGTGGTGCGGAGCGAGGACGGCGCGCCGGTGCCGGGCCATCTGGTGGTGGCGCGGCGGGGCTGATCCCGGGGGCCTGTGGGCCCCGCTCCGTCGACCGGGTGCCGGGTGGCCGGCGGTGCGCCTGCCCACCCAAGGCCCACAGGCCCCTCGATCAGCCCCCGTCGCTGGTTGCGGAGACCTGCCGGATCCAGTCGGCGAGGTTGTAGGCGGTGGTGACGCGCGCGATGCGGCCGTCACGGATCTCGAAGAAGGTTCCGGCCGGAAGGCGGTAGGTCTGTCCCTGTGCCTCCGGCAGCCCCTCGTCAGTGGAAAGATAGGTGCCATCGACGACGAATTCCGCGGCGGCGCGGGCTCCGTCCTCGGAGACCATGACGACAATCTCGGAGAGTTGCTCGCGGTAGCAGTGGGCCATATGCGCCGAGAACTCGGCGAACGCGGCCTTGCCCTCGCGCCGCCCGCCCTGGTTGACATCGTGCCGGATATCGTCGGCGAGGCAGGCGAGCATCGCGTCGGTGTCACCACGGTTGAACGCGTCGAAATAGCGGGAGATCAGAGAACCTGTGGTGTTGTGCATGTCCCAAGCCTTGATAGGGTCATCTGCCATGGGCCGGCCTGCGGGCCATGGGTGGGATCGTGGATCGGCGGCCCTCGGGCGAGACGGTGCAGGGGCGGGGCCCGCAGGCCGGCACCCCGCACCCCGGTGCATCTATCAGATCGAGAGATACTCCTGGCGCAGATCCTCGTTGTCGAGCACCTCCGTGGCCGTGCCGTCAAACACCACCTGGCCCATATCCAGGATGATCGCACGGTCGGCGAGGTGCAGCGCCGCGATGGCGTTCTGCTCGACAATGATCGTCGTCATGCCGAGATCCTTGATCGCCTCGAGCGTCTTCTCGATCTCCTGGACGATCACGGGAGCGAGCCCCTCATAGGGCTCGTCGAGCAAGAGGAGCTTGATGTCGCGCGCGAGTGCCCGGCTGATCGCCAGCATCTGCTGCTCGCCGCCCGAGAGCGTCGTGCCCTCCTGGCGGCGCCGCTCGCCGAGGCGGGGAAAGAGCTCGTAGATCCGCTCCTTCGACCAGCCATGGGGCGGCGCGATCTGCGCAAGGTCGAGGTTCTCCTCGACCGTCAACCCCTGGATGATGCGCCGATCCTCGGGCACGAGGCCGATGCCGGCACGCGCCGCCTGGTGCGCCTTCATCTCGTGGAGCGGCTGGTGGTCGAGCCAGATCTCGCCATGCCGGATCGCGGGGTTGTCGAGGCGGGCGAGGCTGCGCAGCGTCGAGGTCTTGCCCGCGCCGTTGCGCCCGAGAAGCGCCAGGATCTCGCCCTCGCGGACATCGAAGCTGACCCCCTGAACGATGTAGCTCTCGCCGTAATAGGCGTGGACGTCCCACACGGAGAAATAGGCCGGGGCGCCGCCGACAGCCGTATGCGGCGCCACCATGTTTTCATGGGCGGCTTTCCACTGCTCCGGTCCGAGAAGGGTCGTGGTCTCGCTCATTTATGGCGTCCTTGGCTGTGGCGGGGCGCATCGCTCGCGGCCCGGCGGATCACATGGGAGCGGACGGCGTCCGCGAGCCCGGGGCGACGGCCACCCGGATGCTCCCGCCCGGCGGGCGTGGCTGTGGCCGAAGATTGGCCGAGGCTGCGTGCCCGGCGCCATTCCTGGGGGGTGAGGGTTGGCCGGTTCACAGATACGCGCCCCCGAGATAGGCTTCCTGCACCCGCGGGTCGCCCTTGATGTCCGACGGCGCGCCCTCGGCGATCACCGTGCCCTGGGCAAGCACCGTGATCTTGCGCGCGAGCGAGAACACCACATGCATGTCGTGCTCGATCACCACCATGGTGATCCCGCGATCGGCAATGCTGGCCAAGAGCTCGACCGTGCTGTTGGTGTCGGCGCGTGACATGCCGGCAGTCGGCTCGTCGAGAAGGAGCAACTTCGGCTCCTGCACGAGGCACATGGCAAGCTCGAGCCGGCGCTTGTCACCGCGGGAGAGCTGGCCGGCATGCATGTCCTGCTTGTCGGCCATGTTGACGTCCTCGAGCTGGGCGAGCGCGCGTTCCTGGATCGAGCGCTGGCCGTCGAGGCGGCTGACCGCGTTGAGCGTGAAGGCTCCGTCGCGCTTGGCGAAGGCCGGGATCATCACGTTCTCGAAGCAGGTGAGGTTGCCGAAGATCTCGGGCGTCTGGAACACGCGGGAGACGCCGGCCTGGTT
>CAYORO010000046.1:0-18225 GCA_964406355.1 uncultured Limibaculum sp.
CGTCGACCTGGGTGCCCTTGAGGATGGCGTCGCAGTTCATCTCGATCCCGCGCAGGGTCGCTGCGGTGTCGGTGGTGAAATAGGGGTTGCCGGTGCCGGCGGCGAAGATCACCACGCGCCCTTTCTCGAGATGGCGGATCGCACGGCGCCGGATATAGGGTTCGCAGACCGTGTGCTTCGGGATCGCCGACTGCACCCGCGTGACGACGCCGAGGCTCTCGAGCGCCGACTGCATGCCGAGCGCGTTCATCACGGTCGCGAGCATGCCCATATAGTCGGCCTGGGTGCGCTCCATCCCGTGCGCGGCCGCCGAGAGGCCACGGAAGATGTTGCCGCCGCCGATCACCAGGCAGATGTCGATGCCGAGCGCATGGGCGTCGCGGATCTCTGCGGCGATGCGCGCGAGCGTCTCCGGCTCGATGCCGAAGCCCTGGCGGCCCATCAGTGCCTCGCCCGAAATCTTGATGAGAACCCGGGAGTAGAGCGCACCAGCCTGGTGCGCCCGGGCGGCCGTGTCCGACGCCGTGTCCGACATCGCCTGCTCCTGTGCTCGGGTCGCGCGGACCATGCACCGAAGCCCGGCCGGTTGCAAGGCGGGGCGCGCCCGATCCGGTTTGGCGTCAGCCCTCGTCATCGGCGGTGATCAGCCGGATCTCGGCGCGGTCGACCAAGGCGCGGATCGCGAGGATGATCTCGTTTTGCGCGGCTTCGCTGTCCTTGCGGCGGACCTTGCCGATCTCCTTCATGTTTTCGCGGATCTGCTCGGCCATCCGCGAGGAGATGTTGGAGAGGATGAACTCGGCCGCCTCGGGCGCCGTCTCGGCGGCGCCGATCAGCGCGCGGAGCAGCACCTCGGGCTCGGCGGACCGGACGATCTGCGAGACGTCGCGGGTCTCGACGCGCGCGGGGATGTCCTCGAAGGTGAACATCTTGCGCTTGATCTCCTCGGCGAAGTCGGGGTTAGACGCGGCAATCTGGTCGAGCACATGGGTCCGCACATCGACAGCGGTGAAGTTCATGATCGCGCCCACGCGCTCGGCGGGGTCGCGACGCATCCCGACCGCGTTTTGCCCAGCGAGGAAGTCGCGGCTCACCGAGGCGCCGATGGTCTCGATCACGTTGGGATCGAGGCTCTGTGTCTTGGTGATGCCGAGGACGACGTCGCGCGCGCGATCAGTGGGCAGGCGGCTGAGCACCGCTGCGGCCTGTTCCGCCGAGAGCTTGGAGAGGACGACCGCCGCGGTCTGCGGATGTTCGCGGCGGAGGAAATCGGCGAGCGCCTCTTCGCTGACCTGGCCGAGCTTGCGCCAGACATTGTGGACCGAGGGGGCGTCGACCCCGTCGAGGATGCGCGAGAGCGTGGCCGCATCGACATGGCGCTCGAGGATATCGCGGGCGATCTTGAGGCCGCCACGCACCGTGGTGTCCGCCCGGCCGAGCTCGCCGAGGAACTCCCGGATCGTCGCGGTCACGGTCTCGGGCTCTATGCGCTTGAGCGTGGCCATGCCCTCGGCGAAGCCACGCAGGCTCGGCTCGTCCAGCCGCTCGAGCAGCGGGCCCGCGGCCTCGGGACCGATCACGCCGATGATGATCGCCGCCTTCTGTTGGCGCGTGAGCGGCACCACCTCCGGCACCTGCGCCATGGCCTCTGCGGTGGTTATGGCCCCTGCATTCATGTCGCATATCCTTGGATCAGGGCCCCGGCGAGCAGGCTCCAGCCATCGGCAACGACGAAAAAGGCGAGCTTGAGCGGCAGGGACACCACGATCGGCGGCACCATCATCATGCCCATCGACATCAGGACCGAAGCCACCACGAGGTCGATCACCAGAAACGGCAGGAAGATCACGAAGCCGATCTCGAACCCGCGCTCGATTTCGGAGAGCATGAAGGCGGGCACGAGGATGTCGAGCGGTGCGGGCTCGCCAGGCAACAGCGCGCGCTCCCGCCCCGGCGCGGCGGCGGCGAGCTCGACCACCGCCTCCGGTCGCACGCGTCCCTCCATGAAGGCGCGGAACGGCGCCATGCCGCGCTCCCAGGCCTGGGCGGGCGTGGCATCACCATCGAGCAGCGGCGCGAGCCCGCGTGTCCATGCCTCGGAGAAGACGGGCTCCATGACGAAATAGGTCATGAAGAGCGCGAGGCTGACAATCAGCATATTGGGCGGGGCCTGCTGCAACCCGAGCCCCTGGCGCAGGATCGAGAAGACCGTGAGCATAAACGGAAAGCAGGTTACCATTACGGCGATCCCGGGCGCGAGGCTGAGCAGCGTGATGATCAGAAAGAGCTGAACGACGCGTCCGGTCAGGCTCTCGCCTTCGCCGAGATCGATCGATATCCCCTGCGCCGCCGCGAGCCCCGGAGCAAGGACGAGGCAAAGCGCCGCCGCGCTCGCGCGACTGCCGACCGGCACCCGCATCAAAAGAGATCCGTCACGTCGACGATCTCGGTGAGTCGCACGCCGAGACGCCCCCCGTCGTCGCCGAGTTCCTCGAGCTCGCCGCGAGCGATCACGCGGTCGCCGATCATGATCTCCACCGGATCGTCGACGCGCGAAGAGAGCGGGAGCACCATATCGCGGCGCATCGCGAGCAGCTCGCCGATCACCGGGCGTGCCTGGCCGACGGAGACCACGACATCGACGGGCACGGAGAAGATCGCGCGGCGGTACTGACCCTCGGGGCTGGTGTCGCGCTGTTCGAAGATGGGGGCGTCGCCCTCGGGAACCTCGGCGGGCGGGTCGGTCTCGGTCATCGGTCGGCCTCCGGTGCGGGGTTCGGGTCGAGCGCAGTGTCAAGGCATGCGGCGGCAGCTCCGGCGAGCGCGGCGGCGTCGAAGCTCGCACCCCCCTCGGTCCAGTCGAGCCTCGCCTCGCCGGGCGGCAGCGCGGCATCCGCGACCACCTCCAGTCCTGGCCCGAGCTCGACCTCCGAGGGCTTGCGTGCCGTGAGGATCGCGGCGACCCTCGTCGCGTCCCCCGGCGACAGTCGCAACGTGAGCGGCTCCGGCCCTGCCCGCGCCCGCCTCAGGATCGCAAGGCTCGCCGCAGCGATCTCCGCGGGGAAGGCGGTCCGCGCAAGATGCGGAACAGCCGTCGCAGCCGCGCGTGCGAAGCTTTCGGACAGCTCTTGGATCCGCATGTCGAGCCGTGCTCTGGCGTGACTTGCAAGCGCCTCAACCGAGCCGATCGCCGCCGCCAGAAGGCTTGGATCGGGCGCGTCGGGCTCGACGTCCGTGGCGGCCGGCGGCGCCACGGCCTCTGGCTCAGGCGGCGCTGGCTCCGGCGCGGGGTCGGTCTCCGCGGCCTGCGACATAACCGCGATCTCGACCGCGCCCATGCTGGGGGCGGCGCCTTCGGTGGCGTCGAAGCGCTCCAGGCGAACTCTCTGAAAGGTCACGCCGCTTCCTCTTCAGATGCGCTCAGCCAGTCCTTGAGCATGACGAGGGTTTGCTCCTGGTTCTCGGTCACGGCGATCCGGAGCGCTTCGGTATCCGAGAGGCCGGGGTCTTCCTCGGGCCCGTCCGGCACCTCAGCGGCAGACCCGCCGATCGCGACCGGCGCGCCGGTCTCGTCGATCGTGAGGAGCGGTGGAGCGTCCTCGGGCCGCCGGGCGAGCAGCGGACGGACCACCGTGAGCGCAAGGATCGTCGTGACTGCGGCGAGGATGCCGAGCTGGACGAGCGTGAGCGCGTTGCGTTCGAAGAAGCGCGTGACGGGGCCGGCCTCGGCAAGCTCGCCCGGCGTCGCGTCGGGTTGGAACGCAAGGCTGTCGACCGTTACGATGTCCCCGCGCTCGCCGTCGAAGCCGATGGCGGCCCGCACCAGCTCCGCGAGCGTGTCAAGCTCCTCCTGCGGACGCGGCGACCAGACCGGTGTCCCGTCATCCTCCGCGCTCACGATGCCGTCGACGAGAACGGCGACGCTGATCCGGCGAATCGCGCCGGCCTGGCGCACCCGCTCGCGCCGGAGCTCCGAGTAGTCGTAGTTCGCGCGCTCTCGGGTCTCGCTCCGTGCTGCCTGGCGTTCGGCGTCGGCGGCCGCGTCGCCTGCGGGCAGGTTGCTCGCCACGGTGACGTTGGTCGCCCCGCCAGAGCTCTGGTCGGTGATCTCCTCGTTGTCGAGGCTGATCGTCACGCGGCTCTCGGGGTCGATGACGGTCTCGATCACGGTCTCGGCCTCGCGATCGGTCTCGACGGTCACGCTCACGCGCGCCCGGTCACGCCCGACCCGTGCGGCGATCAGCTGCTCGATCTCGCGCTTGAGCCGTTCCTCGCGCTCGGCGGCTTGGGCGCCGGCGTCCTGCGCGCCGTCGCCGCTGCCCGGTGCCAGGACCATCCCGGCGCGGCTGTCGATCACGGCGACCTGTTCCGGTGCGAGATTGGGAACGGCCAGCGCAACAAGATAGCGGAAGGCGCGGGCCTGCGCCTCGGTCAGGGCGCCGCCCGCCATCGTGACCGTGATCGAGGCTGTGGGCGGCGCGCTCTCGCGTGCGAAGGGGCGGCGGCTCGGGACTGCGACATGCACGCGCGCCGCGCGCACGCCCGGTGCGGCCAGGATGGTGCGCGCGAGTTCGCCCTCCTTGGCCCGCCAGAATGCGGCGTCGAACATGTCCGAGGTCGCGGAGAACCCAGAGATCCCGTCGAGCAGCTCGTAGCCGGACTGGCCCTGGCGCGGCAGCCCCTCGCGCGCGAGCGACAGGCGCACCCGGTCGCGCTCCCCCTCCGGCACATAGATCGCGTCCCCGCGCACATCGGAGGTCACGCCGATCTGTTCGAGCCGGCCGACCACTTCGCCCGCCGTTGCCGGATCGAGCCCCGAATAGAGAAGTGACATCGCGGGTCTGGACGCCATCTGCGCCAGCGCGATTAGGGTCCCGAGCACGACGATGCCCGCACCGATCAGGAGCACACGTCGGCGCAGGTCCAGCGACCGCCAGGTCTCGAGCAGCTGTTCCATTTTGGTCGGCGCCCCCGGAGGACACGCGCCTGCCGGCGATCCCGCCGCACAGTCACGTCCCGCATTCTTGCGTCGTCGGGGCCGACCATGGGGCGGAGCCGCTTAACAATCGGTTTAGGGGATTCGCGTTAATCGGTCGGCGAAGGTTGAGCGTGCGCAGCGGAGGCGGCGGATGGCAGAAGCAGCGGAGCCGGTCGCGCAGGACGCCCCGGCGTCGGCCAAGAAGGGCTCGAAGGTGCTGCTCTTTGGCCTCGTGGCCGGGGGCTTGCTGGGAGGAGCCGCGTTTTATGCCGTCTATAGCGGTCTCGTCCCCTTGCCCTGGGACGCGGCGCCGCCGGAGTTGGAGGCGGAAGCCGGTATCGAGCCGATTGACGCCGCACGGCCGGAGCCCCTGCCCGCAGCTTTTGTGCCGCTCGACACCATGGTGATCTCGCTCGCACCCGAGGCATCGGCCCGCCACCTCAAGATCACGCTCCAGCTCGATATCGATGTCGAGGACCGTGAGGCAATCACAGCTGTGGTTCCTCGGATCACCGATGTTCTCAACACATTCCTGCGAGCCGTCGATCCGTCGATGCTCGAGGAGCCACGGGCAATGGCGCGGCTGCGGGCGCAGATGCTTCGGCGTGTCCAACTCGTCGCGCCGCCGGGTGGGGTCCGCGATGTTCTAATCCAGGAATTTGTGCTCGACTGAGGGAGCTGCCGATGGACCTCATCGCCGATGGCCTGCTGATCGCGACGGCGCTGACCGCGGCGCTCTACTGCCACGTGTTGAGCCGCCGTTTGCGCCGGCTGAGCGATGCCGAGGCCGGCATCGGCGCTCAGATCGCATCGCTCGACAAGGCGTTAGAGGAGACCCGCACGGGTCTTGCCGAAACCCGGCGCGGTGTTGCTGAGGCGCGTGCCGCGCTGCGAAACGCGCGCGATGCGCTGTCATCCGAGCTCGCTGCGGCGCGCGCCGAAACCGCAAGTCTCGCAGAGGCGCGCGAGGCGTTGCGGGGCGCCATAGACCACGCCGAGGGGCTCTGTGATGCCGCGCCGCCGGCACCGATCGTCGCGGAACCGGGCGATGATCTCGACGGCGCGGAGATGCCATTGGAGGTCTTTCCGGCGCTGGATGTCGATGAGCCTCGGGATCAGGGTGATCGAGACCAGATCCCGGATTGGCCCGACGGCGTGGTGAGCTTGCCGGATCCGGTGTCCGATGAGGGGCGGCTGTCCGAACCCGAACCTGAGCGCGGGGGCGCGGCGCCGCTTCGTGTCGAGAGAATGCACCTATGAGCCTCTATGCTCGCTCGTCCGGCGCGCTGATCACACTGGCGGCGGGGTTTCTCCTCTCGGCGGCCCTTCGTGCGGGCGATGTCGTTGCGGCCCTTCCTGGGGCATCGGGGGATGGCTTTGGCAATCCGCTGCCACGTGCGGCCGGGGGCGCCGGGCGCTCGGGGGCCATCGAGCCGGATGGAACCGGCACCGCACCTGCCGACCGAGCTCCGGTCGATGACCGGTCAGAGGCGCTCAGCCTCATTGCTGATCTCCGCGCGCGTCGCGACGCGCTCGATGCGCGTGCTGCAACCCTCGAGACCCGCGCACAGACGCTTGAGGCGCTGGAAGCCCGGGTCGGCCAGCGGCTCGACCAGCTTGAGGAGGCGCAGCGTCGTCTCGAGCGGACCGCTGTGATGGTCGACGACGCGGCCGGCCGCGATGTCCGCCACCTCGCCGAGATGTACACGCAGATGAAGCCCAAGCAGGCCGCGGAGATCTTCGACGAGATGCCGCCCTCCTTCGCCGCCGGTTTCCTCAGCCGGCTCGCACCAGAGGCCGCGGCTCTGATCATGGCCAACATGGAGCCGGACCGCGCCTACGCCGTCAGCATCCTGCTCGCCGGGCGCAATGTCGGGCGTACCGCCCCTGGCCTGTCCCCCGGCCAGGGGCGCTGAGCTTCACGCTTCCTTAGCCATGGCGGCTCTAGACCAGAGCCGTGGGCAGAATGAGAGCCGGGCGATATGGGCAGCGTAATCGGGATCGTGGTCGTCGTTGGCATGGTGTTCGGCGGATACCTGGCCGCCGGCGGAAAGCTCAACATCATCCTGGCGGCGTTGCCCTTCGAGATGATGATGATCGGCGGCGCGGCCGTGGGCGCGTTCGTCATCGCGAATGACAGCGCCACAATCCGTCACACGCTCCATGATCTCGGTCGGGTGTTCAAGGGTGCGACCTGGCGGCGGGCCGATTATCAGGATCTGCTCTGCCTACTCTTCACTCTGGTCCGGATTGCGCGCCGCGACCCGGTCGCGATCGAAGCGCATATCGAGGCACCACAGGACAGCCCGATTTTCCAAGCCTATCCCCGCATCCTCGCAGATGGCGCGGCGGTCAACCTGATCTGCGATACCATTCGGATGGGCATGATGAACTTCGACGATCCCCACCAGCTCGCGGAGTTGATGGAGAAGCAGCTCGAAGGCAAGCTGCACCACCGCCTCCATCCGGCCCATGCTCTCCAGTCGATGGCCGACGGGCTGCCGGCGCTCGGGATCGTCGCGGCCGTGCTCGGTGTCATCAAGACGATGTCGTCGATCGACCAGCCGCCGGAGGTGCTCGGCAAACTGATCGGTGGTGCGTTGGTCGGGACATTCCTCGGCGTTTTTCTGTCATACGGGTTCGTCGGGCCATTTGCGCAGAAGGTGAAGGCACTCGCCGAGGCGGATCACAAGTTTTACGAGCTCATTCGCGACACGCTTGTCGCAAGCCTGCACCGACACAGCCCGCAGATCTGCGTGGAGGTGGCGCGGCAGAACCTTCCCGGTTCGCTGAGGCCCAGCTTCGATGAGCTCGAGCAGGCACTGCGCGCTGTGCCCGAGGCCGCGTGATGCTGCAATCCGCATGGATGTCGATGACGGGCATTCTTGTCCTTGCGTCCACGGCGGCGGCCGGGCCGTCTCTGCTCTCGGCTGATACGTCGATGCCATCGCGGTTTTGGATTTCGCCTGCTCCGACAGGGGCATGGTCGGTGTACCAGGCGGGCGAAGAGGGCGAGATCCGCTTCGGTCCCGCGACCGAGATCGAGCTGGCGCAACCCTTGATCGCCGCGACGCCTCCACCTCTGCTTGGCGTTGCGCTAAAGAGCGATGCATCGGCCACCGTGCTCCGCCTCGGTATCGGCTGCGACTGTCGTTTGGCGGTCGCCAGAATTGGTCCGCCCGGCACCGAGCGCCTTGCGATCGACATTCTCCCGATTCCACCGGGACCTCGGGTCTCAACGGACCCAATCGCAGCGCCGCCGCCATCCCCGAGGCCCGTCGCGACAGATCCGGGTGATGCGCGAGCAGTCCTGCCGTCGGAGATCGCTGATCCGCGGCAGGTGGACGAGGCAGTGCTCCCCGTAGATCCCATGGGACAGGCCCGTGCGAGGCTGCTCGAACAACTCGAGCGGGCGGCCGAGGCCGGGATTATCGATCTCGCCGAAAGGTCGGTATCCGACGAAGAGCGAGATGATATGCCAGCTGTCGCAGCGCAGCAGCGGGAAACGCCCGCCCCTGCGTCTGAGCCCGAGCCAGCTCAGGACAGTGAGCCCTCCATCGTGGCAGGACCCGAGGAGGAGATCCGGGCTGCCACGGGACCCGCGCGGCATCTGGCCGTTCCACCCGGTCGACCGGAGTGTGCGCAAGAGGCGGATCTGGCTCTCCAGCCGCCCGGTCCGGACTTCGTCGAGAGGCAGTCGTCGCTTCGGGTTAGGCTGGTCGGTGAGTTCGACCGTGCGGACATTGATGCGGCTGAGGCGCTTGCGCGTCACTACCTTAACCATGGTCTTGGCGCTGAAGCCTACCGCATCGCCGAGGACCACGATATCGCGCCGCGCCGACAAGCTCTGTTGGCAACGCTCGCCCTGGCGATCGATGGTCGACCATTGCCCGAGGGCCACGCCCTGTCTGCCGAGGATTGCGGTCCGCGGGCCGAGGCGTGGCGCGCGCTGGTTGAGGCCACAGCGGGCAATGTGGACCAGGCGATTACGGCTGCGCGCCGAGGTCGCCCTGCGATCGAGGAGATGGCCGAGCCATTGCGCACCCGGCTTGCGGCGGCGCTCGGCAATCTCGCTGCGGTCGCCGGCCGTTGGAGTGACGCGCGCGCAATGCGCGCCATCGCGCGGCGCGGCGATCGAATGGGTGCGCCGGCAACGCCAGAACGCCGCCTTCTGGATGCTCGGATCGCTGAGGCCTCGGGCGACGCAGAGATGGCGCTGGCGCTGTACCGCGATCTTTGGGCCGACGGCGGGGAGCCGGGCGCGGAGGCAATGATCGCGATAGCCGGGCTTTTGGTGGACGGGCGCCTTCCCGCCGCCGCCGACACGCATCTGCTGAGGCTGGATCTTGGAGCTGTCGCTCGTGAGAGGCGCGGCGATGATCTGGGCATGCGCGCGCTGCGGGCGGAAGCAGCGCTGCGACACGCAACCTTTGGCCGTGAGGCGGCGGTTGAGCTTCTGGCTTTCGGCGTTGAAGCCGGGCTCATCGATCCCGCAGACCGGGCAGACACGGTTGCCAGATTGGCGCTCGCGCAAAGCGCCGAGCCTAGCGATCCTCTTGCGATCGCATACGAGTTGGCGCCTGAACGCTACCGAGGTGCATTGGGGGATCCGGGCTTCCGTCGGGCGCTGGCGCGTTCCTATGCAGCCGTGGGCCTTGCCGGGCGGGCCGAGGGGGTCCTTAGGTCGGTGGATCGTGCGGATCCTAAACTGCTGCTCGAGATTGCACAGGCCTATCAGGCGCAGGGCGCCGCACGGGAGACGTTGCGGCTGCTTCAGGCGCTCCCCGAAAGTCCGCGCCGGGCCGAGATCCAGGCGGCGGCGCAGGCAGCGGTCGGATCCCCCGGGGCAGCACTCGCCGAGCTGACGGCCGCCGATGCCGGAACGCCCGAGTTGCGTGCCCGTCTGGCCTGGGCCGCGGCGGATTGGCCGGCTGCCGCAGAGGCGCTTTCCGAGGCCATCGCGAACCAGCCGGATCCCGCGCTGGCCGCTCGGCTTGCGCTCGCACGGCAGCGGGCGGGCGACCGCACGCCCGACGCGTTTGCAGCAACCACAGGCATCGGTGCCGCTGCTGATCTTGAGCCCTTTCAAGCGACACGCGACGGCGTCGAACGCCTGTTGGGCGACCTTCATTCGGAAACCCAGATGTTGCGGGAACTCCTCAATGATGGATGACAGTCTTCACTACCTCGCGATCAATCGACAGCGTGGTTTGCGCTCCGAAATGAATGCCATCGCCAACAACATAGCCAATCTTGATACGCCGGGTTTTCGACGCGAAGGCATGGTTTTTTCAGAATTTGTCGTCGCTTCCGCAGACAACCACAGCCTCTCGATGGCTGATCTTGGCGTCCGCTATGTCAGCGACGTGCCGGCCGAACTCGCCGTGACCGCGGGTGAACTGGACATCGCGATCCTCGGTGAGGGTTACTTTGCCGTTGGTGGCGACGATGCGCCGACGCTGACGCGCGCTGGTAGCTTCGGGCGCGCGGCCGACGGCACTCTCGTTACGATCGACGGCCGGTCCGTGCTTGATATCGGCGAGGCGCCGATCCTGCTGCCGCCGGCCGGGTCCGTCTCGATCGCTGTCGACGGCAGCATTTCGGTCGATGGCGTGGAAATCGCACAGGTTGGGATCTTCCTTCCGGCAGGCCCGTGGCTCGACCGGCGCGGCGATACTCGGTTCAGCGCGCCTGAAGGACTGCTCCCCGTCGTAGAGCCACGCCTGCAGCAGGGTGCGATCGAGCGCGCGAACGTCGACGCGGTGATCGAGATTGCACGAATGATCTCAGTCTCACGGGGCTACGAGCAAGTGCAGACATTGATTCGGGACGACGATGATCGCGTCCGCGAGGTAATCCGCACCCTCGGTCAGCCGATCTGACCCATCGATTGGACTTCCGAAGGAGGCACGAAGTGCAAGCCCTGAAGATCGCAGCGACAGGTATGGCGGCGCAGCAGCTCCGTGTTACCGTGACATCTAACAACATCGCCAATATGTCGACCACGGCCTACGACGCCCGGCGCGCCGAGTTTGCCGATCTTCACTATCAGCAGCTTCGCACACCGGGCGCGATCACCGCAGCGACCGGTGAGGTCCTTCCCGCCGGGGTGCAGGTCGGCCTCGGGGTGCGTCCCGCTGCGATCTCGATGGAGCTGCGCCAGGGCGCCTCGCGCGAGACCGGCGGCGAGCTGGATATTGCGATCGAGGGCAAGGGCTATTTCGAGATCGAGCTTCCGTCCGGAGAAGGCGCCTATACCCGCGACGGCGCGTTCAAGATCAGCGGCGATGGCGAGGTGGTCACCTCTGAGGGCTTCCCGCTCGTGCCCGCGATCACCATCCCGGAAGACAGCAGGGAGATCATTATTGCCCCGGATGGCACGGTCTCGGCGCGGTTTGAGAACCAGGTCGAGACACAGGAGATCGGCGCCATCACGCTGGCGAGGTTCCTGAACACGTCGGGGCTCGAGGCGCTTGGCGACAATCTGTTCCGCGAAACGGAAGCCTCGGGCGTGCCGCTCGTTGGCGAGCCCGGCATCGATGGTCGCGGTCTTCTTCGCCAGGGGTATCTGGAGGAGAGTGGCGTCGATGTCGTCTCCGAGATCACCGAGCTGATCGAGGCGCAGCGCGGCTACGAGCTCAACAGCCAGGTGCTGAAGGCGGCGGACGAGATGCTCGCGACCACGTCGCGGATCCGGTGATGATGCGGGCGGCAGTATTGGCGGTCGCGCTGCTCGGCATCGGTTCCGATGGGCTCGCGGGCTCCGCCGAGGTCGTGGCGGTGCACACACTTCGGCCCGGCACGGTCATCGGCCCGCAGCATGTCAGCGTGCCGGAGGATCGCCCGGATCTTGCCGAGGCCGTTCTGGGCTTCGAGCTGCGCCGCGCTGTGTATCGCGGGCATCCTGTTCGGTCCTCCGATATCGGCCCCGTCACTCTCGTGCGCCGAAACTCCGTGGTCACGATGCAGTACCGCTCCGGGGCGCTTTCGATCCGCACTGAAGGGCGCGCGCTTGATGCGGGCGGCGATGGCGAGCGCATTCGCGTGATGAACCTCGACACGCGTCAGGCGGTCACCGCTGTTGTGCGCGCACCAGGCCTCGTGGAGGTAGAACGATGAGGCTGTTTGCCACCGGCGTGATCGTGCTCCTTGGCGGGTGCGCCGGGCAGCTCGATCATCTCGGTCGACCGCCGACGATGACCGCACCCGGAACTGCCGCGCTGGCTGTGCCCCCACCAGCGCCCGAGCGCGTCGCGCTCGTGCCGCCGCCACCGCCACCGCCGGCAACCGCAACAACCGGTTCGCTGTGGCAATCTGGCCCGTCCTCGCTCTTCGGGGATCGGCGCGCGCGCCGGCGTGGGGATATCCTCACAGTTGTGGTCGCGATCGATGATGAGGGCGAGATCAGCAACACGACCACGCGCGCACGATCCGGCTCCGAGAATGTTGGCGTCTCTGCGCTGTTCGGATTGCCGAGCGTCGCGGAGACGATCCTGCCGGCCACCGCAAGCCTGGACCCCGCCGTTAGTGCCGGCGGAGAGAGCGAGAGTACCGGTGCTGGGAGCATAAATCGCGAAGAAGAAATTACGTTTCGGCTCGCCGCGACCGTCCAACAGGTCTTGCCAAACGGGCATCTCGTGATCCGTGGCAGCCAGGAGGTGCGCATTAACTTCGAACTGCGTGAGCTTCAAGTAAGCGGGATTGTCCGACCCGAAGACATTTCACGTCGAAACGAGGTCACCGCCGAGAAGATTGCCGATGCGCGCATCGTTTATGGTGGGCGCGGACAAATCAGTGATCTCCAGCAGCCGCGGGTCGGCCAGCAGCTGGTCGATCTCGTCGTTCCATTCTGAGGGCTCCATGAAGTTGATCCTCGCGCTCGTACTCGGTCTCGCCGGCATAGCCGCCGGAGGTGCCGCCGGGCTATGGCTCCGCGGCGATCCAGAAACTCCGACGACTGTGGCGAGGGGAGACGCTGCGGTCGACAATGGCGACGAGGCGTCGGGAGAAGAGCCGCCCAGCTACGTGACCGTCGGGCGGCAGCTGATCGTGCCTGTGGTCAATGGCGGCGAGACGCGTGCCCTGATGCTCTTCGAGATCGCGCTCGAGGTGCCGGAGCCCATCCGCGACTTGGTTCTCGCCCGTGAGCCACGGCTTCGAGATGCGTTCCTTCGCGAGCTCTTCGGTCTTGCGCAGTCAGGGGTGTTTCTCGGCAGCTATACCAGCGAGCGCACGATGGCCGATCTTCGTGAGAAGCTCCTGGCCGCCGCCCGCCTCCATCTTGGTCCGGACGTCCAAGACGTCCTGATCCTTGATGCCTTGCGTCAGGAGCTTTGAGAGCGCTAGCCGTCGCTCTCTTCGGGTCCAGAGGCAGCCAGCGCCGAGACCTGGGACGGGCGTGCGCGGCCGCCATCCGCAAGCACAAGGATTGGACCGTCCGAGCCGCCCAACAGTCCACTGACTTCCCGATACACTTGAGCCGGGACGTCGGCGAGGAGCTCTTCGCCGGCAAAGTATGCCACACGAATGGTCGCGGGGCCGGCGGGCGCGATCTCTCCGGTGCGATCCGTGCCGTCCCATTCCAGCTGGCTCGGCGCCGTTGGTGAGACTTGGAGCTCCGCGACCAGCGCGCCGTCAGGCCGCCGGACTTGGGCCACGGCGCGGTCCGCTCCGGGCTCGCCGGGCGTTGCGAGCCTCACCGGCCCAAGGCCCGTGCGGAAGCTTCCATCGTCGAGGCTGACCGCGCGCCCGATCCAGTCGGACAGCCGAGTTGCCTGATCATCGGAGGCCTGTGCCACCAGGGTGTCTAGGCGCTCATTCGTCCCGATCAGCTGCTCGACGGTGGAGAAGCTGGCAAGCTGCGCGACAAACTGCGTGCTGTCGATTGGTTGCAGCGGGTCCTGATTGCGCAGCTGCGCTGTCAAGAGATTGAGAAAGCTGTCGAAGTCTGCGCTTGCGGACGCCGCGGCCGCACCATCGTCGCGATCCCCTGCTGCGAGATCGGGATCGGATGCGGTGCGAAACAGTGGGGGATTGGCAGGGATCTCCATGGGTCGCTCCTGTCGGCTAGAGGCGGAGGTCGATGCGATCGGCTCCGTCGGGTCGGGGAGCGGCGGCTCGCGATGTGGTTTCAGTCAGGTCCGGGGCTTGAAGATCGCCCGTGCGCTCCGGCTTAGAAGAGCCGGCCTCGCCCCCCTCCCGCCGGCTTTGTCCGAAGCGCAGATCGATATCTGCAAAGCCGGCATCCTGGAACTGTTGCAGCAGGACATCGCCGTGGCGGCGCAGGAGTTCGCCGGTCGTACTGCGTTCGGAGGTGATCGTGGCCCTGAGCCCCTGATCCGTGATGTCGAGATCGATATCGACGCGGCCGAGTTCCGGCGGATCGAGCTGCAGCTCAATGCGAGCCGGGCCGGATTGCGCGATGACGACCGTCGCGATCTGCTGACCGGTGCTCCGGGCGATGTCATTGGGGGTGTTGGCTGCGGCCCCAGTGGACACTGTCGTGACCGACCTGCTCTCCGACACGGTCGGAGCGGATACCCCTGGTGACACCTCGGCATGGAACGCCGCGCGTCCGACCCGTGTCGCCTCGCCCTCTACTGGGCGGTCGAGACTGGCGGCGGGCTCCAAAGCAGTCGGCGCCTCTATCGGCGCGAGGGAGACGGAGCTCTCGACCTGTCCGGTCGGCGGAGTCGGCTGCTGAGTGGTGAGCGGAGCCGCGACCTTGGCGGTGCCGCCGGCATTTGGAGCGCGGGCCTCCGCGACCTGTGTCGATTGGATGAGGGGCTGAGGTGGCGCTGTGGTATCGACACTCGGGGCAATCGGCCCGCGCCGCGGCCGTGGCGGGTCGAGGGACGGCTGATCCGGGCTGGATCCGCCGCCGATATGCGATGGGGTCTCGATCGGAGCGCGGCTCTTGGCAGCCTGCGCAAGGGGCTGGGGTTTCTGTTCGGCCGTTTGGCCTCGCGAGGCTGCCGCTTCAAACAGGCCGGCTCCGATACCTCCAGAGGCGGCTGCCGGTCGCGCGACTGCAGTTGCCGCCTCCTGCGGCGTTTGAGTGCGGACGACAACCTTCGCGTCCTCGGGCCATGTCCGGGCGCTGCTTGGTGCAGCTATGTGCTGTGATTGCGCTCTTGCAGGTAGGTCAACTTCCGGCACCCCCGGCTCGGCCGACGGTTTGGCGCTCGGCAAGGGCGCGCGGGATTGAGAAGACTCTACCGCCGCCAATGGTGGCTGCGCTGCGGCCGATGGCACCGACTGCGTCCGAGCCGCTGATGGCTGTGATTGCGCGCTGCGAGACGCGTTCTCGCTCATCGGAACGTCGATACGGTCAGCTCGGACGGGCCTCGCGCCCGGCTGAACTCGAGGCGCATCTGCGGTGTCGGCCGGTGCCGAAGCGGCATCTTTGCGGGGTGCCTGCTGGTCCATGGATTGCTCCGGCGCGGATGCGGGCGAGAGATCCGGAAGCGGCGAGTGTCTGGCCACCTCGAGCCGCGCGACCTGGTCGGTCGCGGTCGCAACCGGTGTGATTTGTCCGGTCTGCACCGGATTGGGGTTGGGGGCTGGCGGCGGTCGATTGGGCGCTGCGGATGGTCGCGCCTCTTCCGGATCGACAGGTGCGGCTTGGGGCGCAGGAATTGCCTCCTGAGCGGCCTCAGGTGCCGCGGGGCTCGGCGATACCGCCGTCGGCGCGACGGTCTTGGGGACGCCGGGACGTTGCACGGCTGCCTCGTCGGACGTAGCGCCATGCTCCGCCGGCTTGACGGCCTGTTCGGATGCGGGCGCGACGACCGGAGGCACCTGATCACGCGGGACCGCAGCATCGGTCGCGACCTTCGGCACGGCGTGGCGCGCTAAGGGTGCCTCAGTCGTTGGCTGCGGCACCGGGCGTTCCGGTGCGGCTGGCGCTGGCTGTTTCGCGACCTCGATGTCGGGTGTCGCGGTTTCCGATGGCTCCGCGATCACCTGCGGCGGGAGGGGCACTGGCGCCCTGTCGCGCGCGATCTCCGGTTCGCTCGAGGGCGCTTCGGTGAGCCCGGCAAACGCCGCCGCGAAGCGGTCCTCGACCGGTGGCTCTCCCGCGGGCGCGGCGCCGGATTGCGCAGGAGCTGCAAGCGTCCCTGCCGCAAGGTCGGCGGCCTTCCCGTCGGGTGATGGCTGCCCCTGCCCCGACAGGACGCGCGCGGCTGCGGATGGGGTCGGCGGTGCGCCCGTGCCAGGCGGATCCGGGATCGCAGGGCCGCGCGATGGCCGAGCGCCGGCTCCGTTTGGCAGCGGCAAGGGCAGATCCATCCTTCGCTCTCCATGCAGTCGCGTGTCGAGCAAGGGCTAACGGGAATGGATTACCGAATCTTTAGGTCGCCCCGGCTAGGGCTGCTGGGCCGGGCGCTCAGGCCCGCGGGGCGACGCTCGTGTGACGGAGCCCGCAAGACGGAGGTTGTCGATGAGCGAGGCGATTGGGGCTCTCCCGGCGGCCCGGCCGGAAACGGTTGGCCATGACCCGGCGATGCGTGGCGCACCTGTGGCGCGGGACGCAGCGGCAGCCGCTGCCGCGCAGCGATTCGAGGCGGCGTTCCTCGCCGAGATGTTGCGACACACGGGCCTCGGTCGCCCACCCGAGCAGTTTGGCGGCGGGCCCGGCGAAGCGCGGTTCTCGGGCTTCCTGGTGCGCGCCTATGCCGAGCGGTTGGCCGAGGCGGGGGGCGTTGGGCTCGCGCGGCATATCGAGGCGGCGATCCTGCGCGGGCAGCGGCCATGAGCGGGGCCGCCGAACCCGAGACAGCGTTCGTCGCCCTGGCAGAGGCCGGTCGGCGCATCCTCGGCGACGAGCGGCGCGCGCTCCTGGGCGGCGGCTTCGGCCGACTTGCCGAATTCACCGAGGCCAAGACCCAGTACCTTGAGCGGCTGGAGTCGGCGATCGGCCGGGTCCGCGGCACGCCGCCGGTGCGGCGCGCGCTGGCGCGTCTGATCGCCGAGAGCCGTCGCAACGAGCGCATCCTGGCCGCGGCCCGCGCGGGCATCGCCCGCGCCAAGCGGCGCATCGCCGCGATCGAGGCGACCCGGCGCGGCGATGTGGCCTATGCGGCGGATGGCAGCCGCATCGTCAGCCGGCAGGACGCCGGCGGCCGCACCCGTCAGGCGTGATCGCGCGGGTACCGGCGGTGCGAGCGGGCTTTACCGCGTCGCAATCTTTCGCTGCTTCTCTCGGGCTCGACGGCGGCAACGCCGGCGGCCGCGCCAGAAGCGACCGGCCAATGGTCAGAAGACGGGCCGCGGCAGCGCCGCGTCCGCAACTGTACCCGACAGCTCGGGCATCCACAGGCATCGGTGACGCGAACCCGTCACAGCGAGAGGAATGATCTCATGACTGCAAGTATTCTCACCAACACCAGCGCGATGATTGCCCTGCAGACCCTGCGGGAGACCAACTCCAGCCTGCGCGAGATCAACAGCCAGATCTCGACCGGCAAGGAGGTTGCGACCGCCAAGGACAACGCCTCGCTCTTCGCCATCGCGAAGGTCATGGAGTCGGACGTCGCCGGCTTCCAGGCGGTCTCCGACTCGCTGTCGCTCGGCCGCTCGACCGTGGCCGTCGCCTCGAACGCGGCGAGCTCGATCGGCGAGCTGCTGAACGAGATCAAGGGCAAGATCGTCGCCGCCAACGAGGACAACGTCGACCGAACCAAGCTGCAGGACGAGGTCGTGTCGCTTCGCGGCCAGATCTCCTCGATCGTCTCTTCGGCGCAGTTCAACGGCCTCAACCTGATCAACGGCTCGGTTGACGGGGCCGGCGGCTTCTCGGTGCTGGCCTCGCTCGACCGTGACAGCGCCGGTGCGGTGACGTCGTCCAACATCCAGTTCGACCCGACCAACACCAACCTCTCGACCGCGAGCGGCACTGCCCTGGTCGTCACGGGCGGCGACTTCTCGGCCGGCACCGCGGTTGGCGGCTCGTCCTTCGTGGTCGGCAACGGCGCCGCCACCCCGGCGGCCCCGGCAGTGGCCGACTACACGGTCGCCAGCGGCCAGGGCACCCTGCGCGGCACCGGGGGCGTCGACGCGGTGCTCGGCTTCGGCAACTACGACTTCCAGGTCGCGGCCACCACCACCGGCGGCACCACGGCGCTCGATCCGGTCACCGAGAAGACAGTGGCGGCGGACCTCACCAGCGGCGCGGGTATCCTGGCGGGCGATGTCTTCCAGGTCGTGGTCGACGGGGTCAGCGCCCGCTACACGGTCCAGGCCGG
>CAYORO010000047.1:0-17960 GCA_964406355.1 uncultured Limibaculum sp.
CAGCTTGCGATGCTGCTCGAGGGCATCGACTGGCGAGCACCGCAGCGGACCTGGCGGCCGCTCGTCGCCGGATAAGAGTTCAGCAAAATCAGCAAGATAATCGGATCAAGAATTCCCCCTGATCTGCCGGACCAGTATAAGATCGGTAATGGTTGAGGACGTCACATCGCTGCCCGAGGACCCGGCCGAGCTCCGCGCAGCAGCAGCCAACCTGATCGAGCTGGTGAAGTCCCAGGCGCTCCAGATCGAGAAGCTCAAGCACGAACTGGCCGGGCATCGCCGGCACCGCTTCGGCGCCAAATCCGAGACCATGGAGCAACTCGAGCTCACCCTCGAGGAGGCCGAGATCGCTCTGGCGTCCGCGGACAAAGCGGGCCCGGCGAGCGAGACTGCCCCGCCGAAGCAGACCCCGAAGCGCAAACCGCTGCCCGACAGTCTGCCGCGGAACGAGCAGGTGCTTGTCCCGGGTGACGCCTGCGGCCAGTGCGGCGGCGCCTTGAAGGGCGTTGGAGAGGACGTCACCGAGGAGCTCGACTACGTCCCCGGTCGCTCGACCATTGTTCTCGAACCAATGGCGAACAAGGTCTCTCTGTCGTGAGCCGGCCCGCGCGCGACTGCGCGCCTATTTCTCTGTCCGGCTATGCCGGACAGGCGCCCGCGCATGGCCTGCACGTGCTGCGAGGCATTCTGCCAGGCGCCACTGCCCTCGCGCCCGATCGAGCGCGGCCGGCCAGGGCCGGGGCTGCTCGCCCATGTGCTGGTCTCGAAGTATGGCGACCATCTGCCCCTCTATAGGCAGAGCCAGATCTTCGGCCGCGAGGGCATCGATCTCGACCGATCCACCCTGGCCGATTGGGTCGGCCGCTCGGCAGCGTTGCTCGAGCCGCTGGCCGAGGCCATCGGGCGGCATCTCTGAGGTGGCCTGCCTCGCGCATATCCGGCGCAAGTTCACCGACATCTTCCAGGCGGACCGCTCGCCGATCGCGGAGGAGGCGATCCGGCGCATCGCCGAGCTCTACGGCGTCGAGAAGCAGGCCCGCGGCCGACCGCCCGACGAGCGCGCGCGAGTGCGCCAGGCCGAGGCGCTGCCGGTGTTCGACAACCTCGAGGCATGGCTCCACGCCCAGCTGCCACGGATCTCGGGCAAGTCCGAGCTCGCCAAGGCCATCCGCTACGCCCTCACCCGAATGAAGCAGCTCCGGCCCTATCTCGAGCACGGCGTCCTGGAGGACGATAACAACTCTGCGGAGCGCGCCATGAAGCCCGTAGCCGTCGGGAGGAAGAACTTCCTGTTCGTCGGCTCCGAAGGCGGCGGCAAGTCAGCGGCGATCGCCTACACGCTGATCGAGACCGCGAAACTGAACAGCGTCAATCCCCAAGCCTGGCTCACCGAGGTCCTTGGCCGGATCGCCGATCACAAGATCACCCGGAACGACGAGCTGCTCCCTTGGCGTTACGCTGCCGCGGCAGCGTAACAGGGACCGGCTTCACCGCTCCAAAGCACCTAGACCGGACGGTCACGGTGCGGCGGCGGCGATCTTTGCCAAGCAGCCCGATGAACGTCTCTGCGCCACCCTGGGAAACGCGGACGCCGACGCCTGAAGAGTGGTCTCGGATCAGGATCGCGCTGCAGGGTAAAGGGGTGTCGACAGCGTCAGGTTCAGGTGGTCCAAAGTATGGGCCAGATCAGGCGCCCTCCGAAAACCCATTCAAATTGAAATGTTTACAAAGGAAGATGGTGCCCAGGGGCGGATTCGAACCACCGACACGCGGATTTTCAATCCGCTGCTCTACCAACTGAGCTACCTGGGCCCGGAAGGCGCAGTACGCCTTCGCTCGCGGCTACCTAGGCGATCCGGCCGAGGCTGTCCACCCGCATTTCAGGACATGTTTTGCGCGGCACAGGGCCCATAGGGCGGTCGCGCATATGCGTGAAGTGTTCCATGGAACCGAGGCTGGTTCTGATGCATGTGCCGCCGCTCCCGCGGGCCGACGGTGCCGAAGAGGGCGGCGACCAGGAGGGGCGAAGCGGATAGCCGTACCTCGCCTCGTCAAGGGCGAGGGACAGTCAGGCCGGCCTCGGCTGGCGAGCCGATGGGTCGATCCCGAGGCGGGCGCGCAGCCAGACGCCGATGGCCGATCCGGCAAAGCCAAAGGCGAGCCACCAGAGCCCATGCAGCGACCCCGAGACGAGCCCGCCGAGCAGCGCGCCGATGTTGCAGCCGAAGGCGAGCCGCGCGCCGTAGCCCATCAGCAGGCCGCCGATCAGAGCGGTCGCGAGTTCGGCGCCCGTGAGCCGCCAGACCGGTCGGAACCGCCCGGCCAGCCCTGCAGCCGCCATGGCGCCGATCAGGATCCCGACATTCATCACAGAAATGCGGTCGGCGAGGACGCTTCGGTCGAGCTGGCCCGCGCGCCAGCCTTGCCAGTAACCCCAGTCGCGCACCGGGATGCCGAGGCCGTCGAGCACATGCGCGCCCCAGAGCGCGAAGCCCGAGGTGACACCCCAGGGACGCTCGTAGAGCAGGAACGAGGCGATGCCGACGAGCGCGAGCACCGCGGCCCCCATACTGCGCGACCACGGGCCTCTGAGGAGCGAGCGCGTGTCGCCGGCCGTCTCGAGCGCGCCGTGGGCGCGCCGCTCGACCACGGCACTGAGGCCCGCCAGCGCGGCAAGGATCGCCAGCAGACCAGCCAGCCCCCCGAGTGGCCCGAAGAGCCCGATCAACGAGACCGGCCGCAGGTTGGGCACGCCGAGCGCCTCGTCGAGCTGGAACCACACCTCGTGGAGATGCGCCGTCGCCGCGACCGAGCCCGCGACGAAGGCCGCGAGCGTCACGAGCATGCGCGTCGACCCGCCGCCTGCGGTGAAGAGCGTGCCCGAGGCGCAGCCGCCACCGAGCTGCATGCCGATGCCGAAAACAGCGGCGCCGAGGGCACTCGCGATCCCCATCGGCATGACGACCGGGTGCATCACCCAGCCGGTGAGATCCTGATAGCCGATCAGCGGAAAGGTCGCGGCAGCAGTCAGCCCGATCAGGAGGCATTGCGCCCGGATCCCGAGACCGCGGCGCTCGCGGAGGAAGCGCCGCCACCCGCCGGTGAAGCCGAAGGCTGCGTGATAGAGCGCGACCCCGGCCAGCGCACCGACCAGGGCGCCAGTCGCCTGCGCGGCGCCGCGCCCGTCGAGCGCGGCCCGGGCCCCGTAGGCGAGCACGGCCAATACTCCGAGCGCGAGCCCGGCTGCGGCGACCACCGCCCACTGCGCCTCCGATCGTCGTGTTGCTCGGTCGTTCATCCGGATCTCCCGGGTCGATCTGCCCGGGCGGCCGCTCCCGCCCGCGTGATTTCCCGACCTTGTGTCGTGAAACCGGCCCCCGAGAGTGTCACAAAGCGGTGAGAGGCAGTCGTCATTTCGCGGTGCTAGAAGCACCTGCGCCGTGATTGCAAGAACCGCGTCGCTCGGTCCCGCTTGACCGAACCTGATCGAAACCGCGGCCTGCGCGCGGCGGAGTGAGCCCCGAGCCGCGTAAGACCCATGGACCGAGCCCTGAGGAGAGGCCGAGACCGATGAACGTGCCAAAGGCCCAGACCTCCGGCGGACCGACGCCCGCGAGCCCGGCGCGGCCCGCACATCCAAGCGGTGTAGGCAAACGCCCGCGGGACCCGCGGCTCGATTTCTTCCGCGGCGTGGCGATGTTCATCATCCTGCTCGCGCACACGCCGGGCAACACCTGGACGCTGTGGATCCCCGCGCGCTTCGGTTTCTCCGACGCCACCGAGATCTTCGTCTTCTGCTCGGGCATGGCCTCGGCGCTCGCCTTCGGCGCGGTGTTCGCGACCAAGGGTTTCCCGATCGCCACCATGCGCATCGGCTTCCGTGTCTGGCAGGTCTACTGGGCGCATATCGGGGTGTTCCTGTTCACCGCCACCATGCTCTTCGCGATCGACCATTTCGGCATCGGTGCGCGTGAGCGCCCCTATATCGAAGGCCCGTGGGTGGTGCCGTTCTTCGACCGCACGGGCGAGGCGGTGATCGGCCTTCTCACGCTGACCTATGTGCCGGGGCTCTTCGACATCCTGCCGATGTATCTCGTGATCCTCGCGATGATCCCGGGCGTGATGCTGGCGCACCGGGTGGGCGGCACGCCGCTGGTGCTGGCGCTGATGGCGGCGCTCTGGATCTCGGCCAATCTCGCGGGCTTCGCCTATCGCTACGGCGATGACGGGCTGACCGGCCTTGGCGGCGCGATGGTCGCGATCGGCGAGCGGCTCGACTGGATGAACCTGCCCTCCGTCCCCTGGGCCTGGGAGACCGCGACCTGGTTCTTCAACCCGTTCGCCTGGCAGATCGTATTCTTCACGGGGTTCTGCTTCGGAATGGGTTGGCTGCCGGCGCCGCCGGTCAATCGCTGGCTGATCCGGGGCGCGGCTGCGGTGGTGCTGCTGACGATCCCGCTCGCCTGGTTCAAGATCTATGGCTGGGAAGTCGGCTATGTGCCCGAGGACTGGGGCGGGGCGATCTTCTGGGACATCCGCCAGTCGATCGGCGCCGTCTATTGGAAGACCTGGCAGGGGATCGGCCGCTTCGTACATTTCCTCTCGCTCGCCTATCTCGCCTGGGTGGCGGTCGGCCCGCGCGGCGTGCGGCTCTCCGAGGGGTTCCGCGCCCCCGGCACACCCGGCCGGGTGGCGATCGGGGTGGCGGCGGTGGTCTGCCTCGCCTTCCTGCCGCATGTCTTCGTGCAGGAGATCAACCAGAGCCTGCCGGGGCTCGAGGCCTGGCTCCTCGGAGTCGACTGGCTCGGCCTGACGCATGTCACCGAAGATGGCGAGCACCTCCTCGCGCATCCCAATCGCATCGGGCTCTACCAGCTTCTCTTCGGCGTCGGGGCTCTCGTGCTGCTCTGGACCGCGCTGCCCGAGCGCGTCCGCGAATGGCTGACCCATGACGCCTTCACCGCGGCCGTGCCGGTGATCCGCAAGGTCGGCACCCAGAGCCTCGCGGTCTTCATGGTCTCGATCCCGCTCTCGCGCGCGCTCGGTTTGGCGCTCGACCATGTGGGGCGCGACGTCTGGTCCCGCGCCGGCGTCAATCTCGCGGGCTTTACCATCCTGATCGCGGTGGCCTATTTCGTCTCTTGGATCAAGCGTCACCCATGGCGCGAGGCGCAGCGCCCCACCGCAGCGCATCCCGAAGCGGGGCGTGGGGCAATCGCGGGAACCGGGCTTCCCGCTCAGCAGTGATGGGCGGCGGCGAAGCGTGAAGACAGCAGTTCTGATGACCGGCGAGAGCCTGGCCGAGCGGCGCCGCGCGAGCGAGTACGATGCCGATCTCGCGCTCCTTCGGTTCGACTGCGGCGACCGGCCGGCCCGTGGGGGCGGGGCGGGCGCAGCGGGCTCGGTGGTTGTCGGCCAGCTCGGCCAGTCGCTCGACGGCCGGATCGCGACGCCCTCCGGCGCGTCGAAATACATCAACGGGGTCGAGGCGCTCTGCCATCTGCACCGGCTGCGTGCGCGCTGCGACGCGGTGATCGTTGGCATCGGCACGGCGATCGCCGACGATCCGCAGCTGACCACCCGCCATGTGCCGGGCCCCAATCCGGTCCGGGTGGTGATCGATCCGCGGGGGCGCATGCCCTCGGCGCTCGGGATGCTGGCCGACGGCGCCGGCCCGGTGCTCGCGATCGGCTGTCCGGGCACGCGCGGCCCCGCGGGCGCCGAGCGGATCGAGCTGCCCTGCGGGGCCGAGGGCCATATCTCCCCCGAGGCCATCATCGAGGCGCTCGCCGCACGCGGGCTGCGGCGGATCCTCGTCGAAGGGGGGGCCGAGACGCTCGCGCGGTTCATCGATGCCGGCGCCGTCGACGAGCTCCATCTGATGGTCGCGCCGATCCTGCTCGGCTCGGGCAAGACCGGCCTCAATCTCGCACCCATCGAGACGCTCGCCGAGGCGATGCGCCCGGCGGTTCGCACCATGCGCTTCGGCGACGGCGATCTGCTGTGCATTTGCGAGTTCGAGCGGGCGGTCTCCGAGGCGGCCCGGCGCGCCACCGGTTGAGCCGGCCTCAGCGGGCGCAGTCGAGCCGCGCGGCATAGAGCACGCGCTCGGGCAGTCCGGGCACCGGATCCTCAGCGAGCCGCATGCCGATCTTCTCCGCCACGCGGCGGGACGGCGCGTTCTCCCGGTGGATCTCGGCGACGACCTTGCGAAGGCCGAGCCGGCCGAAGCCATGGGTCAGGAGGTTGGCCGCCGCCTCGGGCGCATATCCCCGGCCCCGCGCCGCCGCGATCAGCCGCCAGCCAATCTCGATGCGCGGACCGACCGCGTCCTCGGGGATCAGCAGCACCCAGCCCAGAAACTCCGCCAGCCGCTCCCGCCGCGCGATCACCCAATAGCCCATCCCCGCCGGATAGGGCCCTCGGATGCGGGCGCGCACAAAGGCCTCATGGGCGGCAGGGTCGTCCCACGGTCCCTCGATCCACCGGGTGGTGCCGGGCTCGCGGTCCATCGCGAGCGAGGCGGCGAGATCCCCCATCCGCCGGGCTCGCAGCCGCAGCCGCGGTGTCTCGCTCACCGGTTGGCTCGTCGCGGCCAGATCCCGCGACATCTCACCGCCCCGCCAGCATCAGCGCCCCACCCGCGCCGCCGCGCGAGGCCTCCGGCCGAGCGGCGGTGGCGGGGGTGGTGGCGGGCCACCGCGCGGGCGGGACCAGCGCCCGCAGGGCGCAGGTCCGCATGTGCAGCGCCGCCGTCAGGCGGCCTTCGCCTTGAACTGGTCGAGCGTCCGGCGGATCTTGTCGACGATCTCGTCGAGATGCGCCCGCTCGGCGATGAAGGCCGGCGCGACGATCGCCACGTCGCCGGTGAACTTCACATGGCAACCGTTCCAGAAGAGCGCCTTCTGCATCTCCTGGCCGCGCCGCCCCGGCGCCCCGTCATGATGCACCTCGAGGCCCGACATCAGCCCGATGGTGCGGATGTCCTTCACGAGATCATGGTCGCGCAGGCTCATCATCGCGTCCCTGAAATAGGGCGCGAGCTCGGCCGCCCGCTCGAAGAGGCCTTCGGAGCGATAGACCTCCTGGGTCGCGATCCCCGCCGCGCAGGCCGCGGGGTGCGCCGAATAGGTGTAGCCGTGGAAGAACTCGATCGCGTTCTCCGGGCTCGCATCGGTCACGGTCTCGTAGATCTCGTCGCGCGTCGCCACCGCGCCCATCGGGATCGAGCCATTGGTCAACGCCTTGGCCATGGTGCAGATATCCGGCGTCACGCCGAAATGCTGCGAGGCGAAGGGCGAGCCGAGGCGGCCGAAGCCCGTGATCACCTCGTCGAAGACCAGCAGGATCCCGTGCTCGTCGCAGATCTCGCGGATCCGCTCGAGATACCCCTTGGGCGGGATCAGCGTGCCGGTCGATCCCGCCACCGGCTCGACGAAGACCGCCGCGATGGTCTTGCCGCCATAGGTCATGCAGTGCCGCTCGAGATCGTTGGCGAGCTCCACGCCGTCCTGCTCTGGCTGGCCGTTCGGCCCCTCGCAGAAGAGCTCGCGCCCGGTCCAGGTGTGGCGCATCATCACCACGTTGGGCATCGTGACCGGGAAGGTCTCGCGGTTCTTGACCATCCCTGAGAGCGACACGCCGCCCATATTCACGCCGTGATAGGCGCGCTCGCGGCTGACAAAGCGGATCCGCTGGCTCTCGCCGCGGGCGCGGGTGTAGGCCATGACGATCTTGAGCGCGGTGTCGATCGCCTCCGAGCCCGAATTCACGAAGAACACGTGATTCATCGGCTCGGGCAGGATCTCGGCGACGCGGCGGGCGAGCTCGAAGCTGCCCGGATGGCCCATCTGGAAATGCGGGTTGTAGGAGTTGGTCTGGAGCTGCTTGTACACCGCCTCGGCGATCTCGGGCCGGCAGTGCCCTGCCGGCGAGCAGAACAACGCTGATGACCCGTCGATCACCTGCCCGCCCTGATGGTTGGTGTAGTACATCCCCTCGCCCTTCACGACGAGCCGGGGGTTGGCCTTGAAGTCCCGGTTGCCGGTGAAGGGCATCCAGTGCTCTTCGAGCGAGTTGGCGCGCTCGGCGCCGGCAATGTCCATGTCGTGCACGGAACCCTCCTCTGTCTGATTGTCGAAACCATAGTCGGGCTCGGGCGGCCCCCACTAGGGCCAGCGCCGTTCCGACATCGGGCCAGATCCCTTGCATAGCGCGAGAGACGGCTTACCCTCAAGGCTGGAGCCAGTTCAGCCGAGGGGAGCGGTCCAGCGGCGATGCGCGATGCCCTCTACCATCTCGACCGGGCGCGGCCCGCGAGCCTCCAGGCACAGATCCGCGACACGCTGGTCGGGGCAATCGCCGCGGGTCAGCTCGCGCCCGAGGAGCCGGTGCCGTCGACGCGCGCGATGGCGCGCAGGCTGGGGGTGTCGCGCAACACGGTCACGCTCGCCTATCAGGCGCTGGTGGCGGAAGGGTTCCTCGTCGCCCGCGAGCGCTCGGGCTATTATGTGGACCGCGCGGCGGTCGACGGGATGCCCGCCGCGCCGCCGGTCGAGCCCGTGATGCCCGCCGAGGCGATCGACTGGGACGACCGCGCCGCCCGGGACGTCACCCGCGCGCGTTTCATCCAGCGGCCGGAGGACTGGGCGCGCTACCCCTATCCCTTCATCTACGGGCAGGTGGACCATGCCGTGTTCCCGATCGCCGAGTGGCGCGACGCCATGCGACAGGCGATGGGCAAGCGCTGGCTCGATGCCTGGACGGTCGACCAGTACGGCCATGACGACCCGCTGCTGATCGAGGAGATCGCCCGGCGCATCCTGCCCCGGCGCGGGATCGCGGCGGCGCCCGAGCAGATCCTCGTCACGGTCGGCGCGCAGAACGCGCTCTATCTCGTGGCGGCGTATCTGGTGGGGCCCAAGACCGCCTGCGCGATCGAGGACCCGGGCTATCCCGACCTCCGCGCGATGCTGCTTCTGCGCACGGGCCGGCTCGCCCATCTCGCGGTGGACCGCGACGGCGTGGTGCCCGACAGCGCGCCCGATGGAGCGGTGGTGTTCGTCACGCCCTCGCACCACTACCCGACCACGGTCACCACCAGTCTCTCCCGGCGCGAGGCTCTGCTCGACGCGGCGCGGGAGCGCGACCTGATCGTGGTGGAGGACGACTACGAGTTCGAGACCAACTATCTCGGCCAGCCGCTGCCGGCGCTCAAATCGCTCGATCGCGACGGGCGGGTGGTCTATGTCGGCTCGCTCTCCAAGGCGGTGATGCCGGGGCTCCGGCTCGGCTTCGTGGTGGGCGACCGGCGGCTGATCGAGCGGCTGCGCACGCTCCGGCGACTGATGTTGCGCCACCCGCCTGGCAACAACCAGCGCGCCGCGGCGCTTTTCATGGCGAACGGGCACTACGACGCACTGGTGCGCCGGATCCACCGGGTCTTTCGCGCGCGGTGGGAGGCTATGGCGGCGGCACTCGCCGACCATCTGCCAGGCTGGGCCGAAAGCCCGAGCTTCGGCGGCTCCTCGTTTTGGCTGACAGGCCCCGAGGGCTTCGACAGCGCCGAGGCCGCCCGCGCGGCGCTGGCGCAGGGTGTGATCGTCGAGCCCGCCGCGCCGTTCTTCGCCGATCCCGAGAAGGGGCTCCGCCATCTGCGGCTCGGCTTCTCCTCGATCCCGTCGGAGCGCATCGGCGAGGGCATCGCACGCCTCGCCCGTGCGCTGCCCGACCGGCCGTGAGACTTGTCCGCCCTGCGCCTGCGGCTATTGTGGCGCCACATGGCAGGGGCTCGGTGTCGGAGGATCAGGGGTGGCCTATGCAAGCAAGTTGCTCGCCTCTCTCAAGACCAAGCTCGACCGCGGCCGGCGCGAGGATCTGCGCGAGCTGAAGTCCACGCTGGCGGAGACCGAGAAGACCGTGCGCAGCCTGCGCAAGGCGATCGTCGAGGTGCGCCGGGTCCAGACCCAGATCAAGCGGACCTATCGCCGCCTCGCGATCGATGTGAAGGCCAGCGCCAAGCTCAGCGAGGCGCTCGACGATCTGGTGGCCGAGATCAACAAGTCGGAAAAGCGGGGCGAGGCCGAGCGCGAGGCCGAGATGCGTCGGCGCATCAAGCGACGCGACAAGGAAGCGCAGGAGCGGATCGGCCTGCTGGATTTCCGCAACAAGAAGATCCGCTCGATCCGCGAGCGCCTCGACGAGCTCTACGACGCGCTCAAGGGCTTCCCCCTCAAGTGAGCCAGACCGCCGGGGAGCTCAGCCCGTTCGCTGGAGCTGCTTGAGGCGGAGCTTGGTGATCTGCTGGCGCTCGCGCTCCAGCACCTCGAAGCGCACCCCGTGGAAGGCGAAGACCTGGCCCCGCGTCGGGATCGCCTGGGCCTCGTGGATCATGAGCCCCGCGATGGTGGTCGCCTCCTCGTCGGGCAGGCTCCAGTCGCAGGCCCGGTTCAGGTTGCGGATCGACATCGAGCCCGGGACGATGATCGCGCCGCCGGGCTCGCGGATCAGCCCCTCGGCCTCGATGTCGTGCTCGTCGGCGATGTCGCCCACGATCTCCTCGAGGATGTCCTCGAGCGTGATCAGCCCCTGCAGCGAGCCGTATTCGTCGACCACCAGCGCAAAATGCTGACGGCGTTTCAGGAAGGCGCGAAGCTGGTCGTCGAGCGGACGGGTGTCGGGCACGAACCACGGCTTCATCGCCACGGTCATCACGTCGAGATGGCCGATCGCCTCGCCCACATCCACCGGCCCCTCGGGACCGCGCACCTGGCGGTCGACGGCGCGCAGGAGGTCTTTGGCATGGAGAACGCCGACGATGTTTTCCGGCTCCCCGCGCCAGAGAGGGATCCGGGTGTGGGGCGAGCTGAGGCAGAAGGAGACGACCTCTTCGGGCGTCTCGTCGGCCGAGATCGA
The DNA here is from genome assembly GCA_964406355.1 of uncultured Limibaculum sp. Classification (GTDB taxonomy): domain Bacteria; phylum Pseudomonadota; class Alphaproteobacteria; order Rhodobacterales; family Rhodobacteraceae; genus Thermohalobaculum. The sequence continues at coordinate 10,915 of CAYORO010000047.1, forward strand.
GACGATGTCGCGGCGGTGGCGCATCACATCGGCCACCTCGCGCTCCTTGAGCTCGAGAGCGGCGAGCAGCCGGTCGCGCTCGTCCTTGGCCACGCCCCCCTCGGAGTGGTGGAGCGAGATCGCCCCGCGGATCTGCTCATGGGGCGCCAGCACATGGGCGTCGGGGTCGACCGTGATGCCGAGGAGGCGGAAGGCGCCGCGCACCAGATAGCTGATCGCCGAGACGGCCGGGGCGAACACCCGCACCACGATCTCGATCGCCGGCGCGACACGGCTCGACGCCTCGTCCGGGCGCGTGATCGCATAGGTCTTGGGCGCGACCTCGGCGAAGACGGTGACGAGCACAGTCATGACCAGCGTCGCATAGGCCACCCCCGCCTCGCCGAGCAGCCGGGTGAAGAGCGCGGTCGCCAGCGAGGCGGCGAGGATGTTGACGAGGTTGTTGCCGAGCAGGATCGAGCCGATCAGCCGCTCATTGTCCTCGGTGAGGCGCAGCGCCTTCTTTGCACCCTTAGAGCCGGTCGCGGCGAGCTGGTGCATCGTGGCACGATTGATCGCGGTCAGCGCGGTCTCGCTGCCCGAAAAGAAGCCGGACATCATCAGGAGGGCGAGGATGATGAAGGCGGTCCACCAGTCGGCGGGGTCCATGGGCGCACCTCGGTTCGGGATCTCAGCGCGTTATGGGTCGGCCGGGGCCCGCGGGCAAGGGCCGGGTCTCAGCCGAGGCGCTTGGCGAGCATGACTGCCGAGGGCGCGTAGCCGAGCGCTTTGTAGGTCTCGATCGCCCGCATGTTCGCCTCCAGCGCCCCGATCTCGACCCGGCGGATGCCATGGGCGAGGAGCCGCTCCTCGGCCGCGCCGAGCAGCGCCCGGGCGAGCCCTGTCCGCCGCGCCCGCGGCTCGACCCAGAGATCGCTCACATAGCCGTAGGTGGCGTTCTCCGGCAGCACATAGTCGCCGAACTCGGTCTCGATGCCCCAGATGACAAAGCCCGCCGGTCCCGCCGCGTCCTCCGCAAGGCGCACGCCGCCCGCGGGGTGCTCGCTCGCCCAGGCCAGGAGCGCGCCGATATGCGCGCGGGCCATCTCGGCGCCGGGGCGCCGGTTGCGATCCATGGCGCGCTCGAAGTCCTGCAACGCCGCCATGAACCGCTCGAGAACCGCTGTGTCGGCCGGCCCTGCGGCGCGGATCCGCGCCACGCCCGTCTCGTCCGCCATCAGTACTTCTTCGGCACGTAGAGCTCGTCCGGCAGGGTCTTGCGCTCGTAATCGGGGCTGAACACCCGGTCGGGCAGCGTGACCTTCTCGACCGGGACGTCCTCGTAGGGGATCTTCGACAGCACGTGCTCGATGCAGTTCAGCCGCTCGCGCTTCTTGTCGTTGCCCTCGACGATGTACCAGGGCGCCTCGGCGATGCTCGTGCGCTCGAACATGTCCTCCTTGGCCTTGGTGTAGCTCTCCCAGCGGATCCGTGACTGCAGGTCCATCGGCGAGAGCTTCCACTGCTTCATCGGGTCATGGATGCGCACGAGGAACCGCAGCTGCTGCTCCTCGTCGGTGATCGAGAACCAGTATTTCAGCAGGATCACGCCGTTGCGCACCAGCATGCGCTCGAACTCGACCACGTCGCGGAAGAACATCTCCCCCTGGTCTTCGCTGGCGAAGCCCATCACGCGCTCGACGCCGGCGCGGTTGTACCAGGAGCGGTCGAACAGCACGATCTCGCCGCCGGCGGGCAGGTGCTGAATATAGCGCTGGAAGTACCACTGGGTGCGCTCGCGCTCGGACGGCTTGGCCAGCGCCACCACGCGGCAGGTGCGCGGGTTGAGGCGCTGAGCGATCCGCTTGATCACGCCGCCCTTGCCAGCGCTGTCGCGGCCCTCGAACAGGATGCAGACTTTTGCGCCGGTGTGCTCGACCCAATACATCATCTTGATGAGCTCGGCTTGGAGCCGCAGCAGGTTCTCGAAATACACCCTTCGATCGAGCGCGTCCGGGTGCTTCTCGCGGTAGATCCGCTTGATCTCCTGGCTGAGGATCGCGTCCTCGAATTCGAGCTCCATGTCTTCGTCGAGCGAATCCGCGAGCTCGGCCTTCAGCCAATCCTCGACCTTGTTGTCGTCCGCCGGGGTGTCCATTGTCCCGATCCCCCTCAAGCCATGCCTGTGCGGCGCGCCGACCGCCGCCGCCACGTCAGGGCTAGCATGCAGCGGCGCCGGAGACCCTTGAAGATTTGGTGTCAGCAGTCGGGAACCCCGCGCATGAGTGCCGCGAGCCGGGCGGTCTCCTGTCCGGGCGTGCGGCCCTCGGCGAGGCGCTCGGCCGCGCCGGTGCGCGCAGGCGTGGTGCGGTTCTGGTTGAGCTTGACCGTGCTCTCGACACGCTCGACCGCCATCTCCACAGGCAGGATCTGGCGCATCATCCGCTCCATCACGCCCTCCGACATCTTGTGGTGGGTCCAGGGGGGTTTTGGCGCAAGCCCCGCCTCGAACCGCGCGGAGAGGCGCTCGAGATGGGCCAGAAGGCTCTCGGGATCGGCGAGCGCGAGGCGCCCGGAGAGATGGACGGCCACGTAGTTCCAGGTCGGCACGAGATCCGGCTCGCCATACCAGTCGGGCGACACATACCCGTCGGGGCCGGAGACGATCAGCTTGCCCGCGACCGGCCCCTCGGCGAGGCGTCGGGCCAGCGGGTTGGAGCGCACGAGATGCGCCTCGATCCGGACGCCCTCGAGAAGGAACGGCACATGGGCCGGCAGCACCTCGCCCTCATGAGCCGCTGTGAGCACGCCGAACCCACGGGCCGCTGCGACCTCGCGCGCCTCGGCCTCCTCGGTCTGACGGAAGACGGGATTTGGGTGCATCGCGGCCTCCTCATGGCAGTACGGGCCGGCCCTAGCCCGAGACCATGCCGGATGTCAGCATGCCATTCCACATTGTGGAAAAATCGCGGTCCGGGATTTCGTCAGGCGGCACTCGCCGTGGTGAGGATCGGCACCGAGGAGAAGAAGAACTCCCCCTCGGCATCGGCGTCCGAGAGGGCTTTGAGCCATGCCTCCGCCTCGCTGCGCGCGAGCCCCTCCTCGACCGCGTGCTCCGCCATCAGCCGGGCAAGCCCATGGGCGAAGGCGTGCTCGGCAAACTCCGCATTCACGATGGGGACCGGCGCCTGTCGGATCCCGGCAAAGCCCGCGCGGGCGAGAAGCGGCGCGAGCCGTGCCGGCAGATTGGGATGGGCGGCGTGCCCCTCCCAGGCGTCCGCGATCTGCCGCGTAAGCGTGGGCGGCGCGCCATGCCAGAAGGCGCTGTCCCAGTTGGTGGCAAGACACAGGAGCCGGCCGCCGATCTTGAGCACGCGCCGAAGCTCGGCGATCGCCGTCTCCGCCGCAGCGACATACTCGACGACCTGCACGGCAACGGCGGCGTCGAAGACGGCGTTGGGGAAGGGCAATGCGCAGGCATCTCCGATCTCGGGCCGGACCGCGGGCACGCCCTCGCAGGCGGCGGTCGCGGCGGCGATCTGGTCCGGCGAGACGTCGATGCCTGCGGCCAGGCCATGGGGCCCGAGGCCGAGACCGATCTCTCGGAGGAGGAGCCCCGCGCCGCAGCCGATCTCGAGCACCCGTTCGCCGCGCCGGGGTGCCAACGCGCCGACGACCGCTGCGCGGCGCTCCGCCATCTCGCGGCAGGCGCTCATGCGTCGCTGAAGACTGGCGATTTCCCCCGAGAACTCCATGGGCCGAGCCTAGGCCGCGCCATGCGGACCTGCCAAGCCGACCCGCGCTTGTGCCCGGCCGCCCCGTCCGCTAGCGGGGACGGCGCGCCTTCGGCGCATGGGGATCGTCGGGCCCGCCCCCCTCCCTCCACCCACCCACCCGCGGGAGGAGGCGGGCCCGCGCAAGCGGAGAGGTGTCGATGACGGAGCTGCTGACGGTCGAGGCGGCGGAGGCGCTCGTGACGGACACGCTGGCCCGCTGCCGCACCGGAGAGCGCCAGGCGGCGGCGGTGGCGCGCGCGCTGGTGGGTGCCGAGCTGGTCGGGCAGTCTGGCCACGGGCTTCACCGGCTGCCGGCCTATGCGGCCCAGGCGGCTGTCGGCAAGGTGGACGGCCATGCGGTCCCAGAGATGACCGAGCATCGGCCGGGCTGCCTCGCGATCGACGCTGCCCATGGGTTCGCCTATCCCGCGCTCGAGCTCGCGCTCGCCGAGCTGCCGACGCGTGCCCGGGCGAACGGGATCGCGGCCGCGGGCATCGGTCGCTCGCATCATGCCGGCGTGACGGGCCTGTCGGTCGAGGCGCTGGCCGAGGTGGGGTTCGTCGCGCTCCTCTTTGCCAATGCACCGGCGACGATGGCGGCAGCCGGAGGGAGCCGGCCGCGCCTCGGCACCGATCCGATCGCCATCGCCGCGCCTATGACCGGGGCCGGGGATGGGGCCGCACCGATCGTGGTGGACCTCGCCCTCAGCCAGGTGGCGCGCGGCAAGGTGATCGCCGCGGCGCAGGCCGGCAAAGAGATCCCGGAGACCTGGGCGCTCGACAGCGCGGGGCGGCCGACCACGGATCCTGAGGCCGCGCTCGCCGGGACGATGCAACCGCTCGGCGGGGCCAAGGGCGCGGCGCTCGCGCTCATGGTCGAGGTCCTCGCGGCCGGGCTGACCGGGAGCCGGTTCGCGCCCGAGGCCTCGGCCTTCACGGATGCGGAGGGGTCACCACCGGGCACTGGGCAGCTTATTGTTGCGATCGATCCGGAGGCCTTCGGGGCGGACGGCGCCGGGCGGATCGCAGCCCTGGCGGGACTGCTCGAGGACGAGCCCGGGGTGCGCTTGCCCGGGCGGCGGCGGCAAGCGCTGCGGGCGGAGCGGCGCGCGACCGGGATCCCGGTGGCCCCCGGGCTTTTGGAGACAATCGCCGCGGTCGGGCGCTAAGGCCACCCGGCCGACCGGTGGGCCCTTCCCGCCGTCGGTGCCAGGCCCTACCTCTCCCGCATGGCGCTCCGTTTGCAGATGCGCGGCGTTGGTGTCGCGGCCCTGGTCCTGATCCTCAGCGCCCCGGCTGGGGGACTTGCCGGTCCCGACGACCGTGCCGCGATCCGGACGCTCGACCGTCGGGTCGGCGCGCAGGAGCGGCGCCTGGGCTCGGGGCCCGATGCCGCGCGGCGGCTGCGTCTCGGGCGCGAGGCGGAGCGTCTCGGCACCCGGCTCGACGGCCGCCTCGCCCAGCCCGGCTCGAGTGTCGGCAGCAGTCGGTCCAATTTGCGGGCACTCGAACGGCGGATCGACGAGATCGACGCCAGACGCCGGTCCCGGCAGGACCGCGCGATCGGGGCGGATGATCGCGGCGGGCGCATTCTGGACATCCGCATCCCCGAGACCGATCTGTCACCGAGCGACCTGGAGGCCGAGGGGCTTGAGGCTGCGCCCGGGCTTGGGAGCGGAACAGCCATCAATGACGGATCGACGTCGGAGCAGGTGTCGCCAGCGCCGCCAGCGAACACGGTGGGCGCCCCTTGATCGGCCCGGCCCGCCTCGCTATGTCGGCTGTCGAAGGGGTGTATAGCTCAGTTGGTAGAGCAGCTGACTCTTAATCAGCGGGTCGTAGGTTCGAGCCCTACTACACCCACCAATGAAATCAGGCACTTAGAGTCTAGTCAGCGATCTCCAGTGGCTACCGTGTCACCATGGTGTCACCGGTCGGCCGAAAACAACGCCCGCTCTCGTGAACCCAAACCTTCCGAGAGAGGATGCAATTATGGCCGCAACTGACACTCCTACGCCCTTGACCGATGCCGCCAGGCTGGCGCGCGACACCCAACCCGGCACACCGGAGTATTATGCGGCGATCCGCGACAGGCTCCGCCTGGTTGGCCGCGCCTTCTCAAAATCTACCGTCGCGTTCCCCGATTCAATGCCCCAGGCGGAGCTGGACGCCGTTCTGGCGCTGTCGGACGAGGACCTCGAAAGCGGCGAGGCGCTGTATCCCTTCGCTGCCACGTTCGGCCTGGATCTGATGTGGCTCTGCTGCGGGGACACCGAAGCCCTCATCCACCGGGCCCGGCTCGGCCAAGAGCGCTCCGAGAAGCTCAGCGCCGAGTTCCAAGCCGGCGGGGGCGTGGTCGACGATGCGCAGGAGGATGCTGAGATCAGTGACGAGGAGGCGACTGCGCTGATCAATCTGCCGTTTGAAGCTCTAGATACATCGGCAGCGCAGGAGATTGACCTATGGCGGCAAAACGTGAAAGCAGCGCAACTTGGCCTCGCGCTTCTAGAGTACGATGACACTGCTCTGGTACAGCGCCTCGAAGCAACGCTGGGTCATGAGGCCCTGGCTGCCAACGACTTCGAAAAGGATGCGGACGCCCTGCTGGACAGCCTCGATGCTGCAGCGGCCTTCTTGAAAGGTATGGCCGATCTCGTCTCGAAGGCACATCTCCGAGCCCTGATGTGCATCGACCGAATAACGGTCCAGCGAGCTGCCGCGGGCGCGGATCGTCGATCGGCTCGAGGAGCTGGAGCGACGAAGGTGAGGTTCTCAGGTCAGCGACCCAGAGCGACCCAGCGCGACCCATCGCCCCGCGACGGTGCCCAACCCACTCCCTGCTTGATCGGGCGCGTCGGCGCCGGCACGCTCAACGCCCAGAGGTCAAAATATGAAATGCCGACAGGAGATCAAAGAATGGACGTCAAGACTATCACTCTCGCCGCCGCCCTTGCGATTGCAAGCGCCTCGGCCGCCAGCGCACTGCCAGTGACCATCGGTTTCGACAATGGTAGCGCCCTGAGTAATCTCTACCAAGAAGACGGCTTCGATGTCGCAGGGAACGAACTTCTTGGCGGTACCTTCGGGACTCCTTTGCCGTCGATCTTACTTGACGACATCACCACGTCGCTGACGGTCTCGAACGCGCTAGGCGTCCCATTCGATCTGGTTAGCTTTGATCACCTTTGTCTCGTGCGGGATACCGGAGTGTCAATCGGCATGCAAAGGTGACCCCGGATCGGCGTGCAATTTTGACCCCCCCCTAATGAAGCACGCGCTAGCGGGTGCCTG
>CAYORO010000048.1:0-17684 GCA_964406355.1 uncultured Limibaculum sp.
TCAGCTTCCCAAGCTGAATGTCGTCGGTTCGATCCCGATCGCCCGCTCCACTCCCCGACATGGAAGCGCGAGTGACGGTGTCGGTGCCCTTGCGGGTGCCTCGCCCGGGCTTCGCCCTGATCGAGATGCCGCTTGACCGGTGTCAAAGAGCTGCGCGTGTCCGCACGCCTATGGTCGCGGCAAACACCAACCACATCCGGAGGAAGACAGATGCCCAAGGAGGATGCCGGCGGGATCGGCCCGACCGTGGGGAGTGCCGCGTCCACAGCGGATCCGGAGGCGCCGCTCGCGCCGAACCGCACTGCCTGCCTGGCCTTCGATCCCTTGCCCTTCGTCGACGCGGTCGAGCGGATCGGCGAGCTTGCCGTTCGCGCGCAGAGCCAGGCCGCGAGCCATGTGGTGCAGAGTGCGCTCACCATGGCGCTCTTCGCTGCGAACCGGGCGATCGCGCAGATGGAGGCGGCGCGGTCCATAGCGGCGGCTCCGGGGCCGATGGCGCTGCCCGCGATTTGGGCCCACCTCGCAGCCGGATCGGTCTCGGACGCAGCCGAGGAGGCGCGTCGGCTCGGCCATGTCGCGACCCGCGCGGTCGGCGAGGCCGGCGAGCAGACCCGCACGGCGACGCAGATCTGCATGGCCGCCGGACGGCCGGCCGACATCGACTGAGCTGAGGAGCGACCGATGGCCGAACTCGCCTACAAGACGATCGTCCTGCACTGGGACGCCGGTTTGCCGTCGGCCGCAGCCGACGCGGCCGGGCTGATCGCGCGTCGCTTCGGCGCGCATGTGACGCTGACCTGCCTCGGCATCGAGCCCGGTGTCGCCGCCTATGGCTATGCGGCGCCGGGAGCGGCGGCGATCGCGTTGCAGGCGGAGAACGCACGCGAGGAGGCGGCGAGGTTGAAGGGCGAGGCGGAGGACTGGCTCAACGCCTCGGGGATCGCCGGCGACACGCGCGCGCTGACCTGTCCGGTCGATCTGATCGCCGAGACCATGGCGTCGGTCGGCCGGGTCTCGGATCTCGTGGTCGCAGCGCCGCCCTATGGCGCGGACCGGGAGGACACCGCGATCCGCGCGCTCGAGGGCGCGCTCTTCGAGGGCAGCGCGCCGGTGCTGGTGGTGCCGGGGCCCGCGGAGACCGTCGGCACCCGGGTCGTGATTGCCTGGGATGGCGGGCTAGAGGCCCTGCATGCCGCCCGCGCGGCGTTGCCATTCCTCGTGCGGGCCGAGGTGGTGGAGATCCTGATGGTCGATCCGTCTCCGGGGCCCGAGGATGCCGAGCCCGGCGCCGATTTCGCCGTCTTCCTCTCGCGGCACGGCGCGCCGGTTACCCTCGCGCCGGTGCCCTCGGCCGGTCACCGGGTCGGCGAGGTGATCCGCCGGCGGGTGCGCGAGAGCGGGGCGGATCTGCTCGTGATGGGCGCCTATGGCCATTCGCGGCTGCGCGAGGCGCTGATCGGCGGGCCGACGCGCGAGCTGCTCGAGGATCTGCCCGCGGCCCCGGTTCTGCTCGCGCATTAGGGAGCTGCGGCCCCGCCCGTGCCCGCACGCCGGATGCGGGGCTCGCCAGCGCATTTCGCTCTGCTACACTCGCGCGGTTTGGAGTGGTCGAGGAGCACGGCGATGTGGGGGCGGACAGTGATGCTCGGCACGGGCATGGCGGTGGGCGGCCTGATGCTGATCCCCGGTGCCGCCACGGCGGCCATGCAGGGCGCGCGCACCGCGATGGCGCTCGGGGTCGCCGCCAACCGGATGGTCAGCCGTCAGATGCTGCGCGCCACCGCCGAGGCGCTCGAGGTGGTCGAGGACCTCGTGGCCGAGGTGCGTGCCGATCTCGAGGCGCGGAGCGGGGCGGCGCCCGAAAAGAGCCACGTGGTGATCCCGGGGCGCGCTGCCGCCGAGGCAGGGGCCGACGCACGGGCGGTCGCGCTCCAGCCGGCCGATCTCGCGCGCATCCATGTGGTCGGACGGCGGCTCCGCCTGCGGTTCCGCGGCGCGCTGGCCGACGGTGAGATGGACCGCGTCGCCACCGAGATCGCAGCCTTTCCCGGTGTGGCGCGGCTGCGCCTGAAGCCTCTCACCCGGTGCCTCGTGATCGAGACCGACGGCCCCGCCGAGCAGCTCGCGGAGGCGCTCGAGCGCACCGGCGTCGCGCGGCTTGCCGAGGCCGGCTACCCCCACCCGGCGGCGCTGGCGACCAGCATCGCGCTCGGCTGGCTCGACCAGGAGCTCCGTCGGCGCACGCGCGGAAAACAGTCGCTCCGCTCGGTGATCGCGATGGTCGTCGAGGCGGGCCTTGCGATCCGCGCGCGCCGGGGCACCGGACCGACGCCCTAGCCACGACTGGCGCAGTTGCCCACCTCCCGCTAGGGTTGCGTCAGGTTCGAGGAAATAGTCGCACACCATGCAAGACGTTGTTGAGGTTCTGCCGCCGACCTATGCGCTGTGGCTCGTGGCCATCGCGGGCGTGGTTGTCCTGGGCTTCGGATTGATCGCCGTGATGATCCTGGTGTTGATCCGGCGCTCGAACGAGATCGGCAATCTCGAGAGCCGGCTCGCCGCCGAGGAGGAGCGTGCCGACCGCGCGGTCGTCGAGCGGGACGACATCCGGGATGCGCTTGAGCGGCTGATCGAGCTCGCCGACAGCGTGAGCGACATCTGGACCCGCGGCCCGATGGTCCCTCCGCACGACTATGAGGGCCGGCTGGCCGACAGCATCCCGATCATCGCCGTCACCAACCTCAAGGGCGGCGTCGGCAAGACCACGCTCGCGGCCAATCTCGCCGCCTGGTTCGACGCCCATGGCGAGCGGGTGCTGCTGATCGATCTCGACTATCAGGGCTCGGCCTCGGCGATGGCGCTCGGCAACGATGTGCGCGGGCGCGACCTCGCCCAGCCGGGTGCGATCCGGCTTTTGCGGGGCGAGGTCGCGCGGGCCCACCGGATGCTGCGCGCGCGGGCCAATTCCGAGGTGATCGACTGCTACTACCCGGTGCTCAACGAGGAGAACCGCCTGCTGCTGCGCTGGCTGCTCGGGCTCACCGGCGACGATCCGCGATATCGGCTCGCCCGGGCGCTCTTCAGCCCGCGGATCCAGACCGTCTATGACCGCATCGTGATCGACACGCCGCCGCGGGTGACCATGGGGCTGCTGAACGCGCTCTGCGCCGCGACGCATCTGGTGATTCCGACCCAGCTCAATGGCCTCTCGATCGAGGCGATGCAGAGCTTCCTCGCCACGCTCGATGCGCTCCGCCCCGATCCGCTGCCGCGCCAACAGCCCTATCGGATCGTCGGCATGATGAAGACCTGGACCACAGACCGCCTGACCCGCGCCGAGATGAGCGCGATCGCCGAGATCGACCGGCTGCTGGCGATGCGGGGCGAGCCGACCTCGCTCTTCCTGCGCGACGCGGTGCTGCCGACGATGTCGGGCTTCCAGCGGGTCGCGGGCCGGGCGCTCGCCTATCAGGTCGAGCCCTCGGTGCGGCCCGAGCTCGATCGGATCGGCCGGCACATCGCGGGGTTCGCGCCCTCCTATGCCGAGGCCGAGGAGAGCTGAAACCCGCGCCCTCGCCCGAGGATCGTGCTAAGGGACCCGCATCCGGGGGATCGGGGAGGTGGGGCGATGGAGATGACGCGGGTCCAGGGTCGGGGACGGGCGCACTGATGGCGTCGGGCGATGCGCTGCCGAGCCTCGCGGCCGTCGCGAGCGTGCTCCTCGGCGGGGCCGTTCTGTGGCTCCGGGCGGATCTCAAGATCGCCAAGGCGGCCCGGCGCGCGGCCGAGGCGCGGGCCGAGGAGCTCGACACCGCCCTCGGGCGGATCGGCGATGTCGTCGAGGGCAACAGCGATCTCTGGCGCCGCACGCCGGTCAAGCCGCCGGAGGACTATGCCGAGCGGCTCGGCCGCAGCATCCCCATCATCGTCTTTGCCAATCTCAAGGGCGGCGTCGGCAAGACCACGCTCGCCGCCAACACCGCCGCCTATTTCGATGCGCGCGGCGAGCGGGTGCTGCTGATCGATCTCGACTATCAGGGTTCGCTGAGCGCGATGTCGGTGGCGGGTCCCGAGGCGCGAGATCTGGCAGCACCCGGGGCCGTGCGCCTGATGACCACGGGCGAGCTTGCCCCCCTGCCGCTCGGCGGTGCCGGTTCGGGTTCGGAGCTGATCGACTGCTACTACCCGTTCTTCAATGAGGAGAACCGCGCGCTGGTGCGCTGGCTGATGGCCGGGCCCGAGGCGGCGGACCCGCGCTACGCGCTCGCCGAGACGCTGCTCGGCGAGGCGGTGCAGGCGCACTACGACCGGGTGATCATCGACACCGCACCGCGGGTCACGATGGGCTTCGTCGCCGCGCTGACGTCAGCGACCCATCTGATGATCCCGACCCAGCTCAACCGGCTCTCGGCCGAGGCGGTCGAGAGCTTCCTCGCCACGCTCGACGCGCTCGGGCCGCCGCTCCTGCGCGGGCTCGCGGGCTTCCGGATCGTCGGCGTGCAGAAGCGCTCCTCCAGGGCGCCGACGCGGGCCGAGGCCGACGCGCTCCAGTTCCTGCGGAGCGTCGTCGACGCGCGGGGCTATCCCCAGGGCCGGATCCTCGAGGACGTGGTGGTGCCCCAGCGCGAGGTCTTCGCCCGGGCCGCCGGAACCCAGATCGCCTATTTCGCCGAGCCCGAGGCGCGCAAGCTCGTCGATCCGGTGGGCGAGGCGATCGCCCGTTTCGCCGAGCGCCGGACGCCGCGCGCATGACGCCCGCCCAGATCGCGACGCTGCTCGAGGCTCATGCCGTGGCGCTCGAGGCGGCGAAGGCCCCGGTCGCTGCGGATCTTCGCCGGGCCGCCGAAGCGCTTCGGGCAGGCCGCGGCGCGTCGGTCTCGACCCGGCTCAAAGGCGCGCCGACGGGCCAGCCGGCGCCTGCCGCCGTCCCGCTTGCCGGGCAACTCGGCGCGCTCGCCGGCGTTCTGCGGGCGGCATCGCCCAAATCACCGGCGGCGGCGGAGTGCGAGGCGCTCGCCGCGGCCCTCGCGGGCACCGCGCAGCAGACCTTGCCGGAGATCCTCGCGCACTGGGCGCCGACGGCCGCTGCGGCCACGCGCGCGTTGGGCGGGGATCTCCGCGAGGCAGAGCTCGACCGCTATCTCGAGGCGATCCGGGGCGCCGCCGACCCGCAGACCGCCCTCGCCGTGATCGACGATCTTGCCGGGGATCGGCGCATGCGCGCGGCCGAGCTCCGCGAGATGGTCCGCCGGCTCACAGGGGCGGCTCCGGCCGCCTCGAGCCCGCGGCACGAGCTCCTGCGCGCCATCCGTCTCGGGCCGGAGACGCGCCTCTCGGGCGAGCGCAAGGACGCCGCGATCCGCGGCAAGGGCGTGCTCTGAGCACGGCTCAGAGCGGCATCAACCGCTCGAGTGCGGCCGGGATCGCCCCGTATCCGTCGACCGTTGCGTCCGGCGCCAGCACCGCGATCGGCTCGGCGGCAAAACCGAAGCTCGTCAGGATCACCGGCGCGCCCGCCGCGCGCGCGGTGTCGACATCGGTCCGCGTGTCGCCGAGCATCACCGAGCGCGCGGGGTCCGCCCCGATGCGCCGCGCGGTCTCGCGGAAATGCTCAGGATCCGGCTTGCGGACGGGCAGGGTGTCGGCCCCGAGCACGGCCCCGAAGCGGGCGAGCACCCCGAGCCGCTCGAGCAGCAGAAGTGCGAGCCGTTCGGGCTTGTTGGTGCAGACGCCGACCCGCCAGCCCGCCGCCACCAGCGCCTCGAGGCAGGCCTCGACCCCGTCGAAGAGCCGGGTCTCGGCGTCGATCCGCGCCTCATAGGCGGCCAGCAGCTCGGGATAGATCGCGTCCGTCAGCGCCACCGCCTCGGCCCCGGCCGGATCACGGCCGGCGAGCGTGAGCGAGCGGCGTATCATCTCGCGTCCGCCGCGCCCGGCATAGGGGCGGTCGGCCATGGCATCGAGCAGCGGCAACCCGCGCGGCGCCAGAGCGGTGTTGGCGGCGGCCAGCAGATCGCCCGCGGTGTCGGCCAGCGTGCCGTCGAGGTCGAAGATCGCGCCGCGCATTCACCGGTCTCCCTGTCGCTTCACGGCCGATTAACCACCTTCGGCAATGTTCTGAAACACAAACTGAGCGGTGGCCGGTGGGCCCGCGCTTTTTTCCCGTTCGGGCGGCGGCTATAGGGGCGCCATGTCGATTGCCGAGCCATCCTCCCCGCCGATCTCCGCCCGTCCGCTCGCCGTGGTCATCCTCGCTGCGGGGCGCGGCACGCGGATGCGCTCCGCGCTGCCGAAAGTGCTCCACCCGGTGGGGCAGGCGCCGATGCTTGCCCATGTTTTGGCCGCCGCGGCGGCGCTCGGGGCCGAGCGGGTGGCGGTCGTGACCGGGCATGGCGCCGAGGCGGTGGGCGCGGCGGCGCAGGCGCATCATCCGGGCGCGCTGGTCGCGCTCCAGGCCGAGCAGCGCGGCACCGCCCATGCGGTGATGGCGGCGCGCGAGGCGCTCGCGGGCTTCGACGGGGACCTCCTCGTTCTCTATGGCGACACGCCGCTGCTCCGGGCCGAGACGCTGGCGCGCCTCCTCACCCAGCGTGGGCAGGCGGATCTCGCGGTCCTCGGCTTCGAGGCGCGCGATCCCGGGCGCTATGGCCGGCTGGTCCTCGGGCCGGAGGGCCTCGAGCGCATCGTCGAGGCCAAGGACGCGACGCCGGAGGAGCTCGCGATCCGACACTGCAATTCCGGCGTGATGGCGGGCGATTGCGCGACGATGATGGCCCTCCTCGACGAGGTGCGCGACGACAATGCCCAGGGCGAATACTACCTGACCGACCTCCCCGGGCTGGCGCGCGGGCAGGGCAGGGGGGTGGCGGCGGTCTTCTGCGAGGAGGCGGAGACCATGGGCGTCAACGACCGGGTCGAGCTCGCCGCCGCCGAGGCCGCGTTCCAGGCGCGCGCGCGCCGAGACGCCATGCTGGCGGGCGCCACGCTCATCGCACCCGAGACCGTCTGGTTCGCCGCCGACACCGCCCTCGCGCCCGACGTGACCGTCGAGCCCAATGTCGTCTTCGGTCCGGGCGTCCGCGTCGGCCCCGGCGCGCGGATCCACGCCTTCTGCCATATCGAGCGGGCCGAGATCGGCGCGGGCACCACCGTCGGGCCGTTTGCACGGCTTCGCGGCGGAGCCGTGCTGGGTGAGCGCGTGCGGATCGGGAATTTCGTCGAGCTCAAGGCGGCCGAGATGGCGGACGGCGCCAAGGCCGCGCATCTCGCCTATCTGGGCGATGCAACGGTGGGCGAGGGCGCGAACATCGGCGCGGGCGTGATCACCTGCAACTATGACGGCGTCGACAAGCACCGGACCGAGATCGGCGCGGGCGCCTTCGTCGGCACCAACGCGGCGCTCGTCGCGCCCGTCTCGGTGGGCGAGGGCGCCTATGTCGCGACCGGGACGGTGGTCACCAAGCCGGTGCCGGGCGATGCGCTCGCCATCGCGCGGGTCGAGCAGCAGAACCGCGAGGGATCGGCGGCGCGGCTCCGGCGGGTGCTCGCGGCGCGCAAGGCGGCGCGGGCCGCGGGAAAGGACTGACGCGATGTGCGGAATCGTCGGCGTTCTGGGTCAGCTCGAGGCGGCGCCCCGTCTCCTCGACGCGCTGCGGCGGCTCGAGTATCGCGGCTATGACAGCGCGGGGCTGACCACGCTCGAGAACGGCCGGGCCGCGCGGCGCCGCGCGGTCGGCAAGCTGGCCGAGCTCGTGCGCCTCGTCGCTGCCGAGCCCGTGCATGGTGCAGTCGGGATCGGCCACACCCGCTGGGCGACCCATGGCGCGCCCACGATCGCCAACGCGCATCCCCATGCCGCCGGCCCCGTCCATGTGGTGCATAACGGCATCATCGAGAACCACCGTGACCTGCGCGAGGCGCTCGCGGCCGACGGCATCGCCTGCGACACCGAGACCGACACCGAGGTGGTCGCCCGCCTCGTCGCGCAGGCGATGGCCGCGGGGCGCGGCCCGGTCGAGGCGGTCGCCGAGACCCTCCCGCGGCTCGAGGGCGCCTTTGCGCTGGCCTTCCTGTTCGACGGCGAGCCCGATCTGATGATCGCCGCGCGCCACGGCTCGCCGCTCGCCATCGGCTGGGGCGAGGACGAGATGTATGTGGGCTCCGACGCGCTCGCGCTCTCCCCGATGACCCGGCGCATCACCTATCTCGAGGAGGGCGACTGGGCAGTGCTCCGCCGCGCCGGCGCCGAGATCCGCGATCGCGCGGGCCAGCCGGTCGAGCGACCCGTCCGCTCGGTGTCGGTCGAGAGCGGGCTCGTCGAGAAGGGCCCGCACAAGCATTTCATGGCCAAGGAGATCCACGAGCAGCCCGATGTGATCTCGCGCGTGCTGGCGCGCTATGCCGGGGCCGAGGCGGCGCCTGCGCCGGTCGACTGGGCGGGGATCGAGCGGCTGTTCCTGATCGCCTGCGGCACGGCTTCCTATGCCGGGCTCGTCGCAAAGCACTGGTTCGAGCGGCTGGCGGGGCTGCCGACCGAGGTCGATATTGCCTCGGAATTCCGCTACCGCGAGCCACCGATCAACGGGCGCGAGGCTGCACTTTTCATCAGCCAGTCGGGCGAGACCGCCGACACGCTGGCCGCGCTCCGACATGTCGCGGGCCGGGTCGCCACCTCGATCGGGGTGGTCAACGTCACCGAGAGCTCGATCGCGCGCGAGGTCGGGGTCGTGCTGCCGACGCTCGCGGGCCCCGAGATCGGTGTCGCCTCGACCAAGGCGTTCACCTGCCAGCTCACGACATTGGGGGCGACCGCGATCGGCGCGGGCCTCGCGCGGGGTCGCCTGTCGCCGGAGGAGGCCGCGCGGCGTCTCGAGGCGCTCCGCGGGTTGCCCCGGCTGATCGGCCAGGCGCTCGCGCTCGAGCCCGAAATCCAGCGCATTGCGCAGGAGATCGCGCTCGCCCGCGACGTTCTCTATCTCGGCCGCGGGCACATGCACCCGATCGCGCTGGAGGGCGCTCTTAAGCTCAAGGAGATTTCCTACATCCACGCGGAGGGTTATCCGGCGGGCGAGCTCAAACACGGCCCGATCGCGCTGATCGACGAGACCGTCCCCGTCGTCGTTATGGCCCCGTCGGACCCGCTCTTCGCCAAGACCGTCTCCAACATGCAGGAGGTGATGAGCCGGGGCGCGCGGGTGCTGCTGATCACCGACCGGGCCGGCGCCGCGGCCTCTGACGATGTCTGGGAGCGGCTCGTGCTCCCCGATATCGAGCCGTGCTTTGCGCCGATCCTCCACGCGGTGCCGGTGCAGCTGCTAGCCTACCACGCCGCGTTGGCGAAGGGGACGGATGTCGACCAGCCGCGAAATCTTGCGAAATCCGTGACCGTTGAGTAGCATTTAATCCAACGTTAATCTTTTTCGTGAGTCGTAGGGTCATGAAGTCCTTGATTTTGTTCGCGCTCCTGGTGGCGCTTTCCGCGTGCCAGACCACCACGGCCACGTCGCCGGCCCCCGCGGGCGCGGTCGCACAGTCGGACATCGCGGCAACACGCTCGGCGGCGGTCGGTGCCGCCCCGCAAGCCACGCGGAGCGTGTCCACGGCCTCTGTGGCGCCGGCCGTGCCGGTCAGCCTGCCGGTCGACGCCGCGCGCTTCCAGAAGGAGGACTGCTACACGGTCGATCTCTTCAAGGAGGTGGTCGTCGAGGCCGATCCCTCGCTCCCGGAGGCGTATGCCCGCTATGTCGGGTTTTGGGCCGGCGGCAACTGGAACGGCGACTGGTGCCACGACATGATCGTCACCAAGGTGCTGCCGGACGGCACCGCCTTCCTGGTCGATATGCATGGCCCGCACGAGACCTACGGCATCGCCTCGATCTTCAAGCGCAAGGCGCGCATCCACGAGGACGGCTCGCTGCGCTTCGCCCATGATCTCGACCGTCGGCGCTATGATTTCGTCGATGGCAAGCTCTATGGCGTGCGGGAGAGCACCGAGCGAAAGCTCGAGGTCGTGCTGGCGCAGAAGACCTCCCCAATGGTGCGTGTCGAGGCTGTTGCGCCGGCTCGCGAGCGCGCCTCTGAGGTTGCCCCCGACATCGCGACCGTGGCGGCTGCAGCGCCGGTCTCGGCCGATCCGAGCCCGACCGGCTCGGCCGTCGCGGCCGCGGCGCCTGTCGAGGTTGCCGCTGCGCCTGCCTCGACGGCGGTGCGCGCCGCCATCGCGCCGCTGCCGCCTGTCACCGTGCCGCCCGGGATTGACGAGCGGCGCGTTGCGCTCCTGATCGGCAACGGCGCGTATCAGAATGCCGGAACGCTCGCCAATCCGCGGCGGGACACCGTGGCGATCGGCGAGGCGTTGCGCGCGGTCGGTTTCGAGGTGATCCAGGTGCTCGATGCGGATTTCGAGGCGTTTCGCAAGGCGCTCAGCGCGTTCCGCGACAAGGCCGCGCTCGCGGATGTCGCGGTGCTGTACTACGCCGGCCACGGCATCGAGGTGAACAGCCAGAACTTCCTGATCCCGGTCGACGCGCAGCTCGAGACGATCGGCGATGTGCGGTTCGAGACGATGCCGCTCGATCTCCTGCGGGCCGCGACCGAGGATGCCCGGCGCCTCGGCCTCGTGATCGTGGATGCCTGCCGCAACAATCCCTTCGTCGAGCGGCTCCCGAGCAACAGCCGATCGATGGCGCGCGGCCTCGCCAAGGTGGAGCCGACGGGCCGCGACCGTCTGGTGGCCTTCGCGGCGCGCGAGGGCACGGTCGCGCTCGACGGCGATGGCGAGAACAGCCCCTATGCGGCAGCGCTGATCGATGCGCTGTCCGCGCCCGGGCTCGAGATCGGCAAGCTGTTCCGGCGCGTGCGCGACCGCGTGCTCGAGGCGACTGGCGGACAGCAGGAGCCGGCGGTCTATGGCTCGCTCTCGGAGCAGGATTTCTTCTTCCGCCCGCCGGTGATCGGAGCCCTCGGCGCCGGTGTCGCGGTGCCCGCGGCCAAGCGCCCCTGAGGCGGCGCGGAGCGGCCCGGACGGTCGCTCCGACCTCGCCAAATCCGTCCGCGTCGACTAAGCTCACCCGAAACGCGCGCCAAGACGCGCCGGAACGAGCGGGATACTCGATGCGACAGTTGACCATGGCCGGCCTTGCCCTGCTGGCGAGCGCCTGTGCGGAGACCGGCGGCGAGGTGACGAAAGCGCCGGAGACCTTGCCCACCAACCTCACCCAGCCCGGCTGCTATACCGTCGATCTCTTCCGGGAGGTGCCGATCAACGAACCGGCCGCCGGTGTGCCCCCCGAACATGCGGCCTTCCTCGGCGAGTGGGGCAACGGAGTGTGGGGTGGCACCTGGTGCCACGATCTGCTGATCCACACCGTCCATGCCGACGGCCGCGCCGAGATGCTCGACATGCACGCCCCCACGGAGATCTACAATGCGCCGGCCTCCGTCTTCAAACGGATCGGCCAGATCGGCGAGGATGGCGCGCTGCGGTTCTCCCACGACGTGACCTCTCGGACCTACCGGATCGTCGACGGCAAGCTCCGTGGCCTGCGCGACGGCGGCTTCGGGCCGTTGGAGATCGTGATGACCCGGAAGGGCGTCGTGCCCGAGCCGCGGCCGCGTCCGGTGCGCGTCGCGCGCGCCGCCGTCACTCCGACAGAGTGACGATCACCTCGTTGCGCCGGAGCCACGGAAGCGTCCAGGGCGGGTTGTAGCCCGCCGCCTGCCATCCGCCCGACCCGCTCGCCGGGCGATCTCCGCGGGCGGCGAGCCAGACCTCGAGCCCGGCCCGCGCCTCGGCGATCCCCGCCTCATCGAGGCTGCCCGAGAACCGTGCGACGCCGACCCGCCGCGCCGGGATCTCCGCGAGCTCGACCAGCGGATCGGTCGGCCGCGGGGCCGAGGCGAGATCATAGCCCTCGGGCAGCACGAAGGCGATGGTCACCGGCCCCGATCCGTCCGCACCCGCGGTCAGCACGGGCGCTGTCATGGCGATCTCGGCCTCCCGCTCGGTCAACACCGGCGCCGTCATCGCGATCTCGGCGCCGGACCCACCCGCCGGCGGCTCGTTCGCCCCGGAGATGTAGTCGAAGAGGCGGCCGAACCCGGTCCGCACCGCGGTGTCGTAAGGGGCATCCACGGTCGTCTGCGCGACGACGATCGGGCCATAGCGCCGGATCTCATGGGGCGGCTCTGACACCAGGGTCTCGAAAGGCGGCTCCTCGGCGGCCTTTCCGCCGAAGACCGAACAGCCGGTCATCAGCGCACCCAACGCCAGCGCCACGATCCTCGATGCCACCATGTGTCTCTCCCGCCCCTGTCTTCCGCATACGAGGCCCGAGGGGGCCTGGATCACGGCGCGACGCGGTGGCGCGGCCCGCTGGACAAGACCCGCCGTCGCCATAACTGGCCGCGCACGCACAACCACACCCGGACATCCATGCCCTTCGCCCGCATCGCCCTCGCGCTCACCTATGGTGCTGCCTGCCACGCGCTGTTCCTCGCCGCCGTTCTGGCGATGATCGCCGGGATGTGGTTCGGCATGAGCCGCGCGCTCGGCGCTGTGCCGGAGCCCTGGTCGCATCTGGCCAACGCCGCACTGCTGCTCCAGTTCCCGCTCGGCCACTCGCTGTTCCTCACCGGGGCCGGGCGGCGGCTCCTTGCGCGGCTCGCGCCCGGGGCCCACGGCACCACGCTCGCCCCGACCACCTATGTGATCATCGCATCCGTGCAGCTCTTTGCGCTCTTCGCGCTCTGGACGCCGACGGGCATCGTGTGGTGGCAGGCCGAGGGCACCGCGCTCTGGATCCTCGGGGCGCTGTACGGGGTTGCCTGGCTCCTGCTCCTCAAGGCGTCCTTCGATGCCGGCGTCGAGGTGCAATCTGGCCTCCTCGGCTGGACCTCGCTCTTGCGCGGCATCCGGCCGGTGTTCCCCGACATGCCGACGACCGGGCTCTTCCGCCTGATCCGCCAGCCGATCTACGCCTCCTTCGCGCTGACGCTCTGGACCGTGCCGACCTGGACGCCGGACCAGCTCGTCGTTGCGATCACGCTCACCGCCTATTGCCTGGTCGGGCCGATGTTCAAGGAGCGGCGTTTCGAGCGGCTCTTCGGCGCGCGCTTCGAAGCCTATCGCGCCCGCGTGCCCTACTGGCTGCCGATCCCGCGGCGGGGGCCCGAGTGAACACGCCCCGGACCGAACCTGTGACCGAGAGCGTGTGGGACTATCCCCGTCCGCCGCGGCTCGAACCGGTGGCCGAGCGTCTCCGCGTGGTCTTCGCGGGCCGCACCGTGGCGGAGACGATGCGCGGCCACCGGGTGCTCGAGACCTCGCACCCGCCGGTCTATTACATCGCGCCCGAGGATGTGGCGGCCGAGGCGCTCTCCCCCGCGCCCGGCTCCAGCGTCTGCGAGTGGAAGGGGCCGGCGCGCTACTTCGACCTGGTGGTGGGAGAGCGGCGGAGCCCCCGCGCCGCCTGGTGCTACCCTCAGATCACGCCCGCCTATGCCGCGATCGAGGGGCATCTGGCCTTTTATGCGAGCCGTGTCGACGAGGCCTGGCTCGGCGAGGAGCAGGTCCGCCCGCAGGAGGGGGACTTCTACGGCGGCTGGATCACCTCGCGCATCACTGGCCCGTTCAAGGGCCCGCCCGGCACGCGCTTCTGGTAGCGCGATCAGGTGCGGTTGAGCACTTGCTCCCAGGCCGGGGTGGTGCCGATGCTGGTGCGCACATGGTCGATGAAGGCGCGCGCCTTGGCCGAGAGGTGCCGCGTCTCCGGGTAGACGACGTGGATCGCGATGCCGATCCAGGCGACCTTGGGCAACACGCGGACGAGCTGCCCGCGCTCCAGCGCGTCGGACACGATGAAGCTCGGCTGGCGCACGATGCCAAGGCCCTCCACGGCGGCATCGCGCAGCATGTTTCCGTTGTTCGCTCGTAAGCGAACCTTGACCTGCACGCTCTGCTCGGCCCCGGACGCGTCGTGATAGCGCCAGATATCGCCCCGCTCGGAGCCGACATAGCAGAGCGTCGGCAGCGTGCGGAGCGCGTCGGGGTTCTCGGGCCAGCCGTGTCGTTCGACAAAAGCGGGGGCGGCGCAGGCGACCATCTTCACGTCGCAGATCTTTCGCGCGATCAGGCTGGAGTCGCGCAACGACCCGATGCGGATTGCGAGATCGACCCCTTCGCCCACGAGATCCACCTGCCTGTCGGAGACATCGACATCGACCAGCAGCTCGGGGTGGCGCTCGACGAAGCTCGTGATCACCGGCGTCAGGTGGGAAATCCCGAAGCTGAGCGGCGCCCCGATCCGGAGCTGTCCGGCGAGGCTGCGGCCCTCGTCGCTCACCTCAGCCTCCGCCTCGTCGATATCGGCGAGGATCTGGCGGCAGCGGCGATAAAAGACCTGGCCCGCATCGGTCAGGCTCATGCGACGGGTGGTGCGCGTGAGGAGCTGGGCGCCGAGCCGGGTCTCGAGGTCCTTCAGCCGGCGGCTGACCGCCGAGGGGGCGAGGCTCATGCTCTCTGCCGCGCGCGTCACGCTCTGCAGGTCGGCCACCTGTACGAAGCAGCGCATGTCCTCGAACCGGTCCATCGCGTTCTCCCGCCCGAAAGATTGTCTTCGGCATCCGCCTCTCAATTCTCGCGGGGGCAAGGAATACCTTGGTTGCACACCGGCTTGGAGCCGCGCCAGCACACAAAGGAGTGATCCGATGACCAACATCCTGCGCATCGATGCCAGCATGCGTCGCACCGGCAGCGTGTCCCGACGGCTGACCGACAAGATCGTCGAGCGCCTCGGGCCCGCGGAGATCGTCACGCGCGATCTGGCCGACGGTGTGCCGATCGTCGACGAGGCCTGGATCGGCGCCAACTTCACGCCCGAGGAGGAGCGCAGCGAGGCGCAGCGTGCGACCCTCACGGTCTCGGACGAGCTGGTGGCCGAGCTCAAGGCCGCCGACACGGTGGTGATCGGGGTGCCGGTCTACAATTTCGGGGTGCCGGCGGCGCTCAAGGCCTGGGTCGACCAGGTGGCCCGTGCGCGCGTGACCTTCCGCTACACGCCGGACGGGCCGAAGGGCCTGCTCGAGGGCAAGCGGGTGATCCTCGCGGTCGCCTCGGGCGGGACGGAGGTCGACAGCGCGGTCGATTTCGCGGTGCCCTATCTCCGCTTCGTGCTGGGCTTCATGGGCATCGAAGACGTCACCGTGATCGCGGCCGACCGGCATATGATGCGCGAGGATGCCGAGGGAGTGGCCGAGGCGGAGATCGCGGCGCTCGCGGCCTGAGGCGTGACCGTTCGCCCCCCGTCAGTCGAGCTCAGCCGACATGATGCAGTGTGTCGAACTGATGGGGGTCGAGGCTCGCCTGCTGGAAGGTGGTGCCGCGCGCCAGCACCGAGACGGCGTCGTGGCTGTGGAGCGACTCCTGGTGGCTCGCGATCACCCGGAAGTCGCCGATCCGCGCATCGGTGGCGAGCGCCTCGTAGAGCAGCCGCACCGCGTCCTCGACGAAGATCGGGTTGGCGCCGTTGAGCTCGGCAAAGGCCTGCTCGTCCTCGCGCTTGACCATCACCTGGGTCTCGGTCGGGATCGCCGCGGCGCAGAGGGCGACGAGGTCCTCGATCCAGAGCGTCGAGCCGCCATCCCCCAGCACCGCCGAGATCCGGGCGACCGAGCGCTGGGAGTGGGGCGTCGCGATCTGGCCGCGCGAGACACGGGCATGCTCGGAGAGCTCGAGCGAGCAGGGGCAGGTCGAGGAGTAGACGTAGTCGAGATGCATCACCCGGCGGCTGCCCGCCTCTGATCGCAGGCTCTCGAAGGCCACATGGTAGTACTGGTAGCCCTCGAGCCCGCTCCGGAGCGAGTGACGCAGCATCGGGTAGCGGAAGCGCAGCTGCAGCCGCGCGGCGCGGCTGTCGAGATCCGCGAGATAGCTGTCGAGCGCGCCCTCGATCCGCGCGAAGTCGAACGGCTTGTCCGAGTGGCGGTAGAACGAGCGCATGATGCGGCTCATGTTGATCCCCTTCCGCGTGGCCGCCAGCGAGACGGTGCCGGTGACCGAGGTCTCGAGCGTCATCGTCGCGCCGGACTTGGTGCGGTAGGGAAGCGGGAGGCGGAAGTTCGAGATTCCCACATGCTGGATCGGGGCGAGTGCGCCGCGGATCAGCGAGGACGGGCCGTTCTGCAGGTCCGGCATGCCGGCCTTGTAGGCGTCGTCGGGGCGGAACTCGCCCGGGTAGTCGCGATTGAGCGCCCCCTCGGCGCCCGGGCGCAGGGTGTTGAGCGCCGAGAGCCCGAGCCGCGCCGCCTCCGCCGGGTCGCTCTCGACGAGCTGGCGGAGCGTTGCGAGCGCCTGTTCGGCCTCCGTCGGGCTTGGCGTCGCGGGCGCGAGGTCCTCCTCGGCGGGCGACTGGGCGGTGAGGGGTGCCGTGATCACGTTCATCGTGCTGTCTCGTCCAAGCGTTGGCGCGGGCGGGGATGCGGGCGCCGATCTCCGGGACGCTCTTGTCCCGATGCCGATCCGAGACGTAGAGGCTGTGACGCGCGAGACAAGGTACACGCCCCCGCGCCCCTCTGCACGCCCGGTCAGACCGCGGCGAGTGCCCCGTCGAGATCGGCCACCAGATCCTCCGGGTCCTCGATCCCGACCGAGAGCCGCACGAGCCCCGGCGTGATGCCGAGGGCGAGCCGCTGCTTCTCGCTCAGTCGCTGGTGCGTGGTGGTGGTGGGATGCGTCACCAGGCTCTTCGCGTCGCCCAGATTGTTGGAGATCCCGACCAGCGACAGCGCGTTGAGAAAGCGGAATGCGCCGGGCTTGCCGCCCTCCACCTCGAAGGCGACCACCTGGCCCGGGCGCTCCATCTGGCGTCCGGCGAGGTTGTGCTGGGGGTGGCTCGGCAGCCCCGGATAGAGCACCCGGGCGACGCCGCGCGCGGTCTCGAGATGGCGGGCGATGCGCTCGGCGCCGTCGGTCTGCGCATGGGCGCGCAGCGGGAGCGTCTCGAGCCCCTTCAGCATCACCCAGGCGTTGAAGGGGCTCATCGCCGGCCCCGTGTGCTTGGCATAGGGCTCGACCTCGTCGCGGATGAAGCGCTCATGGCCGAGGATCACGCCGCCGAGGCAGCGCCCCTGTCCGTCGATATGCTTGGTGGCGGAGTAGACCACGATGTCGGCGCCGAGCTCGAGCGGTCGCTGGAACATCGGCGTGGCGAAGACGTTGTCCACCACGACACGGATCCCGGCGCCATGGGCGATCTGCGAAAGCCCGGCGAGGTCGATCAGCTCGAGTGTCGGGTTCGACGGCGTCTCGAGGAAGAAGAGCTTGGTCTCGGGCCGGATCGCGGCGCGCCACTGGTCGAGATCGGTGCCGTCGACCAGCGTCACCTCGATGCCGAAGCGCGGGCAGAGCGTCTCCACGATGTAGAGGCAGGAGCCGAAGAGCGCGCGCGCCGCCACCAGATGGTCACCTGCGCGGAGCTGGCACATGAGGGCTGCATGCACCGCCGCCATCCCGGAGGCGGTGGCGAAGGCCGCCCCGGCACCCTCGAGACTGGCGATCCGGTCCTCGAACATCGCGACGGTCGGGTTGCCGTAGCGCGCATAGATAAAGCCTTCCTCGCCTTCCGGCAGCTCACCCTTGAAGCGGGCCTCGGCGGCCTCGGCATCGGGGTAGACGAAGCCCTGGGTGA
>CAYORO010000049.1:0-17225 GCA_964406355.1 uncultured Limibaculum sp.
GCACGATGTCGGCGCCCGCCTCGGCGCAGCGCTCGATCTGCTCGAGCGTCGCCTTCGCGTCATGCGTCAGCGTGTTGGTCATCGTCTGGACGCTGATCGGGGCGTCGCCGCCCACGGGCACGCCGCCGACATGGATCTTGCGACACTCGCGACGGTAGATGTTGCGCCAGGGTCGGATGTGGTTGATCGCCATCGCGGATCTCCTCGGCTGGGCCCGGCGGGACCCTAGTCTCCGAGCCTCGCCGAGTCGAGGGGCCGACTCAGCCCTCGGAGGCCTCTGCGTCCCCGGCAGCCGGCTCCGGACCGGGGACATACATGTCCTCCTTGGTGCGGTTCGGATCGGGGAAGTTCACCTGATCCGGGTCCACCGGCACCATCCCCGCACCCATATAGCCGGGCACGGAGGCGCTCGAGCCGCCCTCGTTCACGACCGAGCCGAAGATCGCATAGGCGACGAAGAGAAACGCAAAGCCCGCGGCCACGATCCATGCCGGGCGGAAGCTGATGCGGTCGGGGGTCTCAGTGGCGTCGGACATGGCGGGTCTCCCTGTGCTGCTGTTCTTCGGGGAGGATAGCCCGAACCGGGCTTTCAGGCCAACGCGGAGAAGCGCGTTGCGCCCACGGCTTGCCCCGGGCGGGCCCGATTGCTAGCGCTCTCGGGAGCCGAACAAGGGAGGGCGCGATGGAACTCGAGGGCAAGGTGGCGCTGGTGACCGGCGCGAGCCGCGGAATCGGCGAGGCGGCCGCGCGGGCGCTGGCGGCGGCCGGGGCTGCGGTGGTGCTCGCGGCGCGCACGGAGGATGCGATCGCGGGCATCGCGGGCGAGATCCGCGAGGGCGGCGGGCGCGCCGAGGCGGTGGCCTGCGACGTCGCCGACCGCGCCTCGGTCGAGGCGGCGGTCGGGCGGGCGCGCGCGGCGTTCGGCGCGCTGCACATCCTCGTGAACAATGCCGGGATCATCGATCCGATCGGGCGGCTGGCCGAGACCGACCCCGCGGCCTGGGGCCGGCTGATCGACGTCAACGTCAAGGGCGTCTACCACGGCGCCCATGCCGCGATCCCGGCGATGCTCGAGGCGGGCGGCGGCGTGGTGATCAACATCAGCTCTGGCGCCGCGACCTCGACGCTGGAAGGCTGGTCGGCCTACTGCACCTCCAAGGCCGCGGTGCTGATGCTCACGCGCATGATCCACAAGGAATACGCCGAGCAGGGGATCCGCAGCGTGGGTCTTTCGCCGGGCACGGTGGCGACCGACATGCAGCGCACGATCCGCGCCTCGGGGATCAACCCGGTCAGCCAGATCGACTGGGAGAACCACATCCCGGCCGACTGGGCCGGCCGCGCGGTGGTGTGGCTCGCGACCGACGCCGCGCGCGAGCACGACGGTGGCGATGTGTCCCTCCGCCAGGAGGACATCCGCCGGCGCGTCGGCCTGATCTAGGCGCTATCACGGGCGGGGGGCGCGGAGCCGCCGAGCCCTACGGCGGCGGCTCCCAGGGCAGCGGCAACTCGTTCATCACGGCGGCGATGGCATCCGGGTCGGCCGGGCCGCCGACGCGGACGACAAGACCGCGGGTCTTGTCCTCGACCACCTCGACGCTCGCCTCGACCTCCGCCTTCTTGAGCGCTGCCGAATAGACCCGGGTGATCGCGCGCTTCCGAAGGGCCGGCTTGAACACCTTGCCGACGGCGGTCTTGGGCATCGCATCGATGATCTCGAGATGCTTCGGCACCGCGGCGCGCTCGGGGATATGGGCGCGGGCGAACTCCAACAGCTCGGCCACGGTCACCGTCGCCTCGGCGCGCAGCTCGACATAGGCGCAGGGCAGCTCGCCCGCCACGGCGTCCGGCTGACCGATCGCCCCCGCCAATGCGACATCGTGGTGCCCGCAGAGCGCCTCCTCGATCACCCGCGGGTCGATGTTGTGCCCGCCGCGGATGATCAGGTCCTTGAGCCGCCCGGTGATCCAGAGATAGCCGTCGGCGTCGATCCGCCCGAGATCGCCGGTACGCAACAGCCCACCCGGCTCGGTGAACACGCCGAAATTGCGCTCGGCCTCGAGATAGCCGGGGAAGATGCCCGGCGCCTCGATGCAGATCTCGCCGATCTCGTCGACCCCACAGTCGCGCCGCACGGTGCCGTCGATCGCGCAGTCGAGGATGCGCACATGCGTGTAGGGAACCGGCAGCCCCACCGAGCCGATCTTGCGCTCACCCTCGGGCGGGTTGATGGCCACCAGGCAGGTCGCCTCGGTCATGCCATAGCCCTCGAGGACCTTCACCCCGCAGGCCTTCTCGAACCGGCCGAAGAGCTCGACCGGCAGGGGGGCCGAGCCGCAGAGCGCGTATCGCAGGCTCGAGACGTCATGGGTCACCGGGCGTTGCATCAGCGCCGAGGCGGCGGTCGGCACCATCACCATGAAGGTGACGCCCCAGCGCTCGACCAGGGCCCAGAAGTTGTCCATCACCCCGTCGCCGCGATAGCCGGCCGGCGTCGGCAGCACGAGATGCGCCCCGGAGGCCAGACACGACATCAGCACCGGATAGGCGCCGAGCACGTGGAACATCGGCAGCGGGCAGATCAGCACGTCGTCCGCCCCGATGAAGTCGAACGCCCCGATCATCCCGTTGTAGAGCATGCCGTCCTGACGGTGCTGCGCCACCTTGGGCAGGCCCGTGGTGCCGCCCGTATGGAAATTGGCGGCGATGCGCGTGGACGGCCCCTCGGCAAAGGTGAGCCGATCACCCGGCTGCCCCGCCAGAGCCTCCTCGAAGTCGATCACGCGCTTGGCGTGGCGGATCTCGATCTTCGGCCGCATCAGCGGGATCAGCCAGGAGATCGGCGGCGCGAGATAACGCTTGAGATCCACCTCCACGATCGCCGCGAGATCGGGCGCGAACATCGCCGCCTCATGCGCCTTCTGCGCGAGGTCGGTCTTGGGGAAAGGCGTGAGGCTCACCAGCACCTTGGCCCGCGTCTCGCGCAGCAGGGCGGCGATCTGCGCAACCTCCATCAGCGGGTTGATCGGACAGACGACGCCTGCCGTCAGCGCGCCGAGCATCGCGATCACCGTCTCGTTGCAGTTGGGCATCAGCAGCGCGACGCCGTCCCCGGGGCCGACACCGAGGCTGCGGAACAGGTTGGCCGCACGGGTCACGCGATCATGCAGGCCCGCCCAGTCGAGCGTCTCGGCGCGGTCCTTGGGCCCCGACTTGATCTGGAAGCTGAGCGCCGGGCGGTTTGCATGGGACGCCGCGGTGGCCGACATCATGTCGTAGACGGAGGCCGCGGTCATCCGCGCCTCGATCGGCACCTCTTCGACCGCCGCCTTCTCGGCCGCCGTGGTCCATACGACCCGCTCAGAGCCCATCCGATCCTCCCTGCGTTGTGCCGCGCCTTCATATGGTCACGCCACCAGCTCGGGTACAACGCCGTCGCCGGATGCGGCGGATCGGGCGACATGTTACGCTCTGGGGAATGGCGAAGCCGCGGAGGAAGGCAATGGCGGAGACGGACCCCGAAGCGACGACCCGAGCGGCCGCGGACGACGAGCTCGTGCTCTACACCCATCCGATGTCGCGCGGGCGGATCGCGCGCTGGATGCTCGAGGAGCTGGGCCGCCCCTACCGCGCAGAGATCGTCGACTACGGACCGGTGATGAAGGCCGAGCCCTATCGCTCGGTCAATCCGATGGGCAAGGTGCCGGCGCTCCGCCACGGCGACACCGTGGTCACCGAATGCGCGGCGATCTGCGCCTATCTGGCTGATGCGTTCCCCGAGGCGGGGCTCGCGCCTGCGCCCGGCAGCCGGGCCCGCGGACCCTATTATCGCTGGCTCTTCTTCGCGGCGGGACCGATCGAGCAGGCGGTGTTCAACAAGATGCTGGGTTTCGAGATCGGCGATGATCCAAGGCGCCGCGGGCAGGCGGGCTACGGCTCGCTCCAGGACGTGCTCGATACGCTCGAGGGCGCCGTCGACGGCAAGAGCTACATCGTCGGCGATCGTTTCAGCGCGGCCGATGTCTATGTGGGCGCGCATGTGATCTGGGGGATCCAGTTCGGCACTGTCGAGGCCCGCCCGGCGCTCGAGCGCTATGCGGCGGGGCTGCGGTCGCGCCCGGCCAAGATCCGTACGGACGAGATCGACGACGCGCTCCTCAAGGAGCACCCGCTGCCGAGCGGCTGAGCGCGCTATTCGGCGGCAAGGCCTTCGGTGAACTGGAGCCGTGCGAGGCGCGCATAGAGCCCCTGCTCGGCCACCAGCTCGTCATGGGTGCCGGTCGCGACAACCCGCCCCTCCTCGAGCACCACGATCCGGTCGGCCCGCTTCACGGTGGCAAGGCGATGCGCGATCACCAGCGTCGTGCGCCCCTCGGCCAGCCGCTCCACCGCCGCCTGCACCGCCCGCTCGGACTCCGCATCGAGCGAGGAGGTCGCCTCGTCGAGCAGCAGCACCGGCGCGTCGCGCAGGATCGCACGGGCGATGGCGATGCGCTGTTTCTGCCCACCCGAGAGCAGCACCCCGCGCTCACCGAGCCAGGTGTCATAGCCCTGCGGCAGCCTCTCGATGAACTCATGCGCCGCTGCGGCCTCGGCCGCCGCGACGATCTCGGCATCGCTCGCTCCGGGCCGGCCGAAGCGGATATTGGCCGCCACGCTGTCGGCGAAGATCACGGGCTCCTGCGGCACCAGCGCCAGCGACCCCCGCAGATCGGTGAGCCGGAGCCGGTCTACAGCCACGCCGTCGAGCGTCACGCGGCCGCTCGAGGGGTCGTAGAAGCGGAGCAGCAGCTGGAAGATCGTGGTCTTGCCCGCGCCCGAGGGACCGACCAGCGCCACCGTCTCGCCGGGCCGGACCTCGAAGCTCACCTCCGTCAGCGCCGGCGTGTCGGGCCGCGTGTCATAGGCGAAGGAGGCGCGCTCGAAGCGGATCTCCCCCGTCACCGGGCGCGGCAGGGGCAGGGGATCGGCGGGCTCGGCGATCGGGTTGGCCATCTCGAGGATCTCGACCAGCCGCTCGGTGGCGCCAGCGGCGCGCTGGAGATCGCCCCACACCTCCGACAGCGCGCCCATGCCGCCCGCGGTGAACACGGCATAGAGCACGAACTGCGCCATTTCGCCCTCGGTCATCGCGCCCGAGAGCACGTCGCGCGCCCCGATCCAGATCACGCCGACGACCATGGTGAAGGCGAGGAAGATCACGATCGCCGTCAAGAGCGCCCGGGCAAAGATGCGCTGGCGCTGCGCGATATAGGCGTCCTCGACCTTGCTGACGAAGCCGCGCTTGGCCTCGTCCTCATAGGTCATCGCCTGCACGGTCTGCGCCGCCTGCAAGAGCTCGCCCGCCAGCGCCGCGCCGTCGGCCACCAGATCCTGCGCCCGGCGCGAGAGCCGCCGCACCCGCCGGCCGAGCACCAGGATCGGGATCACCACCGCCGGCACGATCAGCAGCGTGATCACGGTCAGCTTTGGCGAGGTGACGAACAGCATGGTGATCCCGCCGATCAGGATCACGATGTTGCGAAGCGCGATCGAGGCGGTCGAGCCGACCACCCCCTGGATCACCGCAGTGTCGGAGGTCAGCCGCGTCAGCACCTCGGCCGTCATCAGCCGCTCGTAGAAGGCCGGCGACATCACCGCCACATGGCCGAACACGCCGTTGCGGATATCGGCGATCACCCGCTCGCCGAGCAGCGTGACGAGATAGAAGCGCAGAGCCGTGGTCACCGACAGCGCCAGCGCGACGCCGACCAGCGCGAGGAAGTACTGATCGATCAGCTGGGCGTTGTTGACGTCGAATGCATCGATCACCCGGCGCAGCGCGAGCGGCAGCGCCAGCGTGAAGGCAGCGGCGAGCAGCAACGCGACCGCGACCCCGAGCATCAGCCTCCGATAGGGCCTGAGAAACGGCCAAAGGCCGCGCAGCGCGCCAACGCGCTTCGATTTTGGCCGATCCTCCGGCCGGGTGTCCTGCTGTTGGTCCGCCACTGGCCCTCACGACGCCGTTTCGTTTGCGCCCTAGCAGCGGGGCCGAGGGCAGGCAAGTTGCACCCTGCCGCACGCAGCCGTGACCGCGAAGCGCGTGAATGCGACATTTCCCGTCGATCCCGCGGCAGAAGGCGGGCCGCGGCTGCGTCATTCTGGCAAACTCCGCGACTGCCCCGACAAATCCTGCCGACAGATCCCGACCAAGAATCCCCATGAGCGCCATCGTCTCCTTCGCCGCCCTCTTCCTCTCGATCGCGCTCGTGCAGCTCGGCTCCGGATCCCTCGGCCCGCTCGACGCGCTGGCCGCAACCGCGCGCGGCTTCACCACCGCCGAGATCGGGCTCCTCGGCTCGGCGCATTTCGCGGGCTTCTTCATCGGCTGCTGGTTCGCACCGCGGGTGATCGGCGATGTGGGCCATGCCCGCGCCTTTGCCGCCGCCGCGGCGATCGGCGCGACCGGCGCGCTGCTGCACCCGGTGCTCGAGGGCCCGCTCGCCTGGGCGGGGCTGAGGCTCCTCACCGGCTTCGCGATCGCCTCCGCCTACACTGTGGTCGAGAGCTGGATGCAGGCCAAGATCGAGAACCACAATCGCGGGCGGATCTTCGCGCTCTACCGGCTGACCGATCTCGCGGGCCAGATCGGCAGCCAGGCGCTGATCGCGCTCCTCGATCCGGCGAGCTATGCGGCCTACAACGTCGTCGCGGTGTTCTGCTGCCTGTGCCTCCTGCCGCTGACGCTGACGCGCCAGGTCGCGCCGGTGACGCCGAAGCCGCCGCGGCTCAACCCGCGCCGGGCGCTGGCGCTCAGCCCCAGTGCCTGCGTCGGCTTGATCGTGGCGGGCGCGACGGGGGCCGCCTTCCGGATGGTGGGCCCGGTCTATGCGATCGAGGCGGGTCTCGGGCCGCTCGGGATCGCCACCTTCCTGTCGGCCGCGATCATCGGCGGGATGGCCGCGCAGTACCCGGTCGGCTGGATCGCCGACAAGGTCGACCGACGCGCGGTGATGATGGGGAACTCGGTGCTGGCAACGATCTGCTGCGTTGGGCTCGGCATCTTTATGACACCCGACAGCCCGGTCTCGCTCTATCTCGGGGCGTTCGTCTTCGGCGCGACGGCCTATCCGCTCTATTCGATCGCCGCGGCCTATGCGAACGACTACGCCCCGCCGGACTTCATCGTCGAGCTCAACGCGGCGCTGATCTTCTTCTTCTCGCTCGGGGCGATCGTCAGCCCGTTCGCCTCGGCGGCGCTGATGGCGGCTCAAGGCCCGGCGGCGCTCTTCGGCTTCATCGCCGCCGTGCATCTGGCGCTCGCCGCCTTCACGCTCTACAGGATGACGCGGCGGGCCTCGGTCCGGCCGACGGCGCCCTATCGCTACCTGCCGCGCACATCGATGGTGATCGGGCGCCTGTTCAAGCGCAACGGGGCGGAGGACTCCGACCCCGCCCAAACCGAGGACAAGGAGGCCAAGGCCCGATGAAGCTCTACCACTCCGGAACCTCGCCCTATGTGCGCAAGGTCATGGTCACCGCCCATCTCGCCGGGCTGGTCGACCGGCTCGAGCTGATCCCCGGCAGCGGGACCCCGCTCGACCCCAACGAGGCCACCGTCTCGGCCAACCCGCTCGGCAAGGTGCCCGCGCTCGTGACCGATGACGGGCTGACGCTCTATGACAGCCGGGTGATCACCCGCTATCTCGACGGGTTCGGCGGGGCGGGGCTCTATCCCGAAGGCGCGGCGCTCTGGCCGGTGATGACGCGCGAGGCTCTGGCAGACGGGATCATGGATGCCGGCATCCTCAGCGTCTACGAAGCCCGGCTCAGGCCCGAGGAGCTGCGCTACACGCCCTGGGTGCAGAGCCAGCGCTCGAAGATCCAGCGCGCGCTCGGGGTGCTCGAGGGCGAGGCGGGGCGCTTCGGCGCGGCTCCCGATGCGGGCCAGATCGCGATCGGCTGCGCGCTCGGCTATCTCGACCTGCGCTTCGGGGATATGGGCTGGCGCGAGGGGCGGCCGGGGCTTGCCGAGTGGTTCGAGCGCTTTGCCGCCTTGCCGGCGATGCAGGCCACCATGCCGGCCTGAGGGTCCTTGGGGCTCAGCTGCCCGGGCTCAACTGCCCCGGCTCAATTGCCCGGGCTCAACTGCCCGGGCTCAACTGAAAGTCTCGCGCAGCGTGCGCGCGACCGCCCCCACTGCGCGCTCAACGCTCGGGCGCACGAAATCGGCGAGCTCTGTGATCAGCGCGCCGCCGACCTCCGTGGCGCTCGGCCCGATCGCCTTCTTGGCGATATGGGTGAGGCCGTCCTTGAGGGCGGCGCGGATCGTCTGGCTCTTCTTGAGCCCGGCCGCGATCATGCCGGCGCGGAAGTTCTCCAGTTCGGCCCGGGTCATGAGCGCCTCGACCAGCGTTGCGAGTGCCGCAGGCTTCAGCTTGACGAGCGCGCTGTCGAAGGACGCGTCCGTCAGATGGCCGAGCGCGCGGACGCGCTCGCGCATATGCGCCTGGATCACCGGGTTCTCGATGCCGAGCGCGATGTAGGAGCCGTCGAGCACGAAGCCCCGCGGCCGGGCGATCGCGTCCCGCACCTGCGCGTCGAGGCTCTCGCCGGAGAGCTCGCCCCGGATCTCCAGATCGAAGAGCAGGTTGCGCGCCTTGGTGCGGGTGATCCGCAGCGCCGTCATAAGGTCGTAGAGCGAGGCGTCGGGGGCGATCGCGCCGGCCCGGCGCATGGCCGCGAAGAGGATGAGGTCGGTCTCGCGCTGCGGCAGGGCGCCGAAGGCGGGCGTGGCATAGCTCGTGAAGATCTCCGTGAGAAGCGCCCGTGCTTCGATATCGGTCAAATCATTGATGGCGTCGATCTTCATGCGCTGCCCCCGGCGAGTCGGACCCTCGCCGGCATTAGGCGCCATCGCCTGCCCCCGTTGCGCCGAAACCGCCACCAGCGCCCGCTCAGCTCGGCTCGACCTCGGGCAGCGTCACCCCCAGCGCCCCGCCGAACGCGGCGATCCCGGCCGGCGTGACCGTCACGGCCCGGGAGCGCGGCAATGTCTCGATCCAGCCTTTCGCGCGCGCCGTCTCGAGCAGCCGCGCGCCGAGCGCGCCGCCGAGATGCGCACGCCGCTCAGACCAGTCGAGGCAGCGCGAGGCGAACCGGCGCCGCCCGGGGTCGCCGGTCTCGACCCCCAGCATCCCGAGCCCGGCACGCCCGGTATCCGTCAGATCGTAGTCGGCCTCGCCCTCCACAAGCCAGCCCCGCTCGATCATCGCCTCCGTCAGATCCACCGCGACCCGGCCTGCCAAATGGTCGTAGCAGGTCCGGCAGTGGCGCATCGCGGCGTCGCGCGGGCCGGGACGGCGAACCCTCGGCGCCGCCGACGGGGCGAGCGCGCTCAGCGCCTCGAGCGCCGCCGCCGCCTCAGGGCACGCGATCCGATAGTAGCGGTGGCGGCCCTGCTTCTCGACGGTCAGCAACCCGCCGGCGACGAGCTTTGCCAGATGGGCCGAGGCCGCCGGCGCCCGAACACAGGCGACCAGCGCGAGCTCCGAGGCGGTGTGCGCCCGCCCGTCGAGCAGCGCGCAGAGCATGTTGGCACGCGCTGGATCCCCGATCAGCGAGGCGACTTCGGCGATATAGGGGCCTTCATTCATGCTTCACCCAAATCCGAAACGTTCGCGCTGGCAATCGCCTGCTCTCGACGCTTCTATCATGAGCGAACCGTCACCGAAAGTCCGGAGCCTGGAATGCCCCTTCGCCATGACAGCTTGACCTCCTTCGCTCACCCTGTCCCCCGGCGCCGGTCGTGGCTCGACCGGCTCCGCCTCTGGATCGGCGTCGCCCGCGAGCGCGAGGCCCTCGCCCGTCTTGACGCGCGACTCCTCAGCGACATAGGCGTCTCCGCAGAGGCGGCTGACCGGGAGGCGCGGCGGCCGTGCTGGGACATCGACCGCCCGTCGTGACCGCACAGGGAACCGCCTCGGAGGCCGAGCGCCGATGCCGTGGACCGAGATCGTCGCCGCCTGGGCGGTCTTCGGCGCCAACATCCTGAGCCCCGGCCCGAATGTCTTCAACACCATCGCGATCGCGCTCGGCGCGGGCAGGCGGGTCGCGCTCGCCGTGGTCCCGGCCATCGGCATCGGGGTGTTCGGTTGGGCCGCTGCGGCGGTCCTCGGCGCCGGTGCGCTCTTCGCCCGGGCCCCCTCGCTGCGCCCGGCGCTGGCCGCCATCGGCGGGGCGCTGCTCATCTGGTTCGCGGTCCGCTATGCGCGCGAGGCCCTCGCCTGGAGCGCCACGGTCAGTGCGCGCCGCATCAGCCGCCGCGACGCCTTCCTCACCACGCTCGCGGTCATCGCCACCAACCCGAAAGCGCTGACGACCTGGCTGGTGCTCGTCTCGATCTTCCCGGCGGGAGAGGCAAGCGGCGCGGCCGCAGCCGTGATGATCGCGGGCTCGGTGGCGGTCGCCTGTCTCGGCCATCTCGGCTATGCGCTCGTCTTCTCGACCCCGGCGGCCGCGCGCCTCTATGCCCGCGCCGGGCGGTGGATTCTTGTCGGCGTCGCGGTGTTCTTCGCGGGCCTCGGGGCGAGCCTCATCCTCGATGCGGCGAGTGCGATCACCGTCACAGACACGAGTCGCACGGCACCGTAACCCTACGTAGTGCGGCCGTTGCGGCCGCGAGGCGCGTGCGATGGTCGAGACCGCAACGGACTGGCTGGCGGCGACACCCGTCACTCTCTACGACGCGATCGGGCTCACCGGCGTCGCGCTCTATCTGATCGCCTACGGCGGCGTGCAGATCGGCCGGGTCAACGGCAACGGCCCGAGCTATGCGGCGCTCAACGGCGCGGCGGCGGGCTGCGTGCTGGTCAGCATGGCCGGCGCCTTCAACCTCGCGGGTGCCCTTGTCAACGCGCTCTTCCTCACCTTCAGCGCGGTGGGCCTGACGCGCTATGGCTGTGCGCGGCTCCGCGAGCGGGCGCTTCGCCGACGGGCCGAGATGCAGGCGATGCTCGCAGCGCCGGTCGAGGCGGAGCGGGCCGTCGCCCCCCCATCGGCAGCCGATCAAGGCGGCGCGCGGCGCTTTCCGAACCGGCTTCCGGGCCTACCTCTGCGGCGGCGAGGGGTGCAATGACCGAGATCGACGAGACGGTCCAGCGCATCGTCCGCCAGACCGCCGAGACCGTCCGCAAGCTGAAGCCAAGGCCCTGGTGATCCGATGACCCGCTCGCTCCCCCTCGCGCTCGCCCTCGCCAGCAGCCTCTCGGCCTGTGCCGCGCCATCGATCCTGCCCGGGCCGCCGCTCGAGCGGCTCGACACCGCGGCCTCCGGCGAGATCGCCGTGACGACCCTGGCGCCCTATGACTTTCCCGAGCTGATCGAGGGCATCGCGCCCGCGAGCGCCGTGACCGGTCGGCTCCACCTGCCCGAGGGCGAGGGCGAGGTGCTCGGCGCCGCGATCCTCAGCCACGGCGCGGGCGGCACCGGCAGCCGTCAGGACCGGGCGGCCGAGCGCCTCGTGGCCCAGGGCTATGCCGCACTGGTGCTCGACCATTTCGGGCCGCGCGGGATCGGCTCCACGGTGCGCGACCAGCTCCGCGCCACCGAACAGACGATGGTGGTGGATCTTTACGCCGCCCGCGCGCTGCTCGCCACACATCCGCGGATCCCGGAGGACCGGATCGGCGTGATCGGCTGGTCCAAGGGCGGCACGACGACGGTGCTCGCGTCGGTCGAGCGCATCGCGAGCTATGCCGCGCCCAAGGGCGGGCGGTTCGCCTTTGCCGTGGCCTTCTACCCCTTCTGCGGCTTCGCGCTCGGCGACGAGCAACTGGCGACGCCGCTCCTGATGCTGCTGGCGGGAGAGGACGACTGGACCCCCGCGGCCCCCTGCGTCGATCTCGCGGCGGAGTGGGAGCAGGCGGGCGAGCCGGCCGAGGCGGTGCTCTACGAGGGCGCGCCCCACGGCTTCGACGCGCGGATGTTCTTCGACGTGACGGTCGGCCGGGCAATCTCGGTGCGTGACCGCTCGCCGCGCTGCACGCTGGACCTCGCGCCGGACGGGAGTACGGTGACGCTCGACGGCGCCTTCACGCTCGCGAGCGTCGCCGAGCGGCGGGCCTTCCTCGCGGCCTGCGGCGAGCGCGGCGTGACCTTCGGCGGCGACAGCGCGGCGCGCGAGGACGCGCTCGACCGGCTCGACGCGTTTATCGCGGCGCAGCTCGGGGTGCCATCGCCCGCCGAATCCCATTGAGACTGAGGCGCTTGCGCCAGGGCCGCAGCGCCGGGACAGGGGCCAGCCGCAGCCGCGCCCAGCGGAGCGCCGCCCCGTGGAGCGCGATGTCGGCCGCATAGGCGCGCTCGATCCGCGCCCGGGTCGCCGCATCCAGGAAGCTCGCCGGCGCGATCCTGGACGGGTCTCCGAGCGCCTCGGGCCAGAGAGACGCCGCCCCCTCGACCCTCACCCGGTCGGCCACGCCATGGGCGTTGAGGCGAGAGACCGCGACCCGCTGCCCGAGATGGGCCGACAGATCGCCCTCGAGCAGCCCCAGATGCTCCATCGGATAGAGATGCGTGACCGCCACCTCGCGAAAGCTCTCGATCTGGGGCCGCCAATGGGGGTCGAGCTCCATCGGCACGGCCTCGGTGACGTAGTCGAGGAACTCGGCAAAACGGATCCCGCGGGCGAAATGCTCGTCCGTCGGCTCGGCGACCCCTCGAATGGCGGCGATGACCGGCGCCGTGGCGATGCGCTTGCGCGCGCGGCGCAGGACGAACTTCTCGAGATAGGCGCTCACCAGCCGCTCGGCGGGGTCGCGCACCACGGCAAAGCGCATCGCGCCCGGCTCGGAGAGGAGGCCCCGCGCCCGCGCCTCGGACAGGTCCTTGAGCTGGAGGCCCGTCTCCTCGTCATCGGTGATGCGGTGGACGTCGCGCGCGATCTCGGCCTTGCGCGCCTCCGGCAGCCCGCTCAGCTCGACCATCAGCGTCTTGAGCGAGGTGCAGGCGCATTTGGCGATCGGCAGATAGACGAGCCGCCGTCCGGGCAGCACCATCACCTGGAGCGCTGGCCAGACCCGATGGAACGGGAGCGCGGCCTCCTCCATCGCCCTACCGAGGCGCGACGCCGAGGAGCCGGCGGATCCCGTTGAGGCTCACGCGCTTGCGCAGCCGCAGCCGCTGCACGAGGCGCGCATCCTCAAGCGCCCAGCGCGCGGTGGTCTGCTCGGCGATCTGCTTGCGCAGCCCCTCGAGCCGCCATTCCGCAAGCGGCCGGTTGGGGTCGATCCGCACGGCGCGCTGATAGGCCTGCATCGCGCCCTCGGAATCGCCCTGGAGCTCGGCAATCTGCCCGTCGCGCACCGCCAAGCCGTATCGGAGCTCTATCTCCTTGGCCTGGGTCTCGCGCCAGAGCGCGGTCGCGACCTCGATCGCCTCGTCGAAGCTGAACTCCCGGTTCTCCGCCGTCTCGGGGTAACTCGAGAAATCCTCCGGGAAGAGCGTCGCGCGGGCGGGGAACCAGCGCGCCCGCACCGCCTCGTTGGGAGCGGCGAACCCCTGATAGAACGCCATCGCCTCGGCGCGCGACGGCTTTGGCCCGCGGCCGGGGAAGAGCGTGCCGATCCGCGCGCCGAGCTCGCCCCGCATCCGGTTGAACTCGCCGTTCACGTAGCCGGGGAACGCGGTGTTGAGCCGGCGCAGGAACTCGCCCGCATGGGGCTGCAGCGACTCGTTGGTGTCGCGCACGTCCCCGAAGCCCTGGCCGAGCCCCCATTGGCGGACGAAGTCGCTCACCACCGAGCCGCCGAAAAGCTCGGCGCGGTCGAAGATCCGCGGCACGACGTTCTCGGCCCCGAAGGCGTCGGCCCAGAGGGCGAGCAGCCGGTCGTAGTCCCAGTAGGTCGAGCGCAGGCGGGGATCGGGCAGGATCTCCCACCGGTCGCCGCCGAACTTGAGCAGCGTCGAGTAGAGGCTGACCGCCACCTGATCCTGCCGGCGCAGATAGACGGTGACGGTGACCCGGTCGAAGAACCGGGCGAGGAAGTCACGCAGCCGGGCGATCTGCTGAGGCGTCGTCAGCCGGCTCGAGCAGTGCTCGTTGGAAAAGACGAAGATCCGCTCACGGTTGCGGTCAACCTCGGCCGCCGCGTCCACCTCGAACTGGTGGCGAAACCGTTTGAGGCCCTCGGCGTCGTGGATGCCGAGATCGATCCGGAGATCGTCGCGCACGGCATCGTCCGAGGCATAGGCTGCGAGGCCCGTATGGTTGATCCGGCCGGCGAACACCGGGTGGTGAAAGCCGTGCTGGTCGAGCACCGCGCGGTTCTGCTTGAGAAAGGCCTGGAGCGTGGTGGTCCCGGTCTTTTCCGTGCCGATATGAAGGATGGCGCTGGGCATCGGGCGTCTCGGGCTTCGGGTTTGCGCCCGCCTGCCCTGCCCTGCGCGCGCTTGTCAAGGCCAGGGGCCGGCGGCGCGGGCGAGCGGCCGGCTCAGGCCATCTCGCTGGCGAGCGCGTCGAACGCCGCGATCAGGCGCTGGTCGAGCGGGTCGTCGGCCGGCTCGGGCTGCGCCGAGAGCTTGACGAAGACGACCTCTGCGGCCGGGTCGATCCAGATCCACTGGCCGTGGATCCCGACCGCTGCGAGTGCGCCCGACGGGAGGCCGGTGTCGTACCACTGGGAGCGATAGCGCCCGGCCGGGAAGAGCTCGCGCAGGTCGCCGTCGGCCCAGGCCGCGGCATCTCCCCCCCGGGCCATGTCGTCGACCCACCAGCCCGGCACGACGACCCGAGAGCCGGCGAGCCCGCGTCGGCGCACCATCTCGCCAAGGCGCGCGACATCCCGGGGGCGCGCGCAGATCCCGCCCGCCGACCGCGCCGCGCCGAGCCGGTCGACCGTGACATACGCGGCCGCCTCGGCCCCCATCGGCGCCCAGATCAGCTCGGCGACGAGATCGGCGAAGCGCCGGCCGGTCGCGCGCTCGATCGCCCAGCCGAGCAGATCGCTGTTGGGCGAGACATAGTGAAAGGCCGCGCCGTGGTCCGCCTCACCCGGGCGCATGGTTGCGAGGAACCCGCGAAGGTCGGGCGCGGTCCGGGCGTCGGCGGTCGGATTCCAACCGGTCGCCATGCGATAGGCGGCATAATCCCCACCCGGGTCGAGATACGACTCGTCGAACGCGGTGCTGACCGTCATGTCGAGCACATGGCGGAGGGTCGCGCCCGAATAGGCCGAGCCCGCGACCTCGGGCAGCAGCTCGGTCACGGCAGCCTCGGGGTCGAGCGCGCCGCGATCGACCAGGATCCCCGCGAGCAACCCCGACACCGATTTCGAGACCGAGAACAGGAGATGCGGCGCGAGGCCATCATAGCCGGGGCCGTACCACTCATACGCGAGACGCCCATACTGCAGCGCCACGAACGCGGAGGTGTGGCTGGTGGCCAGCAGCTCCGCGAGCGTCGTCTCGCCATCCGCACCATCGGGCAGCGCGATCTGCGAGAGATCGGCATCGTCGCGCTCGAGCGGCGCGGCGGGTCCGGCCGGGATGTCGGCGCTCGGCACAAGCTCCCGCACATGGTGGAACGCCCATGCGCTCCAGGGCGCCTGCCGCCAGTTGGCAAGCGTCACCTGTGCGTCGCGCGGCGGCGGCGAGCCGATCATCACGCCTCGCGGCGCCGGTGCGTTCGACATGTCGACCCTCCTCGGCGCACGGAGCACCCATGCGCGGCACGGATGCACAATGTGTCCGGCGAAGTCACGCGATTCCACATATTACCATAGCTAATTGTGCATAAGCACTGATTGCTTGTCCGGCAACTTCATGGCACGATACACAAATAGGGTCTTTGCAGGTGTTTTGGGTTTGGGTGCAGCAAGGGCCTGCGGGGGAGCGCGGTCCGGCTTGGCGGGTACCGCGCCGATTTGGGCGAGGGAACTAAGGAAAGATCGATGTTTTGGACGTCATGGGGCGGCCGTGCGGCCGTGCTTTCCTTGGCCGTACTGGCCGTATCCGACGCAGCGGCGCAGGATCAGACTGTTGCGCGCGACCAGTACGCCGACCAGGTGCAGGACCTGGCAGAAAACGAATTGCTGGCATGGATCAAAGACCCGGTGATCATCGAGGCGATCCGGGAGCAGAATGTGCGTCACGAGGGCATGTCGGATGCCGAAATCGCGGCGCTCGACACCGCGTGGCGGGCCGAGACCGATGCGGGCCACAAGCCGATGATCTGGGATTTGCTGGACCGGCTGCACTCGATCCTGCTGCGCGACCGGCGCGAGGCGTCCGAGGGCGTGGTCACCGAGATCATCGTGATGGACCGCTACGGTCTCAATGCGGCAATCAGCGACCCGACCTCGGATTTCTTCCAGGGCGACGAAGAGAAGTATACCGAGACCTATCTGATCGGGCCGGACAGCGTGCATGTCGGTGACTACGAGTTCGACGACAGCACCCAGAAATGGCAGGTTCAGGTCAGCATGCCGGTGATCGATCCGGAGAGTGCCGAGGCGATCGGCGCGGTGACCTTCGGCATCGACCTCTCGAAGCTCGAGTGACGCAGCGGCCGGCCCGGGCCTAGCGCAGCATCCGGGGCCCGCGCCGATAGCGCGTGGTCATCATGTAGTCCTTGGCCGGGCCCTCCACCTCCCAGCGGCTTGTCCAGGCCGTGTCGCCCTCCTCGAAATCGTAGGACACGCGGTAGCGATCCTCGCCGCAGTCATGCACCGCCTGCGGGTCGTCCTCGATGAAATCGTGGAACGGCCGGCCGTCGTCATAGCGCACCTCGATGCGGCCGCCGCCGGGGAAGCGCCAGAGCGAGGCCCGCTCGGCATGGTAGTCGGCGCCGCGGAAGCGCAGCACGCCCGCCTCGCGGCAGATCAGCCCCTCGCCATCGGGCTCGAAGCGCGCCTCGCCCCAGAACTCGCCGATCACCCCCTCGGCGAGGTTCTCGATGATCCGCACCATCTGCCAGCGGCCCTCGAAATATGTGTGCGTTGCGACGCGCATGGCCCCCTGCTACCCCCGGGCCGTCGCCCTGCCAAGGAGCCCGCTCGATGATCCCCCGCTACAGCCGCCCCGCCATGGCCGCGCTCTGGGAGCCCGCCCGCAAGTTCCGTATCTGGTTCGAGATCGAGGCCCATGCGGCGGACAAGATGGCCGAGCTCGGAGTAATCCCCCAGGCGGCGGCCGAGGCGGTCTGGCGCGCCCGGGATGTCGAGTTCGGCGTCGCCCGGATCGCTGCG
>CAYORO010000050.1:0-17219 GCA_964406355.1 uncultured Limibaculum sp.
CGTCTGGTGTCAGGAGGAGCCGAAGAACCAGGGCGCCTGGACCTTCGTCGAGCCCAACATCGAATGGGTGCTCGGGCGGATCGGCGCCAAGGTCGGCCGGCCCTCCTATGCCGGGCGCCCGGCCTCCGCCTCGCCCGCGACCGGGCTCGCGAGCCAGCACAAAGCCGAGCAGGAAGCGCTGGTCACCGCCGCGCTCACCATCAAACACAGCTGAGGACCCGCAAGACATGGCTATCGAGGTTCGCGTTCCCACATTGGGGGAATCGGTCACAGAGGCGACGGTCGCGACCTGGTACAAGAAGCCGGGCGACGCGGTGGCGGTCGACGAGATGCTCGCCGAGCTCGAGACCGACAAGGTGACGGTCGAGGTCCCGAGCCCGGCCGCGGGCACGCTCGGCGAGGTTGTGGCGGGCGAGGGCGCGACGGTCGGCGTCGATGCGCTGCTGGCGACGATCGAGGAGGGCGCGGGCGCGAGCAGCGGGGCATCTGCGGGCGCAGCGGCGCCGGCCCCGGCTCCTGCGGCCGCCCCGGGCGGCAATGGCGCGGCTGCCCCCGTCGCGCCGGCCGAGGCGGTCTCGGTGAAGGTCCCCACGCTCGGCGAGTCGGTCACCGAGGCGACCGTCTCGACCTGGTTCAAGCAGCCCGGCGAGAGCGTGGCGGCCGACGAGGTGATCGCCGAGCTCGAGACCGACAAGGTGTCGGTCGAGGTGACGGCGCCTGTCGCAGGCGTGCTTGGCGGCCATGATGCGCCGCAGGGCACGACCGTCGGACTCGATGCGGTGCTGACCACGATCATGCCGAGCGGTGGCGCCGGCGCCGCCCCGGCCCCAGGTGCTGCCCCGGTGGCTGCCCCGGCGGGTGCAGCATCGGCTCCGGCCGCCGCTCCCGCGCATCACGCCGGCACCGGGCGCAGCGATGTCGAGCACGCGCCGTCGGCCAAGAAGGCGATGGCCGAGGCGGGGATCTCGGCGGATCAGGTCGCGGGGACCGGCCGCGACGGGCGAATCATGAAATCCGACGTTGCCCAGGCCGTCGCCGAGGGTGCGCGCGCGCCGGCCGCCAAGGCCCCCGAACCGCAGCCCGCGCCGGCGCCACGTCCGGCCGCTGCGCCGCGCGAGCCCGTCTCGACCGACGACGCGCCGCGCGAGAAGCGGGTGAAGATGACGCGCCTGCGCCAGACCATCGCGCGCCGCCTCAAGGACGCGCAGAACACCGCCGCCATGCTCACCACCTATAACGAGGTGGACATGACCGGCGTGATGGATCTGCGCAACGAGTTCAAGGAGCCGTTCCAGAAGAAGCACGGCGTCAAGCTCGGCTTCATGTCGTTTTTCGTGAAGGCCTGCGTGCATGCGCTGCACGAGGTGCCGGCCGTCAATGCCGAGATCGACGGTGCCGAGCTCGTCTACAAGAACTACTACCATGTCGGCGTCGCGGTCGGCACGCCGTCGGGCCTCGTCGTGCCGATCGTGAGGAACGCCGACCGGCTCTCCTTCGCCGATATCGAGAAGACGATCGCCGAGCTCGGCACCCGCGCGCGTGACGGCAAGCTCACCATGGGTGAGATGCAGGGCGGCACCTTCACGATCTCGAATGGCGGCGTCTACGGCTCGCTGATGTCGAGCCCGATCCTCAACCCGCCGCAATCGGGGATCCTCGGCATGCACAAGATCCAGGAGCGGCCGATGGTCGTCGGCGGCCAGATCGTGGCGCGGCCGATGATGTATCTGGCGCTCTCCTATGATCACCGGATCATCGACGGGAAGGAGGCGGTGACCTTCCTCGTCCGCGTCAAGGACAGCCTCGAGGATCCGCGCCGGCTCCTGATGGACCTCTGACGGTCGGTCGGGGCGGATTGATGAGCCTCGTGGCGAGACTGTCGGACGCGCTGCCCCGGTTCCTGCGGATCCTGCGCAAGATGGGTCTCGGGCTCATGGGCTTTGGCGCGCTGTTCTTCGGGCTCGGGGTCGGGATGGCAGACGAGCTCTCCGATCCGACGCGCTGGCAGGTCCAGGGCGTGGGCATGGTGCTGCTCGGGGCGCTCGCCTGGGCCGCGGCGCGAAGCCTCAGCCGGGGCAGCATCTGGGCTGCGCCGCTCCTCGTGGCGCTCGGCGTTGTCGCGTCGGTGGCCGCTTTGGCCATGCCGCTGCCCGAGCTGACGGAGCAGTCCGAGGATCTGGCGCTGGCGCTTCGGATCGCGCTCATCGCCACGTGGTGGCTCCTGAGCGGGACCGCCTTGGTGATCAGCCGGAAAGGCGGGAAGACGGCATGACGCTCGAACTGCAGGTGCTGGCGCTCTCGGTGCTGCTCGCGGGCGTGCAGCTGGCGCTCTTCGCGGTGCCGGCCAATCGCGAGCTGGGCACGGGCTATACGGCCGGTCCGCGCGACGAGGCGCCGCCGCGCGCGCTCTCGACCCGCTGCGCCCGGATGCAGCGGGCCTTCCACAACCATATAGAGAACCTTGTGCTCTATGCGGCGGCCGCCTTGGCGGTGGCGGTCGGGGGCAAGTCCTCGGGCGTCACCGAAACCCTGGCGGTCGTCTATCTCCTGGCCCGCATCGCCTATGTGCCGGCCTATGCGAGCGGCATCCCCTATCTTCGGAGCGGGATCTGGGCGGCGGGTTGGGTCGCGACCATGGCGCTGGCCGTGGCTGCCCTCATCTGAGACAGGAGCACGGGGCCCATG
This sequence comes from uncultured Limibaculum sp., assembly GCA_964406355.1. GTDB lineage: Bacteria > Pseudomonadota > Alphaproteobacteria > Rhodobacterales > Rhodobacteraceae > Thermohalobaculum. The sequence goes on from CAYORO010000050.1 coordinate 2,686, forward strand.
CGCAAGATCATCGACAAGCTGATCGACGGGGCGCGGGCCTTTGTGGCGGGCTATGCCGACATCCGTGAGACGCGCTTCGCCGGCCGTGTGGTGGAGATCGCGCTCAAGATCCAGGTGGCGTTTCTCGTCTTTCTCGCGATGGTGGCGCCGTTCGGTGGCTTCGGGCTCAACTTCTTGATCGGGTTCGGGCTCCTCTTCCAGGGCGCGCTGACCTGGGCAGTGCTCGAATTCGCCTGGCGGCGCGAACTCCGCATCGCGCGCTGGGTTTATGTGGGGCTCGCCGCGCTCACCTTTGTCGAGGCCATGCGAAATACCGGTCTCGTGGGGGCGATCTTCGGGATCGAGGCGATGCTCAGCCTCGTCGCTCTCTGGTACATTTTTGCACTGCACCGCCTGAACCGGCCGACAGCGCCCGAGGGCGAGGGGGAGGAACACAACGATGGCTGAGTACGACGTGATCATCATCGGGGGCGGCCCCGGCGGCTATGTCTGTGCGATCCGCGCCGCGCAGAGGGGGCTCCGGGTCGGCTGTGTCGAGGGGCGGGGTGCGCTCGGCGGCACCTGCCTCAATGTCGGCTGCATCCCGTCGAAGGCGCTGCTCCACGCCTCGGAGCTGCTCCACGAGGTCCACGGCAATTTCGCGAAGATGGGGATCAAGGCCGAGGGCGTCGCCGTCGATCTGCCCCAGATGATGAGCTACAAGCAGGAGGCGATCGACGGCAATACCAAGGGGATCGAGTTCCTCTTCAAGAAGAACAAGATCGACTATATTCAGGGCTGGGGCGAGATCACGGGGCCGGGCAAGGTTCGCGTCGGCGACGACACGCATGTGACGAGGCATATCGTGATCGCCACGGGCTCGGAGCCGGCGACCCTGCCCGGGATCGAGATCGACGAGGAGCGCGTGGTCTCCTCGACCGGGGCGCTCGCGCTCTCCTCGATCCCCAAGCGCATGGTGGTGATCGGGGCGGGCGTCATCGGGCTCGAGCTCGGCTCGGTCTGGAGCCGGCTCGGCGCGGAGGTGACCGTGGTCGAGTACCTCACCGAGATCACGCCCGGGCAGGACGCCGAGGTGCAGGCGCAGTTCCAGAAGATCCTGACCAAGCAGGGGATGAAGTTCATCCTCGGCGCCGCAGTGCAGTCGGTCGAGAAGGGCAACGCGCTGACGGTGCACTATCAGACCCGCGCCGATGAGAGCGAGGCGAGCCTCGAGGCCGATGTGGTGCTGGTGGCGGTCGGGCGGCGCGCCTACACCACCGGGCTCGGGATCGAGAGCGTCGGTGTCGAGACCGAGCGCGGCAAGGTCAAGACCGACGCGCGCTGGCGCACCAATATCGAGGGGATCTGGGCGATCGGCGACGTGATCGCGGGCCCGATGCTCGCCCACAAGGCCGAGGAGGAGGGCGTCGCCGTCGCCGACGAGATCGCGGGCCACCACGGCCATGTGAACTATGGCGTCATCCCCGACGTGATCTATACCGCGCCCGAGGTCGCCAAGGTGGGCACCACCGAGCAGGCGCTGAAGGCCGAGGGCCGGGCCTACAAGGTGGGCAAGTTCCCCTTCCTCGCCAACGGCCGGGCCAAGGCCAACCTCGTCACCGACGGCTTCGTCAAGATCTTGGCCGATGCCGAGACCGACCGGATCCTCGGCGCGCATATCGTCGGGCCGGGTGGGGGCGACCTGATCCACGAGATCTGCGTGGCGATGGAGTTCGGCGCCTCGGCCGAGGACCTCGCCATGACCTGCCACGCGCACCCGACCTATTCCGAGGCGGTGCGCGAGGCGGCGCTCGCGGCGGGCGTCGGCCCGATCCACTTCTGAGCGCTCAGAGGTAGAACACCGAGGCGATCACGAAGAAGATCAGCACGCCGAAGACATCGTTTCCGGTGGTGATGAAGATGCCCGTCGCCACCGCCGGGTCGATCTTGAGCTTGTCGAGGACCACCGGCGCGAGCGTGCCGAGCAGCGTCGCGATCACCGTGACGGTCAGAAGCGCCGCCCAGGCGGTGAAGGCGAGGGCGACGGGCCGGTCGACCGCGGTAAACTGCGCGGCGAGGACGACGAGGACGCCCACCGCCGTACCGATCAGGGCGCCGTTCAGCACCGCGCCGAGGCCCTCGCTCAGCAGCCGCGTCCAGGTCTCGCCCTGCCAGAGCGTGCCGCGGGTCAGCGCCTGCACCGTCACCGTCGAGGCCTGGATGCCGGCATTGCCCGCGGTCGCCATCACGACGGGGATAAAGCTCGCCAGGATCGCCGCCTGCGCAAGGGCCTCCTCGAAGGACCCGATCACCACCGCCGCGACCGAAGAGCCGACGAGCCCGCCGAGGAGCCAGGGCAGGCGCCGCTTGACGATCGAGAGCGGGCGGTCATGCGCCGTCGAGCCGGGCGAGAGGCCGGCCATCAGGCTCATATCCTCCTCGGCCTCGACGCGCGCGATCTCGGCGAGCTCATGCGCCGAGACCACGCCCACCAGGCGGCCCTCGGGGTCGCAGACCGGCACCACCCGCAGCCGCCGCTCCTCGGCGAGGCGCAGCACCGCCTCCCGGTCGATCTCGGCATCGACGGAGAGCACGTCCCGGCGCATCACCGTGCCCACGGTCGCGCCGCGGTCGGCCAGGAGCAGATCGCGCGTCCTCAGATAGCCGAGCAGGTGGCCCGCGGCATCGGTGACATAGACCGCGTCGAGTGCCTCGATCTCGTCCTGGCGGGCGCGGATGGTCTCGACCGCCTCCGTCAGGCTGCTCTCGGGGCGCACGGCCAGATAGCGTCGGTGCATCGCGGTGGCGGCGCTTTCCTCTGCCATCGGCAGGGCAAGGCGTTCGGCCACGCTGGCCGGCAGCTCGGCGAGGAGGTCACGGGCGAGATCCCGCGGCAGGTCGGCCAGCAGCCGGGCCGCCTTGTGGCCGTCGAGCCGGCGCAGCATCTTCTTCAGCCAGGCGGTCGTCTCGTCCTCGAGGACCACCGCGCGGAGCCGCGGGTCGAGCTCGTAGAGGACGGCGAAATGCGTGTCGTCGGGCAGCCAGTCGAGCAGCTTACGCGCCCGCTTGAACCGCAGGCGCCGCATCATCGCGATGAGATCCGCCGGCGCCCAGGGCTCGAGGATCGACAGCACCTCGGCCTCCTCGCCCGCCTTGATCCGTTCGGAGATCGCCCGGGCGATCGCGGTGCGGCGCTCCTCGGCCGCAGCGGTGGTCCCGCGGTCCCAGACGAGCGCGGGCTCGGCATCCTCGGCCATGACGGGTCTCCTCCCCAGGGTGGTCCGGCGCACTGGCGATGCGGGCGCCGTTCGGTCTAGAACCGCGATAACCACACTAAGGGGGGATCATGACACGTCTTTTGGGGATATCCGGCTCGCTGCGCCGCGACAGCACCAACACCAAGCTGGTGCGCGAGGCGGCGCGGCTGTTCGGGCCGAGCGAGTTCGTGCTCGCGGATCTGCGGTTGCCGCTCTTCGACGAGGAGCTCGAAGCCGAGGGCATGCCGGAGCCGGTGACCACGCTCTGTGACCAGATCCGCGCGGCCGATGCGCTCGTGATCTCGACGCCCGAATACAACAAGGCGTTCCCGGGGGTCCTCAAGAACGCGTTCGACTGGGTGAGCCGGCCCAATCCGATGCCGACGGTCGGCAAGCCGACCGCGATTCTCTCGGCGGCGGCGGGCATGTCGGGCGGACAGCGGGCGAAGTCCGCGCTCTATCTGACGCTGATCCCGTTCGGGATCCGGTTCGTCTTCGATCCCGAGGTCAATCTCGGCCAGTCAGGCTCGAAATTCGACGAGGCCGGGCGGCTGACCGACCCCGGGGCCGAGAAATTCCTCGGCAAGCTGATGGACAACCTCAAGGCCGCGGTCTGACGGCCCCGGCAGCGGGGGCGCCGGCTCAGCGCGCGCCCTTTTGCCCTCCGGTACTGTCGGACGACCGCATGCGAGTGAAGAGGCCCGAGGGTTGGTCGCGCTTCGGGGCGGGCTCGGGCGTTGGCGCCGGCGGCGGGCTGGCCGCGGGAGCTGGAGCCGGAGCGGGCGCCGAGGGCTGCGCCGGTTGGGCAGCGGGCGCGCCCGGCACGCCCTGTCCCATGTAATAGGGATGAACAGCCATCATCGCTGCATGCAGCTGCTCGGGCGTGGGCGCGGGGGCGATCCGCGTGCCCTCGGCCACCGGCTGGGCTTGCGGCTGAGGCTGCGGCGGGCGGGCCGGCTCCGCCGCGGGATAGGCGGGCGGCTGGGGCGTCGGGGGTGTCTGCGGCGGATAGCTGCGGGGCATCGCGGGCGGCTGACTTTGCGCCTGGCCAAAGGCGGGTGCGGGCGGCGCGGGCGCAGGCGCCGGTGCAGGCTCGGCATAGGGAGATCCCGGGGGGGCGGTCTCGGCGGGCGCGGGCCGCTGCACACGGGTCTCCTGGCGGCGCGGCTCAGCTGCCTCGGGCGTGTCCTGCGCACCGGCAAAGACCGATCGCTGGCGGGCGCTGAGGCCCGGGCCCATCCCGCCGCGCCCCTCACCGGCCCGTTCCTTGCCGAGCTGGCCCTTGCCAAGCTGCCCCTCGACCGGCCGGCGCAGACGCCGGAACACCAGCACGGCGCAGTGCATCACCTGCTTGCGGGCGAAGATGCCGTTGCGCTCCTCGATCGGCACGAGATCGGTGCGCAGATACTCCCAGCCGTCGGCGGCCTCCGAGCGGATGATGTCCTGCATGGCGGCAGCGACACGGTCGGCCGCGGTCTTGCACCCCTTGCGCCGCTTCCCCCGCTCTGGTCCGCCAACCGCCTTGTACTCGAAGTCCATGCCTTCCTCCGGCCCTGGTCGCCGCGCGAGACGGCAGTCGAATCGATGCCGAAACCCCTGTGCCGAAACACCATGCCCGCGCCGGAAACTCAACCGAGAGGGATTCTGCCGCTCTGGCCCGCCGGGCTGCGACGCGCTACCAACGGGGCCGACCGGGCATGGGAGCTGCCGATGACCTCGCCGATCCAACGCCGCCACCTTGCCGCAGCCGCGATGCTGGCGGTGCTGCCGAGCCTTGCGGGCGCGCAGGGCGGCGTGCTGGCGGGCTGTGCCGATCCGAGCCTGCCGCCGCGGGACAGCCTGACGCTCTGTCAGCGGGCGCTGCGCGATCCCCACCTCACGCCCGATCAGCGCGCCGCGGTGTTGGTGAACCTCGGCGTCGCGCAAGCCGCGGTCGGCAGCCATGTCGATGCCGAGCGCTCCTTCGGTCTTGCGATCGCGACGCGGCCGGACATGGCGCTCGCCTATGCCAATCGGGCGCGCTCGCGGCTGGCGCTCGGGCGTCCCAATGAGGCGATCGCGGATTTCGACGAGGCGGCGCGGCTCGCGCCCGGCGATGCGGAGATCTGGCTCGGGCGGGGCGGGGCGCTCCTGCGTGCGGGGTCCGCGCGGGCGGCGATCACCGACCTCACGCGGGCGATCGAGATCGATGACGGCCTCGACGCTGCGTATTTCAACCGCGGGGTGGCGCGGCTGATGAGCGGCGAGAGCAAGGCGGCGGAGGCCGATTTCTCCACCGTCATTTCGCGCAGGCCCAACGATGCCGGGGCGTTCCTCAACCGCGCCCGCGCCCGCGCCGTGCATGCGCCCGGTCAGGCCCGCGGCGACTTCAACCAGGCGATCACGCTCGATCCGGAGTGGGCCACGGCGTTCGTCTCGCGCGGGCTGTTCTTCGATGCGCAGGGCGAGCGGGCCGCGGCGGAGATTGACTTCCAGCGGGCCTATGAGCTCGGCGAGCGCGAGCCCTGGCTGCTCGAGCGTTTGGGTCTGCTCGGAGCGAACTAGGGCTCGAGGATCGCGATCGGCGCAGCGCGCGCCGCGTCTGGGTCTCGCGCGAAGGCCAAAAGCACCTCGGGATAGAGCCTGTGCTCGAGCGCGAGGACCCGGTCGTCGAGCGCCGCCTCGCTCTCGCCGGGGCGGACCGCCAGCGCCGCCTGACCGAGGATCGGCCCGGCATCGAGCTCCTCCACCACCTCGTGCACTGTGCAGCCATGGACCGCGACCCGCGTGGCGAGGGCTCGCGCATGGGTGTCGAGCCCGCGAAAGGCTGGCAGCAGCGAGGGGTGGATGTTGAGCATCCGCCCCGCCCAGGGGCCGGTCAGCACCGGCGTCATGATCCGCATGAACCCCGCGCAGGCGACGATCTCTGCACCGGCCTCGCGCAGGCACGCACCGACGGCGGCGTCAAAAGCCTCGCGGCCGTCGAAACCGCGGTCGTCGATCGCGGCGGTCGGGATGCCCTCGGCCTCGGCGCGGGCGAGCCCGCCCGCCTCGGGCCGGTTGGAGATCACGATCGCGGGATGTGCCGGGGCGTCTGGCGCGCGCATCGCCCGGACGAGGGAGGCCATGTTGGAGCCCCGGCCCGAGATCAGGATCCCGACGGCGCGGCTCATGCCGGGGTGCCGCGGATCTCGAGCCGGCCGCTGGCGGTGACCCGGCCGATGGCGCTCACGCGCTCGCCGGCCTCGGCCAGGGTGGCCGCGACCGCCTCGGCCCGGTCGGGCGCCACGGCCATCACCATGCCGAGGCCGCAGTTGAAGGTGCGCAGCATCTCCGCCTCGGCGATCCCGCCCGTCTCGGCGAGCCAGCGGAAGACCGGCGGGCGCGGCAGCCGGGCGAGGTCGATTTCGGCGCCGAGGCCCTGCGGCAGCACCCGCGGCAGGTTCTCCGGCAGGCCACCGCCCGTGATATGGGCGATCGCATGCACCCCGCCTGCACGGATCGCGGCGAGGGCGGGCCGCACATAGAGCCGGGTCGGCGCCAGAAGCGCGGCGCCCAGCGTCTCGGCCTGCGCGAACGGGCAGGGCGCGTCGAGCCCGAGGCCTGAGCGCTCCACGACCCGGCGCACCAGCGAGAAGCCGTTGGAATGGAGCCCGTCCGAGGCGAGGCCGAGCAGCACATCGCCCTCTGCCACGCCCTCGGGAAGCGCCTGCCCTCGCTCCACCGCGCCGACCGCGAAGCCCGCCAGATCAAAGTCGCCCGGTGCGTAAAGCCCCGGCATCTCGGCCGTCTCGCCCCCGATCAGCGCGCAGCCCGCGGCCGCGCAGGCCCCGGCGACGCCGTCGATCACCGCTGCGGCGTCCTCGACCGAGAGCCGGCCGGTGGCGAAGTAGTCGAGGAAGAACAACGGCTCCGCGCCCTGGCAGACGATGTCGTTGACCACCATCGCGACCAGATCGATGCCGATCCCCGAGAGCTGCCCCGTGTCGATCGCGATCCGCAGCTTGGTGCCCACCCCGTCGGTGGCGGCGACGAGGATCGGGTCGGCAAAGCCCGCGGCCCTGGGGTCGAAGAACGCCCCGAAGCCGCCGAGCCCCGCCATGACGCCCGCGCGTCCGGTGCGCTCCGCCGCGGGCTTGATGCGTTCGACAAGTGCGGCCCCCGCATCGATGTCGACCCCCGCCGCGGCATAGGTGAGGGGCGCGTCCGCACCCTCGCCGCTCTCTCGCTCGCTCATCTTGCACCTCCGGGCCTCGCCGCCGGGCATAGCCGCTCGGCGGCCCTGCGAAAAGGTCGGATCGGCGGCGGGTCGGACGCGGCATTGACCCGCCGACCGTCCCGCCGGTATCGAACGCCGCAGGGGCCTGTAGCTCAATTGGTCAGAGCAGACCGCTCATAACGGTTTGGTTGGGGGTTCGAGTCCCTCCGGGCCTACTTGCGACCCTGATCGGCATGGCGGTCTCACCCCAAGAGCGGTGCTGTCGCCGGACCTTACGCGCCACGACGGCGCCCGGCGGCGCCACGACGGCGCCCGGCGGCGACAGATTGACCTTCGGTTGCGACACGGTATGGTCGCTCTCACTGAGGGCGTCAGCGCCCCGCCTGCAGCCCGACCGATAACGAGGCGCATTCCTGGGAGGACCCTGTTCATGACCAACCGCATGGTTGCCGGTCTGCTTGTCGGCACGTTGTTGTCCACGCCGCTCATGGCGCAGGACAATATGGAGAAACTCTCCAACATGCAGCGCACCGACGCCACCTTCACCTTCATCGAGCAGGAGGGCGCGCGGGCCGATGCTCTGCGCGCGATCCTCGATCACATCACGGTGCCCGAGGGCTTCGAGATAAGCCTCTACGCGGTGGTGCCCGATGCCCGCTCGATGGCGGTGGCGCCGCAGGGGACGGTGGTCTTCGCGGGCACCCGGAAGGACAAGGTCTGGTCGATCGTCGATCGTGATCGCAACCGGGTTGCCGACGAGGTGAAGGACTTCGCCCCCTCGATCACCTTCGACATCCCCAATGGCCCGTGTTTCTCGCCCGACGGGTTCCTCTATATCGCCGAGCGCAACCGGGTCCTGACCTTCCCGGCCGCCGAGTTCTTCTTCGAGGGGCCGGATCCGGCGGTCGGGATCGTGGTCGAGCAGGGCGATCTGATCCCGGTCGAGGAGGAGAGCTTCAACCACACCGCGCGGGTCTGCCGCGTCGGGCCGGACGGCATGCTCTACATCTCCCTCGGCCAGCCCTTCAACGTCCAGCCGGTCGAGAAGCTCGAGATGTATGACGAGATCGGCATCGGCGGCATTATCCGGATCAACGCCGACGGCTCGGACCGCGAGGTCTTCACCCGGGGCGTGCGGAACTCGGTGGGCCACGACTTCAACCCGGCGACGGGCGAGCTCTGGTGGACCGACAACCAGGTCGACGGCATGGGCGACGACATCCCGCCGGGCGAGCTGAACCGTCAGACCGCCGCGGGCCAGCACTTCGGCTTTCCCTGGACCAACAGCCGGGTCGAGATCCCGGCCTACAAGGACGTGCCGCGGCCCGAGGGCGTGACCTTTGTCGAGCCGCAGCTCGAGCTGACCGCCCATGCGGCCGATCTCGGCATGAGCTTCTATCGGGGCTCGAGCTTCCCCGAGCAGTATCAGGGCGGGATCTTCTGGGCGCAGCACGGCTCCTGGAACCGCACGACGCCCATCGGGGCGCGGGTGATGTTCACCGCGCTCGACGAGGAGGGCAACGCGGCCGGGGCCGAGGTCTTCGCCGAGGGCTGGCTCAACGAGGAGACGGGCGAGTATCGCGGCCGCCCGATGGATGTGGCCTTCCTGCCCGACGGCTCGATGCTGGTCTCGGACGACTTCGCCGGTGCGATCTGGCGGATCGCCTACAATCCGCAGCCGGCTGAATGAGCCTGCTGCGTGCACTCTTCCTCGGCGGGCTGATGCTCGCCGGGGGGCTTGGCGGACCGGCTGCCGCCGATGACCCGGAGGCCGGGCGCAAGATCGCCAATATGTGCCGGACCTGCCACGGGATCGACGGCTATGCCACGATCCCGATCGCGCCGCATATCGGGGGCGAGCCCGAGAGCTATCTCGAGGCGCAGCTGATGGCGTTCAAGACCGGGGCGCGCGAGCACGAGATGATGAGCGTGGTCGCGGCGAGCCTCAGTGCGCAGCAGATCTCCGATGTGGCCGCCTGGTATGCCGCGCATGAGGCCCGCGCGCGCCTGCCGGAGGGGGTCGATGCCGCGAACGCGCCCCAGGCCTGCGTCTCGTGCCACGGGGCGGACGGGATCTCGCGGCTGCTGGATGCGCCCAACCTCGCGGGCGAGACCAACATCTACATCGACACCCAGCTCAAAGCCTTCAAGCGCGGCAAGCGTCAGCACGACATCATGACCGAGGTTGCCAGCGCGCTCTCGGATGCGGAGATCCGCGAGATCGCCGACTGGTACGCGGCCGTCACTCTCGAGATCGACCGCGCCGCGCCCTGATGCGGGGCGACGCGGCCTCCGGTTGTCTCCGCGATCAGCCCAGCTCCTGGACGCGCTTTCGCAGCAGGAATTTCTGCATCTTGCCGGTGGCCGTCTTCGGGATCTCCGCGAAGATCACCGATTTCGGCGTCTTGAACCCGGCGAGGTGCTCCCGGCAGAAGGCGATGACGGCGGCCTCGTCGATGTCGGCGCCGGGGCGGAGCTCGACGAAGGCGCAGGGCGCCTCGCCCCATTTCGGGTGCGGACGGGCGACGACCGCGGCGCATTGCACATCCGGGTGCCGGTAGAGCACGGCCTCGACCTCGACCGAGGAGACGTTCTCGCCGCCCGAGATGATCACGTCCTTCAGCCGGTCGCGGACCTGGATATAGCCGTCGGGGTAGACCACCGCCGCGTCGCCCGACCAGAAATAGCCGCCGTCGAAGGCCTCGGTCGTCGCCTCTGGGTTCTTGTAGTAGCCCTTCATCACCGTGTTGCCGCGGATGGCGATCTCGCCCTGGGTCTCGCCGTCCTGCGCCACGGGCCGGCCGGAGCGGCGGTCGATCACGGCGACCTCCTCGACCATCGGCAGCGCTACGCCCTGGCGCGCGCGATGGGCGGCCTCTTCGGCCGGGTCGAGATCCGCCCAGCTGTCGCGCGGCAGGCATTGCGAGATGTGGCCGTAGGTCTCGGTCAGCCCGTAGACGTGCATGACCTCCATCCCGAGCGCGGCCATGCGCTCGAGGATCGCGGGCGGCGGCGGCGCGCCGGCCGTCATCACCTGGAGCCGCGGCGAGAAGGGGGCGGCGGGCGCGGCGTCGCTTTCGGCCAGCATCTGGAGGATCACCGGGGCGGCGCCGAAATGGGTCACGCCCTCGGCGGCGATCGCCTCGAAGAGATGCTCGGGCGCGTTCGACGACGGGAAGATCTTGGTGCCGCCGAGGATCGCCATCATCCAGGGGTGGCCCCAGCCGTTGCAGTGGAACATCGGCACCACCGACATATAGACGGGCCGGTGGGGCATCTGCCACGCCGCGACCGTCCCGAGCGCCATCAGATAGGCACCACGATGGTGGTAGACGACGCCCTTCGGCCTGCCCGAGGTGCCGGAGGTGTAGTTGAGCGCGATCGCCTGCCATTCGTCGGCTGGCAGGCCGTCGCCCTCCATGGGCGGCGCGGCGAGCAGATCGTCATAGCAGGCGCGCCCGGATGCCGGTGCGTCAGGGCGGCGGATCTCGACGATCTCCGGCGCTGCATCCGTTCGCGCGAGCGCCGCCTCGACGAGGCCGAGCATATCGGTGCTCGCCAGCACCAGGGCGCTGTCGGAGTGCTCGAGGATGTAGGCCACCGTCTCGGCCTCGAGCCGGGTGTTGACGGTCGAGAGCGCGCCCCCGCTCATCGGGACCGCGAAATGCAACTCGAAGAGTTCCGGCAGATTGGGGGCGATCACCGTCACCGTGTCGCCGAGCCGGATGCCGCGCGCTGCCAACCCGCCCGCGACGCGCCGGACCCGGTCATGGACCTCGGCCCAGCTCCGTCGGGTTTGCCCCTGCACGACGGCCACGTGATCGCCATGGACCACCGCCGCACGCGTCAGGAACGAGACCGGCGACAGCGGCACATGGTTGGCCGCGTTTGGCGTCAGATCCTCGAAATGCTCCCGCATGGCTCGCTCCGTCCCTCAGCAACGTCTCTCAGCGGGGGCCGCGCCAGTCGATCTGGCAGATCTCGGCCGAGCGGCCGTCGAAATCCCAGACCCGGCCATGGGCGCGCACCCGGCCCTTCGTGGCCGTGGCGACCGTGACGACCGAGCCCATCCAGTAGTCGGTGTTGGTGATCGTGGTCTCGCAGCCCTGGGCGTCGGTCAGCGGGATCACCTCGCCCTGGATCTTCTTGCCGACCGTCAGCCGCCGCGCGGTGCCCTCGGTCTCGAACCGCACCGGCGCGCGCTCGGCGCCCAGGAACTCGCTGACCAGCAGGCCGAAGAGACCCGTCGTGCCACGCGCGGCACCGCTGAAGATCGCCACCAGCGCGTCATAGGCCGCCTCGCTCGCCCGCTCGTCGACAAAGACCGCAGCCTTCCAGTTGCCCCGTGCCATCAGCCCGGGGATCTCCATCAGGAGGCCGATATTGAGGCCCGAGAGGTCCGCCTCGCCATAGGCGCCCGTGTCGATCCGCACGCCGCCCCAGGTCTGGCAGTAGCCCTCGGTCGGGGGGTGCTTGCCGAGGCTCACCACGCAGGGGCAGAAGACGGTGCAGTTGCAGTTGAGGATGAGCTCGCCCTGGATGGTCCAGTCGGGGATGGTCGCGGCATCGAGGGCCATGGGATTTGGGTCCTTTCAGAGGAGCGGGAGGGCCAGTCCGGCGGCGATCAGGATCGCGCCGAGCGGGCGGGTCAGGTGGCGCCCGATTTCGGGCAGCTTCTCGAGCGTCATCAGCAGCATCGCGAGCCCCATGAAGCCAAGGTTCATCGTGCCGCCGACAAAGGCCAGCGCCATCAGGGCCCAGCAACAGCCGACACAGTCGAGCCCGAGCCGCAGACCGTTGCGGAACGGGCCCTCGTGCCAGTGCTGCATGAAGAAGCTGAGCGGGGCGCGGCAGCGGGCGAGGCATGCCTCCTTCAAGGCGCTGAACTGGTAGAGCCCCGCACCGATCAGCAGCCCCATAGAGAGCGGACCCGAGAGGCTCTGCCCGAGCGAGCCCAGGAGACCGATCTCCCGGAGGCCGATCTGGGCCGAGGCGGCGATCAGAGAGAAGCCGATCCAGGCGACGAGATAGCCGCCCACGAGATGGCCAAAGCCGGTGGGGGCGACCGTGGAGAGGTCCTCATAGGTCGCGAAGGCCGGCAGCGCGGTCGGGGTCATCATCGCGGCGCTCATCAGCGCCCACATCGCGAAGACGGCCGGAAATCCCTGAGCGCCCGCCGCGCCCCCGCAGAGGATCTCGAGGAGCGAGGCGCCATAGCTCGCCTCGAGCACCCGCAGCTCCGCCGGGACCGCCATGTGCACCAAAAGTGCCCAAGAGAGCAGGGTGCCCGCGAAAAAGGCCACCCAGTGCCAACGCCCCAGCGATCTGATGCGCGACGCGAGCACCGTCTCCTCCCCGCCCTGTTGTCGGCGTTTGAGCGAAAATTTGAGAGTGGCGGCGAGAAAATTGCAACAAGATTATCAATCACACGGCCGGCGAATTCGTCGGTTTGCTCGAAACGACCCGTTGGGAGCGGCAGTCTCGCGCCGATTTTGCACCGCAATAGGCGGGTTTGTGCAGGGCGGCACTCGAGGCCTTGCACGGTTCCGGCGCATTCCAGAACTGGCGCGGCGTGAGCGCGTCCGCTATTGGGTTGGCCCAGTTGGGGATGGCGTGCGGACCTTGCCACACGCCCCCGGGGATCCTGCGCAGGCGGAAAGGGCATGGCGGCAGGTGGCAGACGATCCGGGCGGTCCCGCGGGACCCTGACGCTCATCGTCGCGGCGGTGGTCATCGGTCTGACGGCGACCGGCCTCTTCCCCGCGCTGCGCGAGAGCCTGTGGCTGCTGGTCTCGATCCGGCCCGAGCATGCCTTTGAGGCGGCATCCCAAGCGGATCGACCGCAGGCCGAGCTGGTGGCGGAGATCCGGGCGATCCTCGACGATCCGGCGATCCTGCCGGCCGATCTGCCGGTCCTCAGCGTCACCCATGAGATCGACGGCTGCGACCTCGTGCGCCGGGTCCGGAACGCCCCATCCCTGTGCGAAGCGGCAGCGGACCCGGATGCCGGCCCTCGGATCGAGCGCGTGGAGGAGCGGGTCGATCTGCGCGATCTCGTGACGCATCCGGCCTATGTCGCCGAGCGTGGCGCGGTGTTTCCGACCCGGGGCGGTGGGCTCCGCGAGGCGGTCGCCTGGCCTTGGGTGCCGGCAGTGCGGGCCGAGGCGCTCAGCGCCGAGCGCGCGATGATCCTGATCGATCCGCAACGCTTCACCGAGGCGCGGCCGCAGCTGCGTGCCGATGCAGCGACGTCGATCGCGGAGGATGTGCTCGACGGGGCGCTCGGCCCGGCGGTCCAAAGGAATCACCGCAGGGTGCGGTTTTGCACCGGCCGGGAAGCCGTGGTCCCGCTGCCGGAGCCCTATGCGATGTACGTCGCGCCCGACCGGCGCGACGCGCTCATCGATCTGATCCATGCCCTCGGCGCGACCCGCTGCGTCGGGCGGTTCTGGCTCGCCAGTCCCTGAGGCGTGACCCGCGGGTCAGCCGGCGCTGCCGTTGCGGAGTGCCTCGCGCAGCGCCGTCGCGGCCTTGAAGACGGGCGCGTAATGGGCTGGAGACTCGCTCTTTTCGCCGGTCCGAGGGTTTCTCACCATGCGCGCCTGGCGATGCGCGGCCGCGAACTTGCCGAGCCCGGGCAGCGAGACCTCGTCATGGCGCTTCAGCGCTTCGAAAATCACATCGCCGAGGGCGTCGACCAGCTGCCCGACCTCGGTCTTGGTCTTTCCCGTGCGCTCCGCCAGAGCGGCGATCAAGTCGGCCTTGTTCATGAGGGTTCCTGAGTCCTGTCTCGTTCATGGGTGATTAGCCCTTGATCGTGCACGGGGCGTCGGCCGGCTGGCAAGGGGGTTTCGCCATGCTGGCCGGGGTTTCGGGCGATTGACCGGGCCGCTCTCCGGGCCGGGGCGCGAGGCCGTAGGGCGCGACGAGCGGCCAGATATGGGCCGGCACCATGGATTTGAGGCGCCGCGGATGGGCACGGCGCAGATGCAGAACGCTCTCGGCGGCCTTCATCTCGAGCCGGGCGCGGGCGAATTCGAGCCCCCGCGGCCCGAAGAGCCGCATCATCAGCCCGATCAGCGGGCGCAGCGCCCGCGGTG
>CAYORO010000051.1:0-17199 GCA_964406355.1 uncultured Limibaculum sp.
CTGAGCGTCGCCGACGCCATGGACGTGCAGGTGATGATCCACACCGACACGCTCAACGAGAGCGGCTTCGTCGAGCGCACGATCGAGGCGATCAAGGGCCGCACCATCCACGCCTATCACACCGAGGGGGCGGGCGGCGGCCATGCGCCCGACATCATCAAGCTCTGCGGCGAGCCCAACGTGATCCCGTCCTCGACCAACCCGACGCGGCCCATCACGGTGAACACGATCGATGAGCATCTCGACATGCTGATGGTCTGCCACCACCTCGACCGCGCGATCCCCGAGGATGTGGCCTTCGCCGAGAGCCGGATCCGGCGCGAGACCATCGCGGCCGAGGACATCCTGCATGATATGGGCGCCTTCTCGGTGATCGCGTCCGACAGCCAGGCGATGGGGCGCGTCGGCGAGGTGATCAGCCGCACCTGGCAGACGGCGCACAAGATGCGCGTCCAGCGCGGGCGGCTCGGGTCCGAGCAGGGGGAGAACGACAATCTCCGCGCCCGGCTCTATATCGCGAAATACACCATCAACCCGGCGGTGGCGCATGGCATCTCCGCCTATACGGGCAGCGTCGAGGTCGGCAAGCGCGCCGATCTCTGCCTCTGGGACCCGGCCTTCTTCGGCGCCAAGCCCGAGATGGTGCTGATCGGCGGCGCGATCGCGATGAGCCTGATGGGAGACCCCAACGCCTCGATCCCGACGCCCCAGCCGGTGCATTACCGGCCGATGTTCGGCGCCTATGGCCGCTCGCTCGAGGCGTCCTCGGCGGTCTTCGTCTCCCAGTCGGCCTATCACGAGGATGTCCGCGGGCGCCTCGGCCTCGCCAAGGAGGTTCTGGCGGTGGCCGGCACGCGCTCGCTGATGAAGACCGACATGAAGCTCAATGATGCGCTGCCCAGGGTCGAGGTCGACCCTGAGACCTACGAGGTCCGCGCCGATGGCGAGCTCCTCACCTGCCAGCCCGCCGAGGTCCTGCCCCTCGCCCAGCGCTATTTCCTGTTCTGAAGGCGTATCGGAGGGCGCGCTTTGACAGTAGATAAGAATCTCGCACTGGCTGAAATCCGGATGAAGGCCATGTCTCAAGTGGCCAATACGGCGCTTATATTAAGCGCCTTAACAATCGCCTTGAAGGCTTTCGTTGATTTGCGCCAACTCTCTGATTCTCCATTCTTCTGGTACCCGCTTATGGCCGCATGGTTTCTTGCTGTTTGCGGACTCTCAATGGCCGTGCTCTTCAATGCGCTCGTTTCTGGCTGGCTGAATGACACTTCGGAAGAACCACGCGCCACCGCCATGGATTGGATCTATTTTCTCGCCTTGTTAGCGATCGGTATTTCGGGAGCAATATTCATTTTTTGCTGCGCCTCTGCAATATTCAATTTTCCACTGGCTTCCGAAAATTGCTAGTCTTTGGCTTTTACCAAGGAGCGCCACCGATCTGTAAAATAATCGACAGGCTGGCAGCGATGGAAAGTGGGATCGAAGCAACGCGACCCCGAAACACGTGCCGCGCAGCTGCCGCGGACGGACTCAACAATGCCCAGAACGCGCAAGGGCTCCTCGCAATGGCACCCCAATTCCGCCGCAAAGAACAACTAAACGTCAATCCAACGGTAAGCATAGCGTACAGGATTGACCAGGATGACCGCCGCAACTTTCGCCAATGGCCTCAGCATTCCCGTTGCGCCTTCGCGAGCGCAGGTTGTCGACCGCGCCGAGCGGATCGCCCGACAGATCGTCACCGGCCTGCGCTATGCGGCCGAGGCGGAGCGCCGCTACCACGCGATCCGTCAGCTTCACGCCCTCGACGACGAGACGCTCGCAGCCCGCGGCCTCGCGCGAGACGAGATTGCGCATTCCGTCTACTGGCTGGAGTTCGCCGACTAGCCAACTCAACCGCTGATTGTGGTGAAATCAAGGCCGAATTCGAGACAGTACGCCGCTATTTTGCACTATACCATCACCATTTCTGCCGAATTTCAAAGATAGCCCTTCGTCATCGGGTGAGTGAGTGGCGAGGGAGATGCTCTGATGACCGAGGTGATTACCAATCAACCGCGTGGTGTCGAAGATCCCGTTTGGAAGCGGGTGATGGCGGCTCTCTCGCTGTCGCGCTTCGAGGCGTTCGCGGCCGAGCTCGGCGCGGCCCGCGCGCGCGAGGCGCGCCAGCTGACCGGCCTCACCACCGACGAGATGGTGGTACGCGGCTACGCCCAGGCAGTGAAGGTCCGGCCCGAGACGCGCTGACGCCTGACCTCGCCCGGCACGGCGCAGGCGACGCGCCGTGATCCGGGCGACCGCAGTGCTCAGCGGGGAGGGCCCGGCCGATACCGAGATCGCGCTCCCCTACGACCAGCGCTATCGCCGCCGCGGGCGGCTGACGCTCGCATCTGGCGAGGACGTGCTCCTCGATCTGCCCGAGGCGACCGAGCTCGCCGACGGGGCACGGCTCGGGCTCGAGGACGGCCGGAGCGTCCGGGTGCGCGCGGCGCCCGAGCCGGTTGCCGAGATCCGCGGCAGCGGCGCCGGGCTTGCCCGCCTCGCCTGGCATATCGGCAACCGCCATACCCCCTGCGCGGTCGACGCGGGGCGGCTCCTGATCCTGCGCGACCACGTTCTCGAGGCGATGCTCCGGGACCTCGGCGCCGAGATCACCCATATCGAGGCCCCGTTCCAGCCCGAGGGCGGGGCCTATGGCCACGGGCGCACGCACGGGCACAGCCACGGGCCGGCCGATCACGACCCCAACGCGCACATCCCGCACCGCCATGACTGACCCCGCCGCCACATCAACGCTCGTGGCCTGGCTCTCGGCGGGGTTCCCGACCGGGGCCTTCGCCTGGTCGCACGGGCTCGAGGAGGCGGTGGCGGAAAGCCATGTGGGTGATGCCGAGGCGCTCGCCGCGTGGATCGCCGATGCGCTCGCGCATGGCGCGGGGCGGACGGATGCGATCCTCGCCGCCCATGCGCACCGGGCCGCGGGCGACGCCGCCGCGCAGGGGGAGCTCGCCGATCTCGCCCGTGCGCTCCAGCCCGCCGCCGAGCGGCTCGCCGAGACCGAGGCGCAGGGCGCGGCCTTTGCCGCGGCCGTGGCGGCCTGGGGCGTCGAGGTGGCGCCAGCGCCCTGGCCGGTCGCGCTCGGGGCAGCGGCGGGGCTGCGCGGCATCCCGACGGAGACGCTGCTGCCGGTGATGCTCCAGTCCTTCGCGGCCAATCTGGTCTCGGCAGGCGTTCGACTGATCCCGCTCGGCCAGACCGAGGGCCAAAGCGTCCTCGCGCGCCTTCAGCCACTCTGTCTCTCGCTCGCCGAGGAGGCCGCCGAGGCGCCCCTCGACGCGATCGGCTCGGCTGCCTTCGCCCTCGACATCGCCGCCGCCAGGCACGAAACTCTGCCCGTGAGGCTCTTCAGATCATGACCCATCCGAAGAAATCGCCCAACGGACCGCTCCGCGTCGGCATCGGTGGCCCCGTGGGCGCCGGCAAGACCACGCTGACCGACCGGCTCTGCAAGGAGTTCCGCGCGCGCTACTCGGTCGCCGCGATCACCAACGATGTCTATACCCGCGAGGACGCCGAGGCGCTGATGCGCTCGCAGGCGCTGCCGCTCGACCGGATCATGGGCGTCGAGACCGGCGGCTGCCCGCACACCGCGATCCGCGAGGACGCCTCGATCAACCTCGCGGCCGTGGCCGAGATGCGCGCGCGCCACCCCGATCTCGACCTGATCCTCATCGAATCGGGCGGCGACAACCTCTCTGCCACCTTCAGCCCCGAACTCGCCGATCTCACGATCTATGTGATCGACGTCGCGGCCGGCGAGGAGATCCCGCGCAAGGGCGGCCCCGCGATCACCCGCTCCGACCTCCTGGTGATCAACAAGACCGACCTCGCACCGCATGTCGGCGCCTCGCTCGAGGTGATGGAGCGCGACGCGGCGCGGATGCGCGGGGCCCGCCCGTTCCTCTTTGCACGCACGCGCCATGGCGAGGGCATCGCCGAGATCGCCGCCTTCCTCGAGCGCGAGGGCGGCCTTGTGCCGAGCCGGGAGACCCAAGGATGAGCGATTTCGTGATCCCGGCCCCGCCGGTGCCTGCCGTGCCTGTCAGGGGCGGTGGACGGTTCCCGGTGCGGCGGATCTACTGCATCGGGCGCAACTATGCCGCGCACACCCGCGAGATGGGGGGCGATCCAGAGCGCGAGGCGCCGTTCTTCTTCCAGAAAAACCCGGACGACATCGCGACCGACGGGCGCTTCCCCTATCCACCGGCCAGCATGGACGTGCATCACGAGGTGGAGCTCGTCGTCGCGCTCGGGCAGGGCGGGACCGAGATCGCCGAGGCGGACGCGCTCGGGCATGTCTGGGGGTATGCGGTCGGGCTCGACATGACCCGGCGGGATCTCCAGGCCGAGGCCAAGGCCCGCGCGCGCCCCTGGGAGATCGGCAAGGCCTTTGCCGCCTCCGCCCCGATCGGCGACTTGGTGCCCGTCGCCGCGTCCGGGCATCCCACCGGGGCGATCCGGCTTCTCGTCAACGGCGCGGTGCGCCAGGAGGCGGATCTCGGACAGATGATCTGGTCGGTGCCCGAGCAGATCGCGATCCTCTCGCGCTACTTCACCCTCGCGCCCGGCGATCTGATCTTCTCCGGCACGCCGGCGGGCGTCGGCCCGGTCGTGCGCGGCGACGGGATGCGGGCCGAGATCGCGGACCTGCCGCCGCTCAGCGTGACCGTGGGCTGAGGCTCACTCCTCGGGCTCGGTCGTGAAGGTGAGCGGATAGCCCGCGTCGCGGCCGCGATCGGTGCCCTGAATGGCCTTCGTCTCGGCCACGTCCTTGATGTAGACCGCGACGACGCAGACGCCCTTGGTGTGGGCGGTCATCATCACGCGATAGGCCTCGTCGCGGGTGATCCGGAAGACCCCCTTCAGCACGCTGACGACGAAGTCCCGTGGGGTGTAGTCGTCGTTCAAGAGGACGACCTTGTAGAGCTTCGGCCGCTCGACCTTCTGGCGCGGCTGCGTGCGCGGCTTCTCGACGATCTCGCTCATCGGTGACACACTCGCGATTGGTGGTGGATGGTTGGGGAGGTTATACGCGATGCCGACCGGGAACGGGAGCGTGATCGCGACGCGTCCGGCGAGGTCGGGCGACGCCGAGGCGCTGGCCCGGGTGCGCGCCGCCGCCTGGGAGTTCGCCTATGCCGGCCTGATCCCGCAGCCGCTCCTCTCGCATATGGGCCGGCAACGCACCGCCGAGGCCTGGCGCCGCCGGATCGCGAGCCGAGGGCGCCCGCTGGTGGTCGAGCTCGGCGGGCGTGTGCTCGGCTACGCGGAGTTCGGCACGCTCAGGGGCTGGCAGGGCCGCGCGCCGGGGGAGATCTACGAGCTCTATCTCGATCCGGTGGCCCATGGTGCGGGCCTCGGGCGACGGCTGTTCGCGATGGCACGGCGGGTGCTGGAGCGGTCCGGCCATCGCGGCCTCCTTGTGCGATCGCTCGCCGGCAACGAGATCGGCTGCCGCTTCTATCGCGCGCTCGGCGGGCGGGAGGCGGCGCGCTATCCGCGCCGTCTCGGGGGGCGGCTCTTCGAGGAGATCGCCTTCCGCTGGCCATGAGCCGGGATTGCCGGCGGGCACGGCCCCGCCGGCAGGGCGCCCTCTCAGGCCCGGTCCGCGAGCGCCCGGCTGAACGGCAGGCGCGACGGGGCCTCGCCGGTCAGCGCCCGCCAGGCATTGCCGACGGCCGGCGCGATCGGCGGGGTGCCCGGCTCGCCGATGCCCGACGGCGCGGCCGCGCTCTCGATGATCGAGACCTCGACCTTGGGCATCGCGTCGATCCGCAGCACCTCGAAGCCATCGAAGTTCGACTGGTCTACCGCGCCGCCCTCGCCGAGCGTGATCTCCGAGGTGAGCGCCGCGCCGAGCCCGTAGCCGACGCCGCCCTCGATCTGCATCCGGATCACGTTGGGGTTGACCGCGACGCCGCAGTCGACCGCCGTCCAGACCCGGTGCACGCGCGGGCTGCCGTCCTCGTCCGACACCTCGGCGATCATCGCGACATAGGTGTTGAAGCTCTCATGCAGCGCGACGCCGAGTGTCCGGCCCTCGGCGCTCTGGGGCCCCGCCCAGCCGGCCATGTCGGCCACCCGCTCGAGCACCGCGCGGTCCCGCCCGGCCTCGGATTTCAGGAGCTCCAAGCGGCCCGCAACCGGGTCCTTGCCTCCGGCCACCAGCAACTCGTCGAGGAACACCTCGGTCGCGTAGGCGGTGTGCGTGTGGCCCACCGAGCGCCACCAGAGGACCGGCACGCCGGCCTCCATCCGCGCCCAGGAGACCCGGTGCGACGGCCAGTCATAAGGCATCTTGCTCGAGCCCTCGATCGAGGTCGCGTCGATCCCGCCGACGATCAGCATCTCGAAGGGCGTGCCGGCGACGATCGACTGGTTGGCGATCGTGTTCTCCCAGGCGGTGATGTTGCCCTGGGCGTCGAGCCCGCCGCGCATCCGGTGCACCGTGAGCGGCCGGTAGTAGCCGCCGAGCATGTCGTTCTCGCGCGTCCACAGCATCTTGTAGGCGCCGTCCCCGCCCGCGGTCCGGGCAATCTCGCAGGCCTCGCCGACCATGTGGCTGTCCGGGTGGGCGCGCCGACCGAAGCTGCCGCCGGTCAGCATGGTGTGGATGCGGATCTTGTCGAGCGGCAGGCCGAGGGCGCGCGAGGCGACCTGGTGGTCGACCGTCTGGATCTGGGAGCCGGTCCAGATATCCGCCTCGCCGTCCTTCAGCTCCACCACCGCATCGAGCGGCTCGAGGGCTGCATGGGCGAGGTAGGGGAAGACATACTCCGCCTCGAGCACCTGCGCCGAGCCCGCAAGCGCGGCGTCGAGATCGCCGCTCTCCTCGGCGACGGCGGCCGGCTGGCGCACGGCGTCGGTCCAGATCCGCTCGAGCTCGGCCGAGGAGCGCGTCTCGGCACCGGTCTCGTCCCACTCGGCCGTCAGCGCCGCCCGCCCGGCAAAGGCCGCCCAGGTGTCCCGACCATAGACCGCGACACCCGACGAGATCTGCTCGACCCGCTCGACGCCCGGCACCGCCAGAGCAGCGGTCGCATCGAAGGAGGCGAGGGTCGCGCCGAATTTCGGCGGGTGCAGGACCGCGACCGTCAGCATCCCCTCGCGCGTCACATCGATGGTGAACTCGGCCTGACCGGTCGACTTGGCATCGGTGTCGAGCTTCGGCCGGTCGGTCCCGATCAGGCGGAAGTCGGACGGGTCCTTGAGCGTCACCGCGCTGGGACGGGCGAGCCCGGCCGCGGCCGAGGCCAGCGCGCCGAAGCCGCTCTCATGGCCTGCCGGATGGGTGATCCGCCCCTCCGAGACCGAGATCTCCGCGGACGGCACCCCCCAGAGCGCCGCCGCCGCGGCGACCAGCATGGCGCGGGCCATGGCGCCGGCCTCGCGCATCTGGGTGTAGCCATTGGCGATCGCGGTCGAGCCGCCGGTCCCCTGAATGCCGAAGGCGTAGTTCTTGTAGAGCTCGGGATCCGAGGGCGCCGCTTCGGCCCGCATCTGCTCCCAGGCGGCGTCGAGCTCCTCGGCCACCAGCGTCGCATAGCCCGTGTAGGTGCCCTGGCCGAACTCGATATGCTTGACAAGCACGGTCACCGTGTCGTCCGGCGCGATCCGCAAAAAGGCGTTGGGCGCGAATTCCGCGGGCGCCGTGGTGGCCCGCACGCCGCGGAGCGGCAGCATGAGGCCGATCACGAGGCCGGAGCCCCCGGCGAGCGCCTGACGGCGCGTGAGAACGGTTCCCATGGCTCAGCCCTCCAGACTGTCGGCGGCGTCGTGGATCGCCTGCCGGATGCGCTGATAGGTGGCGCAGCGGCAGAGATTGCCGGCCATCGCATCGTTGATATCGGTGTCGGTGGGCTTCGGCGTCTCGCGCAAGAGCGCGGCCGCGGCGACAAGCTGGCCCGACTGGCAATAGCCGCATTGCGGCACGTCGATCGCCAGCCAGGCGGTGCGGAGCGCCTCGGCCTCGGCGCCCTCGCGCCCCTCGAGCGCCGTGATCTAGGCGCCCGCGACGCAGGAGGCCAGCGTCACGCAGGATCGGGCGGCGTAGCCGTCGGTCAGCACCGTGCAGGCGCCGCACTGGGCGATGCCGCAGCCGAACTTGGTCCCCGTCAGCCCCAGGCGATCGCGGATCACCCAGAGGAGCGGCATGTCCTCGCGCACGTCGACCGACACCGGCCGTCCGTTGAGCGTGAAGTCAGTCACTGATGGATCCTCCGTGCTGCGGCTCTGTCATATCGGGAAGATATCCCTCCGCGCGAGATAGTCTCGCCCGCCGCCCACGCCCGCGAGGGCGGTTTCTCTCCCAGTCTTGCCTAATTCTGCCGGGTGGGCAGCAGGCCGACGGCCGAGATGCTATCTTGGGAGGATCGCGATGGAGCCGCCGCCACCATGACCGAGTTCGCCCACGCCCTTGCGGTCCTCCGCCGCCGCCTCGCCGACCCGCGCCCCATGGGCATTGCCGAGACACCGGTCGCCGGCGTGCGGATGTTCTGGGCGGACTGCTTCGCCCCCTACCAGCCGGTGGTCTATGACCCGGGGCTCGCGATCATCGGCCAGGGGCACAAGATCGGCCATCTCGGCGACCGGGTGTTCCGCTACGACCCGGACAGCGTCCTCGTCGTCACCGTGCCGATGCCGATCTATTGCGAGACCCATGGGAGCCCCGAGGAGCCGCTGCTCGGCCTCTTCGTCGGGATCGACCTCGCGCTGCTGACCGAGCTCGTCGACGCGCTCGGCCCCCTTGCGGACGGCCCGGCCGAGACCGCGCTGATGGCAGGCATCGCGCCGGTGCCGCTCGATGCGGAGATGCGCGACGCCGTGACCCGGCTGACGGGTGCCCTGGCGTCGGAGCGCGAGGGCCGGGCGCTCGGCCCGGGGCTCGTGCGCGAGGTGCTCTACCGGGCGCTCACGGGCCCCCATGGCGCGACGCTCCGGGCCCTCACCCGCGCCGACACACGGGCCGCACGCCTCGACCGTGCGATCCGGCGGATCCAGTCGGACTATGCCGAGCCGCTCTCGGTGGGGGCGCTCGCCGCCGAGGCCGGGCTGTCGATCTCCGCCTTCCACCGCAGCTTCAAGGCGCTGACCTCGGACACCCCGCTCCAGTATCTCAAGAAGGTCCGGCTGACCCGCGCGCGGAGCCTCATCGTCTACAACGAGATGCGCCCCGGCGAGGCGGCCTTCAGCGTGGGCTACGAGAGCGCCTCGCAGTTCAGCCGGGAGTTCAAGCGCTACTTTCAGGTGGCGCCGTCGGATGCGCGAAACGGCGGGGGCGAGCTCTGACGCGCGGCGCGGGGCTCAGAACCGGACACCGAGCGTGAGGGTGCCGGAGTACTGCCCGGTCTCGGCGGTTCCAAAACCGAGGATCAGCGGGCCCAAGCTCGTCTGGATGCCGGCGAACACCGAGCCCGCGACAAAGCTGCCCTCGCCGCCGACCTCGTCCCAGCCCGAATAGGCACCGCCATATTCCAGGCTGCCGCCGAGAAACGCCTCCTTGCCGAACAGCGTGTCGAACCGGAAGCGGCGATAGTATCTGAGTCCGACCAGCCCCACGACCTCGCCGATCAACTCGCCCTGCTCGAAGCCCGAGAGGCGCTGGAACCCGCCGATGAAATGCGGGTTGAAGCCGTCGCTGCTGATCTCGCCCTCAAAGAACAGGAAGGGCGACAGCGTGTTCTGCCCGAAGGACATCGCCGCGATGGCGTCGACCGTCACCTGGTCGGGCGAGCCGCCGTCGAGGAGATCGAAATCGAGCGCGGCGCTGAGCTGCACGCCCCGGCGCGGAAGATCCAGATCGTCGAGCGTGTCGTAGTCGAGGATCGCCGTGAGCGGCACCGCATCGGTCACCTCGCGTGTGCTGTTGACGACCGGGATGACCCCCTCCTCGGCCTCCGACACCTCGTGGGTGTAGGCGAGCCCGAGACCGACGCGCCCCCAGTCCCCCGGCGCCCAGAGCGCCTCGAGCCCGACCGCAGTCTGCTGCACCTCGATCTCCGAGAGCGGCTGGTCGCGCCGCGGGAAAAAGGTGCTGGTGAGCCGGAAGAACGAGACCTCGGGCCGCAGGAAGAAGGTCTGCGCGTAGTCGAGCGGCTGCTCGTAGCGGAGCCGCGCCCCGTCGATCGACCCGATCGCGCCGTCGAAATCCACCCGAGCGCCGAGCGGCGTGACATCGACGGCGCTGAGGCCGAGCGCCAGGGTGAAATCGCCGTCGCCGCCGAAGACGTTCTCCAGGCCGAGCCCGAGCCGCGGCGCAAAGGTCCCGGCGGACAGGTGCTCGGCGAGCACCACGAGCACGTCACCGTCCTCCCCCGTCTCGGTCCGGTAGCGCAGATTGTCGACGGAGCCGAGGCCGTAGACCCGCCGGAGAGCCGTCTCGATCTCGCCGACGGCGACCGGCCCCGTCTCGGGCAGGCCGAGCCGGGCACGGATCACACGGGGGTCGAGCGGACCATCATAGACGATCTCGATGCGATCATAGGCGATCTCGACGGCGAGCGGGTCGATCCCGGCCGGGCGCGCGACCGGCACAGCCCGCCCCTCCGCGAGGGGCCGGAGCGTCGCCGCGGCCCCCTCCACGGCGTCGGCGCCCGCCGAGACGGTTGTCGGCGCGCGGTCGAAGGCCAGCATGCCCACCGCGCCCACATCGGGCACGAGATGCACGTCTCCCGGCCCCAGCAGGGCGAGCTGCGCCTGGGAGTTCACCTGGATCATCAGCGACATCGTCTGCGCCAGCGCCGCCGTGATGGAGCGCAGATCCTCGGCCGTGACATCGGCCCCGGGGATCTCCGAGACGATCACCACATCCGCCCCCATGGCGCGCGCGACATCGATCGGCAGGTTGTTGACCACCCCGCCATCGACCAGCAGCCGGTCGTCGATCTCGACCGGCGGGAACAGCGCGGGGATCGACATCGAGGCCCGGATCGCACTGGCGAGATCTCCGCTGCCGAGCACCACCGCATCGCCGGTCACGAGATCGGTCGCCACCGCGCGAAACGGGATCGGCAGGTCATCGAAATCGGCGACGCCCTCGGCCCGGGCCGCGAGCCGGCGGAGCGTGAGGCTGAGTTTCACCGCGTCGATGATGCCCGCATCCACCTCGATGCCTCGGTCGCCGATCGAGAAGGGCAGATCCGCCTGCACCGAGAACGGGTCGATCCGGCTGTCGCGGCGGAGCGGATGGAGGAGCTGGCGGTCGGACTTGTCGTTGAAGATGCTGCCCCAGTCGATCGTCGTGACCGCCTCGCCGAGCTCCTCGGGCGTGAAGCCTGCGGCGTAGAGCCCGCCGACGATCGCCCCCATGCTGGTGCCGGTAACGACATCGGGGCGGATGCCCATCCGCTCGAGCGCCTGGATGACACCCACATGCGCGACCCCGGCCGCCCCGCCGCCGCCGAGCACGAGCCCAATCCGCGGCCGGGTCTCGGCCGCTGCGGGGCCGAGGAGGGCGACGAGCATGAGGCCCGCCCCGAGCAGGCGGCCGATGGCGCGTCGGAGACCGGTGCCGAGCCGCTGCGGGATACCCATCCTCGTCGCCCCCTGGTGTGACTGCGCTCGGTCCGGAATAGCGCAGATCGGCCGCGAGGGCTGTGCGGTATGGCAGCCGGCCCGCCGCTGCCTCAGAGATAGGACATCCACCAGGCCCGGCTGCGCGGTTTGAGTCCGGCGAACCACCGCGTCGGGCAGTAGAAGGCCCACATCGCGGCGATCCAGATCCCCCAGGCTGCCCAGAGCGACCATTCCGGCGCCGAATGCTTCGGCGGGGGCCCGAGCTCGCCGATCCCCCAGACCGCGAGCGCCGCCCCGAGGCCGACCACCCGCAGCGCGTAGAGATGCAGCACATAGAAGAAGAGCGGCGCCTGCCCGAACGCCTCGAGAGGTCCGGCCCACGGTCCCGCAGGGCGCCTGTCCAGGAGCGCCAGCAGGAGGAGCACGGGACCAAGGGTCATCATCAGGAAGAGCGGCGAGGGAGGATACTTCTCGGTGTTGAGAAACGACATCGCGGCGCGCGCGGCCCCGGCATCGGCCTGCCAGGGCACAGGATCGAGGCCGAGGCCGACCGCCCGCAGCACCACGAAGCCGAGTACGAGACCGCCTCCGACCCAGGCGATCGGGCGCGGCCAGTCGTCCGGCCGCGCGCGGATCACGGCGCCGAGCCCGTAGCCGGCCGCCATCACCGCGAACCAGGGCAGGATCGGGTAGGAGACGAGCAGCGCGCCCCCCTCGCCCCAGCCGAGCGTCGCGTTGGCATCGAGGAGAAGCACCCGCAGCCACTCTGGCGCCCCGGCCGTCGCCAGCGCTTCCGAAAGTGCCGGGTGCAGCAGCGCGAGCGCGACCCCGACGAGGCCGACCCAGAGCGCCGGCAACACCACCAGCGGCGCCAGCAGGATCATCGACCAGCCGATCGCCCAGATCACCTGCAGCAGCAGAAGGCTCCGGCTCGGATCCGGGATCCAAGCAAAGCTCGCGACCGTCAGCTCGAGCGCGACCAGAAACGCCCCGCGCGTGAGCAGCAGCACCGCAAGGCCGCCCGCCCCCCGGCGCCCGCGCTGCAGGAACGCCGCCGCGCCGGCGAGCAGCAGGAACCCCGGCGCGCAGAAATGCGTGATCCAGCGGGTGGCAAAGAGCGCCGCCGTTGTCGTGTCGAGATCGGTGGGCACCCGCTCGAAGCCGAGGATGAACGCGCGCGTGTGGTCGAGCGCCATCAGGGCCATGATCAACCCGCGGAGGAGGTCGATCGAGCGGAGCCGCGGGCGGGCCGGGTCGCGGGCAAGCGCGGGGGTGGAGGATGTGGTCGGTCGCATGCCGCCCTCGAACTCGGTCGGTGTCGATCTCGTCACCCGGGATATCCGTCCCTGAGCGGCGGATGCCAAGGGCTCACGGCGTGGCGCATTCGCCCAAGCGGTGCTTCGATCATCTGATTGACGTACCTCAGCGCTCTCGCTACCCAATGGGTGCTGGAGGGACGATCATGGCCAGACCCACCGTCCATGACATTGCGCGGGAGGCGGGGGTGAGCCTTGCGACAGTGGACCGCGTGCTGAATGCCCGGCCCGGTGTCCGAGACCAGACCATCTCGAAGGTGCAGGCCGCGATCGCCCGGCTCGGCTATGTCCGCGACACCTCCGCGGCCAACCTGGCGCGCCAGCGGCAATACCGCTTCGCCTTCGTCCTGCCGGAGGGGCCGAGCCAGTTCGTCGCCACGCTGCGCTCGGCCCTCAAGGAGGCCACCTCGCCGGTGGTGGCGGACCGGCTCTCGGTCAGGATCGTGACAATCCCGTCCCATGACCCGCACGGAATCGTGCGCAGCTTGCGCGCCCTCAACCCGGCGCATCTCGACGGCATCGCGATGATGGCCCCGGAGACGCCGCAGGTCCGCGATGCCGTGGCACGGCTCAAGGAGGACGGGCTGGTCGTGGTGACGCTCGCCTCGGACATCCCCACCTCGCCGCGCGACTATTTCGTGGGGATCAACAGCGTCGCGGCCGGCCGGACTGCGGGCCTGCTCCTCGGCCGGTTCATCGCAGCACCCGGTGAGGTCATCGTGGCGACCAATTCCCTGCGCTCGCGGGACAGTCTCGAGCGTCGGCTCGGCTTCGACGCCGTGCTGGCGGCCGAATTCCCGCACCTCACGCCATTGCCGACCACCGAGTGGTATGACGACCCGAGCCGGATCGAGCCGGTCATCCTCGAGCTCGCCCGGCGGCGGCCCTCTCTGGTTGGCCTCTACTCGATGGGCACCGGCAACAGCCGCATCATCGAGGCGCTCCAGCGGTGCGGTCTCTCGCAGCGCCTCGTCGTCGTCGCGCATGAGCTGACGCCCACGACCCGCGACGGGCTCACGCGCGGCGACATCGCTGCGGTCATCACGCAGAATGTCGGGCACCTCGTTCGCAGCGCGCTCCGCGTGCTGAGGACGCTGAGCGACGGGCTGCCGATCTTCGAGGCCCAGGAGCGGGTGCGCATCGAGATCGTGGTCCGCGAGAACCTGCCCTGAGCCGTGATCTCCGGACGCGCGTCCAACCCGATATCTGAGGTACGCACCTCAGATTTCGCGTGACAGAACCTGGCCCCTTGCATAAGGCTAGTGCAGCGCCGGGACTCGGCCGGCGCTGCGGCGCGCAGCAGAATGCGCCTCATAATCGGGAGGAGAAGCCAATGAAGAAGTGCCATCTCTTGGCGGCGACGGCGCTCGCCGCGATCTCGGGGCTCGCCGCCGACGGGGCGCGGGCCGACGACCTCACGCTGTGCTGGGCCGCCTGGGATCCGGCGAACGCGCTGATCGAGCTGTCGAAGGATTTCGAGGCGAAATCGGGCCACAGCATGAGCTTCGAGTTCGTGCCCTGGCCGAACTTCGCCGACCGGATGCTCAACGAGCTCAACTCCGGCGGCCAGCTCTGTGACCTGATGATCGGCGACAGCCAGTGGATCGGGCTCGGCGCCGAAGCCGGCCATTACGTCAAGCTGAACCACTTCTTCGAGGCCAACGGGATCTCGATGGACGACTTCATCCCGGCCACGGTCACCGGCTACTCTGAATGGCCGAAGGGCACACCGAACTACTGGGCGCTGCCGGCCTTCGGCGATGTCGTCGGCTGGACCTATCGCAAGGACTGGTTCGAGCGCCCGGAGCTGCAGGCCGAGTTCAAGGAGACCTACGGCCGCGATCTCGATGTTCCGCAATCGCTCGATGAGCTGAAGGACATCGCCGAGTTCTTTCAGGGTCGCGACATCGACGGGACCACCGTCTACGGCGCAGCGATCTACACCGAGCGCGGCTCGGAAGGGATCACCATGGGCGTGACCAACGCGCTCTACAACCACGGCTTCCTCTACGAGAACCCGGAGAGCCCCTACGACATGGCGGGCTTCGTGAACTCGCCCGAGGCGGTGGCCGGGCTCGAGTTCTACAAGGCACTCTACGACTGCTGCACGCCGCCGGGCTCGTCCGACTGGTACATGTCGGAGAACATCGACGCCTACAAATCCGGCCAGGTCGCGCTGCAGATGAATTTCGCCTTCATCTGGCCGGGCGTGCATGCGGACCCGAATGTGGGCGGCGACAAGTCGGGCTATTTCCCCAATCCGGCAGGCCCCGGCGGGCACTTCGCCCAGCTCGGCGGCCAGGGCATCTCGGTCGTGTCGTACTCCGACAGCCAGGACGCGGCGCTCGAATACATCCAGTGGTTCGCCCAGCCCGAGATCCAGAAGAAGTGGTGGGAGCTCGGCGGCTACTCGGCGCTGCGCGCGGTGGTCGAGGACCCGGGCTTCGCAACCAGCCAGCCCTATGCCCAGACCTTCCTCGACTCGATGGCGATCGTGAAGGACTTTTGGGCGGAGCCCGCCTATGCCTCGCTCCTGCTGGCCATGCAGGACCGCGTCCACGCCTATGTGATCGCCGGCGAGGGCACCGCGCAGGAGGCGCTCGACGCGCTGGTCGAGGACTGGGTCGAGGTCTTCGAGGACGAAGGCAAGCTCTGAGGCCCGTCCCCCGGGCCCGCCCGCTCCTCCCGAGGCGGGCCCGATATGCGGCAGGCGACGGCGGATCCTCGGAAGGCTGACCGATGGCAGAGACAGCGATGGACCGCGTCGCACGCGCGACGCCGCCGCGCATGGCGCGTCGGATCCGGGGGCTCTCCGACCGGGCGATCGCCTGGCTCTTCGTCTCGCCCACGATCTTCCTGCTGCTCGCGGTCAATATCTTCCCGCTGATCTGGACGATCCGGCTCAGCTTCACGAACTTCCGCGCCAATCGCCCGAATGCCGAGGTCAAATGGCTCGGGTTGCGCAACTATGAACGCATTCTGACCGATGACGATATCTGGCTGACCATGCAGGCGACGGCGCATTTCCTGTTTTGGACGATCGTCCTTCAGGTGCTGCTCGGATTTGCCCTGGCCTGGCTGATCAATCAGAAGTTTCGCGGCAGCAATCTGTGGACCACGATCATCGTCTTGCCGATGATGCTGTCGCCGGCTGTCGTGGGCAATTTCTGGACATTTCTCTACCAGCCGCAGATCGGCCTCTTCAACTATGCGGTCGCGTTCCTGACCGGCGCCGACCCGACGAGCTTCAGCATGATCGGCGATGTGAACCTTGCGCAATGGGCCATCGTGATCGTCGACACCTGGATGTGGACGCCCTTCGTGATGCTGATCTGCCTCGCCGGGCTCCGCTCGATCCCGGTCTCGATCTACGAAGCGGCGGAATGCGACCGGGCCTCGCAGTGGCGCCAGTTCTGGACCATCACCGTGCCGATGGTGCTGCCCTTCCTGATGCTCGCCGTGCTGTTCCGCGGCATCGAGAACTTCAAGATGTTCGATCTCGTCGTGCAGCTGACCGGTGGCGGCCCTGGTAACACGACGACGCTGACCTCGATCGACCTCAAGCGCGAGGCATTCGAGAAGTGGCGCACCGGCTATTCCTCGGCCTATGCGATCATCCTCTTCGTCACCGTCTTCGGGCTCGCGTCGATCTACGTGAAGGCGCTGAACAAGGTGAAGGAACGATGAGCGGCTATTCGGTCACCGAGCCGTCGCGCCGGCAGAAATGGATCGCGGGTGTGCTCGTGGCCGTGTATGCGCTGGTGACGCTGCTGCCGATCCTCTGGATCCTCTCGACCGGGTTCAAATCCCCCTCGGACGCCATCGCCTACCCGCCGAAGGTCACCTTCGAGCCGACGCTCGAGGGTTACGTGAACCTCTTCACCACCCAGACGCGGCAGACCGAGGCGTATCTCGCCGCCAACCCGCCCGAGACTTGGTATGAGCAGCTCGTCCACGACAAGGGAATGGTGATCGCGGGGCCGAGTCGCTTCGGCGAGCGGTTCCTCAACTCGGTGATCATCGGCTTCGGCTCGACCTTCCTGTCGGTCTTCCTCGGCACGCTCGCGGCCTATGCGTTCTCGCGCTACCGGATCCCGCTGAAGGACGATCTCCTGTTCTTCATCCTGTCGACCCGGATGATGCCGCCCATCGCGGTGGCGATCCCGATCTTCCTGATGTTCCGCTCGCTCGGGCTGTCGGACACCCATGCGGGCATGATCCTGCTCTACACGGCGGTCAATCTCTCGCTCTCGGTCTGGCTCCTGAAGGGCTTCATCGACGAGATCCCGCGCGAATACGAGGAGGC
>CAYORO010000052.1:0-17084 GCA_964406355.1 uncultured Limibaculum sp.
GAGGCCCGGGGGGATGCCAGGGGTATTGCCCGGCTTGGGCTTGCCCCCCGGAATGCCGCCCGCGGGCGCCGGGGCGCCGGGCGGGGCACCCGGTGCTGCCCCCGGCGGCGCGCTGCCCGGCGGGCTCCCGGGCCTCGGCGGACCGCCCGCCGGCATGCCGCTGCCGCCCGGTCTCGGCGGCATGGGAGGGCTCGGCGGCCTCGCGGGGCTGGCTGGCCCCGCCGGCGGCAAGGCCAAGGGCAAGGGTAAGGGGCGCAAGCGATGACCCCACCCATGCTGACCACCGAGCGGCTGATCCTGCGCGCGCCGGGCGCCGAGGATCTGCCCGCCTGGACCGCGTTTCTCGGCTCTGAACGGGCGCGCTTTGTCGGCGGGCCGATCGAGGCGACCAGGGCGTGGCGCATCTTCGCCAGCATCGCCGGGCATTGGACGCTCCGCGGCTACGGGTCCTGGACGCTGACCGATCGCGCCGGGGGCCGGCCGCTCGGGATCGCCGGCGTCTGGCACCCGGAGGGCTGGCCCGAGCCCGAGCTCGCCTACACGCTGTGGTCCGACGAGGCGGAGGGGCGCGGCCTCGCCTTCGAGGGCGTGCGCGCGGTGCTCGGCCACCTCTTCGGCACGGGCTGGCGGACGCTGGTCAGCTTCATCGACGCGCAGAACACCCGCTCGATCCGCCTCGCCGAGCGCCTCGGCGCCCGGCCCGACCCGCATGCGGCCAAGCCCGACCCCGAGCATCCCGATCTGGCCTATCGCTACCATGCGGAGCCGCGAGGATGACCGACAATGCCCGCGCCGCCGAGCACCTCGAAGAGCTCCGCGCCTCGATCGACAATCTCGACGCGATCCTCGTGCACACCCTGGCCGAGCGGTTCCGCTGCACCCAGGCGGTCGGCCAGCTCAAGGCCGAGCATGCGTTGCCGCCGGCCGACCCCGCGCGCGAGGCGCGCCAGATCGCCCGGCTCGAGCGGCTCTCGGCCGAGAGCGGGCTCGACCCCGACTTCGCCAAGAAGTTCCTCCGCTTCGTCATCGACGAGGTGATCCGCCACCACCGCCAACTCCAGGGCACAGCGCCCGACACCACCACTCAACCGAAGGACTGACGAATGGCCATCAAGATCCGGCTCGCCCGCGGCGGGTCGAAGAAACGCCCGTTCTATCGCATCGTCGCGGCCGACAGCCGCATGCCCCGCGACGGGCGCTATATCGAGAAGCTCGGCACCTACAATCCGCTCCTGCCGAAGGACAGCGAGGAGCGCGTGAAGATGGATATGGAGCGCGTGCAGCACTGGCTCGGCCAGGGCGCGCAGCCGACCGACCGGATCAGCCGGATGCTCGAGGCCGCGGGCGTGCTCCCGTCGAAGGCCCGCAACAACCCCAAGCAGGCCGAGCCCGGCAAGAAGATGGCCGAGCGTGCCAAGGAGCGCGAGGAGAAGCGCAAGGCGGCCGAGGAAGCCGCGGCCGAAGCCGCTGCAGCTCCCGAGGGTGGCGATGCAGCGGCCGAGACGGCCGGCACCGAGGAGCAGGCCGCGGGCTGACCCCTGCGGCGGCCCCGTGGCGCGGCGAGGATGGACCCCTTCGCGGAGAGCTTTCGGGCCGAGCTCGCCCGCCTGATGGCGGTGCGGCGCGATGTGCGCCGCTTCCGGACCGACCCGGTGCCAGAGGCGGCGCTCGCCCGCGCGCTCGAGGCGATGCGGCGCGCCCCCTCGGTCGGGCTCTCCGAGCCGTGGCGCGTGGTCCGCGTCGAGAGTGCGGCGGCCCGGCGCGCGGCGCTCTCGAATTTCGAGGCGGCCAATGCCCGGGCGCTCGGCGGCTATGAGGGCGAGCGCGCGGCGCTCTACGCCTCGCTCAAGCTCTCCGGCATGCGTGAGGCGCCGGTCCAGCTCGCCGTCTTCTGCGACGAGGCGACCGACAAGGGCCACGGCCTCGGCGCCGCCACCATGCCCGAGATGCTGCGCTATTCGGTCGTGGCGGCGGTGCAGAACCTCTGGCTCGCGGCGCGGGCCGAGGGGCTCGGCCTCGGCTGGGTCTCGATCCTCGATCCCGGGCGGCTTTCGGCCGATCTCGCGGTGCCGGAGGGATGGGCGCTCGTCGCCTATCTCTGCATGGGCCTGCCCGAGGAGGAGCAGTCCGACCCGGAGCTCGAGCGCGCCGGCTGGGAGACCCGCGACACCGCCCTCGCGGTGCTGGAGCGCTGAGCCGTGGCGGTGCCTGAGAAAATCCTGGTGGGCGCGATCGCGGGGGCCTTTGGCGTCCGCGGCGAGGTGCGCCTCAAGAGCTTTTGCGCCGACCCGGAGGCGATCGCCGCCTATGCGCCGCTCTCGGACGAGGCGGGGCGCGCTTTCGGTGTGCGGGTCACCCGGCCGATCAAGGGGGCGCTCGCCGCGCGGCTGACCGGCGTCGAGACCCGCGAGGCGGCCGAGGCGCTCAAGGGCACCCGGCTCTACGCCCCGCGCGACCGGCTCCCCGCGCTGCCGGAGGACGAGTTCTACCATGCCGATCTCGTCGGGCTCCTGGTGCTCGACACCGGCGGCGCCGAGCTCGGCCGCATCCGCGCGATCCACGACCACGGGGCGGGCGATGTGCTCGAGATCGCGGGGCCCGAGGGCGAGATCCTGCTGCCCTTCACCCGCGCCGCCGTGCCGACGGTCGACCTCACCGCCGGCCGCGTGATCGCCGACCCGCCGGACGGCCTCCTCGGCGAGCCGCCCGAGCCGGAGGACGCGCCGGAGGACGCGCCATGACCGAGCCGCCGAAACCCCGCTCGCACGGCATGATCCGGCCCGTGGTCTCAGGCCAGCCGCGCCCGCTGATGGACCGCCAGGAGCGCGCGGGCGCCTTCTCGGCCACCGTCCTCACGCTCTATCCGGACATGTTCCCCGGACCGCTCGGCCAGTCGCTCACCGGAAAGGCGCTCGACCAGGGTCTCTGGGCGCTCCGGGTTCTAGACATCCGGTCGCATGCGCGCGATAAGCATCGCTCAGTGGACGACACGCCGGCGGGCGGCGGACCAGGCATGGTTCTCCGGCCCGACATCGTGGCCGCGGCACTCGACGAGGCGAGACGGGGCGCGCCAAAGACGGCGCGGACCTATTGTCTGTCGCCGCGGGGACGGCCCTTCACCCAGGCGCTTGCGCGCGAGATCGCGGCGGCGCCGGGCGTGGTTCTGCTCTGCGGGCGGTTCGAGGGCATTGACGAGCGCGTGCTCGAGGCGCGCGGGGTCGAGGAGCTCTCGATCGGGGATTTCGTCCTCACGGGGGGCGAGATCGCGGCCATGGCGGTGCTGGATGCGTGCCTGCGTCTGCGCCCTGGCGTCCTCGGCAATGCCGAGAGCGCCGCGGAGGAAAGTTTCTCGCGGGGGCTCCTCGAGCATCCGCACTACACGCGGCCCCAGGTCTGGGAGGGGCGCCCGATCCCGGAGATTCTCCTCTCCGGGCATCACGGGCGCATCGCCGAATGGCGGCTCTCCCGGGCCGAGGAGCTGACACAAGAACGGCGCCCCGACCTCTGGCGGGCCTATCTCGCGACGCGGGACGGCACCGATGGAGACCGAGAGCTCTCGGGCCCACCAACAACCGACCCGCCCCGCGGGCAAGAGAAGGACTGACGGCGATGGACCTGATCCAAGAGCTCGAGGCCGAGCACATCAAGGCGCTCGGCAAGGAGATCCCCGACTTCGCCCCGGGCGACACCGTGCGCGTGGGCGTGAAGGTGACCGAGGGCAGCCGCACCCGCGTGCAGAACTTCGAGGGTGTGTGCATCGGGCGCAAGGGCGGCATGACGCTCTCCGCCTCGTTCACGATCCGCAAGATCAGCTTCGGCGAGGGCGTCGAGCGCGTCTTCCCGCTCTATTCGCCTCAGATCGACAAGATCACCGTGGTGCGCCGCGGCAAGGTGCGCCGGGCGAAGCTCTACTATCTGCGTGCGCTGCGCGGAAAATCGGCCCGCATCGTCGAGAAGACGAACTATCGGCCCAAGAAGGTCGCGGCCGAGCCCGCTCCGGCGCCGGCTGCCGAGACGCCCGCCGAGCCTTCGGCCGAGTGAGCCTCAGCCAAGTGGGCAGACATGACGGTCCCCGACACAGGGGACCGTTGCGTGTAGGTATTGGCTGAGCGCGGACGCAACCCGGGGGCGCACCCCAGGCGAAGCGCGTCAATGCATCCGCTGGCCGACCGTCTTGATCGACTCATCGACGAGCGTGCTCGCGCGGTCAGGCCCCAGCCGCTCGGAGATCACGCGCGTCGCGGCCGCGATCGCCACATCGACCGCACGGTTGCGGACGTCGCGGATCGCCTCGGCCTCGGCCATGCGGATGTGCTCCTCGGCCGCGCGAAGCCGGCGCTCGACCGACTCGGCCAGCTCCGTCCGTGCCTTCTTGGCCGCGAGCTCGGCCTCCTCGCGCGCAATGGCCACGATGTGCTCGGCCTGGGAGGCGACCTCCTTCTGGCGCCGCTCAAGCTCGGCAAAGGCCGCCTGCGCGTCCTCGCGGATCTTGCGGGCCTCGTTGAGCTCGGCGCGAATTCGCTCCGCCCGGCCGTCGAGCGCGCCGAGCAGCATGGTGTGCACGCCGTAGTAGTAGAGGATCGCAAAGAATAGCACGAAGCTGATCAGGACGACCACATCGCTCGAATAATAGAACGGCATCGGCGCGCCCTCCCTCGGCTCAGTTCAGCTCGGTCTGGACCGCCGAGCGCACGCCCTCGGCCTCGCCAAAGCCCGGCAGCACGGTCTCGACCACCGACTGCGCGGCCTCCTCGGCGACCGCACCGACGCTCTCGGCCGCCTGGTCGCGGAACTCACGCAGCCTGCGCTCGGATTCGGCAGTGCGCGCCGCGATCTCCTCATCGGCCCGCGCCATCTCGGCATCGACCTCGGCCTGCATGGTCGCCCGCATCTCGGCAGCGATCGCCTCGGCCTCGGACCGGGCCTTGGCCAGCGCGGCGTCATAGGTGGCCTGGGCCTCCTCGGCCTTGCGCTTGAACTCCTCGGCACGGTCGAGATCGTCGGCGATCGCGTCCGCCCGCTCCTCGAGCACGCCCGCGATGCGCGGCAGCGCGATCTTGGTCAGCAGCGAGTAGAGCGCCCAGAGCGCCACGGCCAACCAGAAGATCTGGCTCGGCCAGGTATCGAAATCGAGCTGCGGCAGGCCGCCCGAGCCGTGCCCGGCCGCCTCGGCCCCATGCGCGTCGGCCCCGTGGCCGGTGTCCTCAGTCGCCATCTCGTGCCCCCGACCGATGGTCGCGCCGCCCGTGGACCGGACGGTCGTCGCATCCGGGCGACCCCGGTCGGGATCGCCCCATCGTCACTCACCGTCATCACTCACCGTCATCGCCCTTCGCCGTCGCCGCAGCCCTGGGGCCGGGCGACCGACCGCGAAAGCCGGATCAGACGGCGAAGAGCAGGAGGATCGCGACGACGAGGCCGAAGATCCCGAGCGCCTCGGCGAAGGCGAGGCCGATGAAGAAGTTCGGCGCCTGGCTGGCCGCCGCAGCCGGGTTGCGCAGCGCGCCGGCGAGGTAGTTGCCCGCCACATGGCCGATGCCGATGCCGGCGCCCGCCATGGCGAAGCAGGCGAGGCCCGCACCGATATACTTGCCCATCTCGGCGATATCACCTTCCATCACTGTCTCCTCTTGGATGGATCGTTGTTGGTCGTCGGTAGAACTCGTCGTAAACGGCGGGATCCTCAGTGCATGTGCAGCGCGTCCTTGAGATAGACGCAGGTGAGGATCATGAACACGTAGGCCTGGATGAAGGCCACCAGAAACTCGAGCGCGGTCAGCCCGATCATACCGACCATCGGCAGCGCCGCGAGCACGCCGAGCCCGCCCGCGAGCATCATGGCGAAGAGGCCCGCGAACACCTTCAGCACCGCATGGCCCGCCAGCATGTTGGCGCCGAGACGGATCGAGTGGCTCACCGGGCGGACGAAGTAGGAGATGATCTCGATCAGGCAGAGGATCGGGCGCAGCCATCCCGGCGCATCCGCGGGCCAGAAGAACTCGAGGAAGTGCAGCCCGTGCTTGTGGAAGCCGATCACCGTCACGGAGACGAACACCGCCAGCGCCATCGCCGCCGTGACCGCGATATGCGCCGTCGGCGTGAAGCTGAACGGGATCATCCCGATCATGTTACAGAACAGAATGAAGGTGAAGATGGTGAAGATGTAGGGGAAATACTTCATCCCCTCATCGCCCACCACGTCATAGACGGTCTGGCGCACGAAGCCGTAGAGGAGCTCGGCGACCGACTGCACGCGCGTCGGCACCAGCGCACGGCCGCGCGTGCCGACGACCGTCAGCCCAGCGATCGCCAGCACCGAGATCGCCATCCAGAGCGTCGCGTTGCTGATGGTCAGGAGTTCGAACTCGTGGCCGCCGAAGAGCGGCTTCACGAGGAACTGGTCCATCGGGTGGATGAAGCTCGGCTCGCCGCCTTCGCCCGTCTCGGTCGCCAAGATCCCCTCCTCGCGCTCCCGCCCCGCCTCAGAGCGAGGGGCCTGAGGGACCGTCACCGGCCCCGGTATTCGCCTCGCCATCGCGCCGGACCGCCTCGGCGGTTCGGAGCATCAGGCGGATGCCGGCCACGAGGCCGACCATGCCCATCAGGAGAAGGAAGACCGGCATCGTCCCGAAGAGCCAGTCCAGTCCCCACCCCATACCGCCACCGACCAGAAGGCCGGCAACGAGGTCGGTCACCATGCGCCAGGCAAGCGACCCCGCCTTGTACTTCTCGCCGACGCTGCTGCGGCGCGGCTGTTGCGCCTCGCGGGCAGCGGCGATCCGCTCACCCAGCCTCGTCAGGCGATCGGGCTCGCCCTGCGGCATGCCCATA
This sequence comes from uncultured Limibaculum sp., assembly GCA_964406355.1. GTDB lineage: Bacteria > Pseudomonadota > Alphaproteobacteria > Rhodobacterales > Rhodobacteraceae > Thermohalobaculum. The sequence goes on from CAYORO010000052.1 coordinate 6,832, forward strand.
GCCCCCCGTGCACACGGCCGGCCGGGTCCTGCGCCCGGGTCGCGCGGACATTAGGGAGGGCCCCTGGGGGTGTCAACAAGCCCGTGAGCGGCCTTTGCTGCAGCGCGGTCAGGCGTCAACGAGGGCCTCCGCCGCGGCGAGATCGACCGAGACGAGGCGGCTGACGCCGGGCTCGATCATGGTCACGCCATAGAGCCGATCCATCCGGCTCATGGTGAGCGCGTGGTGGGTGATGACGAGGAACCTGGTCGTGGTGCGCGCCACCATCTCGTCGAGCAGGGCGCAGAACCGCGCCACATTCGCGTCGTCGAGCGGGGCGTCGACCTCGTCGAGCACGCAGACGGGCGCGGGGTTGCAGAGAAAGACCGCGAAGATCAGCGACAGCGCCGTCAGGGTCTGCTCCCCGCCCGAGAGCAACGAGAGGCTCGAGAGCGTCTTGCCGGGCGGCTGGCAGAGGATCTCGAGCCCTGCCTCGAGCGGGTCCTCGCTGTCGACGAGCGAGAGCCGCGCCTCGCCCCCTTCGAACAGCGTCTGGAAGAGCGCACGGAACCGGGCATCCACATCCTCGAAGGCGGCGAGAAGTCGCGCCCGCCCCTCGCGGTTGAGCGCCGCGACCCCGGCGCGCAACTTGGCGATCGCGCCCTCGAGATCGGCCTTCTCGGCCGCCAGCCGGTCGCGCTCCTCGGTGACAGCGCGGGCGTCCTCCTCGGCGCGGAGATTGACGGCACCGAGGGCGTCACGCTGGCGGCGGAGGCGCGCCGCCTCGGTGCGCGCGGCCTCGCCGTCGGGGAGTTCGAGCTCGGCGGTCTCCTCGGCGAGCGCCTCGGGGGCGACGCCGAGCTCGGTGTCGATCACCTCGGCCGCCTCCCTGAGGCGCCCCGCCGCCACCTCACGCGCGCTTTCCGAGCGCACACGGTCCTCGCGCGCCTCGCCGGCGGCCGTTTCGGCCTCGCGCGCGGCCGTCTCGGCCCGGCGGAGCGCGGCCTCGCCCTCGGCCACCGCGCCGCGGGCGGCGGCCGTGCGGCTTTCGGCCGCGGCGATCGAGCGGTCGGTCTCAGCGCGGCGCTCGGCGAGCGTCTCGGGCACCACGGCAGCGGCCGCGCGATCCGCCTCGGTGGCGGCGATCCGTCGGGTGAGCTCGGCGACGCGCAGCTCGGCGGCCGTGGCCCGTTCCTCTGCGGCCCGGGTTTCGCGGCGAATCGCTGCCAGACGCCGCTCCCGCGCGGACGCGTCGCGGCGGAGTTGGTCGAGCCGCGCGCGGGTCTCGACGGTCGCGCGGCGCATCTCGGCGAGCGCGGCCCGGGCCGCGTCCCGGGCGGCGAGCGCTTCGGCCGGGTCGGGCAGCGTGGCAAGCCGCTCGCGAGCCTCCGCCTCGGCGGTTTGGGCGTCGCCGGCACGGGCCTCTGCGGCCTTGGTGGCCTCGGCGAGGCGCGTCGAACGGTCGGTCAGCCGGTCCAGCTCGGCGGTGGCCTTCGCCTCGGCGCGCACGGCCTCCGCCTCCTCGGCCCCGGTGCTGCGCATCCGCGCCCGCGTCTCCTTGAGCGCCGCCTCGGCCCGCGCAAGCGCGGCCACGGTCTCTCCGTGCCGCTCCGCCGCCGAAGCGTGGCGAGCGCCGGCCTCCGCCGCCTCCTCAGACAGCGCGGCAAGGCGATTGTCGCGCTCGAGCCGGCGGGCCGTGGCCTCGGGCGCCGGCCCCGCGCGGCGGCGAAACCCGTCCCAGCGCCAGAGATCCCCCTCCCGGCTGACCAGCCGTTGCCCGGGCACAAGCCGCGCCTGGAGCGCGTCCCCCGCCTCGGCCGACACGACGCCCGTGGCCGCGAGCCGCGCACCGAGCCGCTCGGGCGCCGACACGCGGGCCGCAAGCGCCTCCACCCCATCGGGCAAGGGCGCCGCCCCGCCATCGCCCGGCTCCCCCCACCCGTTGCCGCCCGACGGCGCTTCGGCCGGCGCCAGAAGATCGTCGCCGAGCGCCGCCCCGAGCGCCGCCTCGTAGCCCGGCGCGACCCGGAGCCGCGCCACCATCGGCTCGGCATCGGCCGGGCCTGCCTCATCGGCCGCCGCGATCCGCTCGAGTGCCGCGATCTCGGAGCGCAGCGCCGAGCGCGCGCTCTCGACCGCCGCCTTGGTCTCGCGCGCGGAGGTCTCTGCCTCTGCCGCCCGGGCGCGCGCCGCCTCCGCGCTCTCGAGCGCACCGACCGCCGCACGCGTGGCCTCGCGGGCCGCCGCCGCCATCGCGGTGGCGTGGCCGGCGGCCCGCTCGGCGGCCTCCGCGGCAACTCCGACCGCGACGCGCTCTGCGGCGAGCTGCGCCGCCTCCGCATCGGCCGCCTTCCGCCGGGCCTCGGCCTCGGCGAGCGCCTTTGCCGCCGCATCGCGCCCGCCCGCCTCGGCGGCCGCCTGTTCGGCGAGGCGATCATGCTCCGTCTCACGGTCGGCAAGCTGCGAGGCCGCCTCCCGATCCGCCACTGTCGCCGCCTCGAGGCGCGCGGCGTGACCCTCCTCGTCGGCGCGCAACTCACGCGCTTCGGCGGCCAGACGGTCGATCGACTCGCGCGCCTCTGTGCCCAGCGCCCGTTCGCGGACCAGATCCGCGCCCGCCGCCTCAAGCGCAGCCGCGAGCGCCGCGATCCGCTCGCCGGCCTGGGCGGCCTCGCGCTCGACCTCCTCGCGGGCGATCCGGGCGCGGGCCAGCACGGCCTCGGCGACCATCACCTCCTCGCGGAGCTCAGGGAGCGCCGCCTCCGGCGCCTCGCAGGCCCGGCGCGCGGCCTGCGCCTCTGCCTCGGCCCGGGCCGCGGCGCGGGCCGCCTCGGCCTCGGCCGCCTCGGCCGTGGCCGAGCCCTCCACCGCCTCGCGCCACCGGATCAGCAGCACGACCGCCTCTGCGCGCCGCAGCGCCGCCGCGACCTCGCGGTAGCGCCGCGCCTGGGCAGCCTGGCGGGAGAGGCTACGGAGCTGGCCCTCGAGCCCGTCGATCAGATCATCGACCCGGGCGAGATTGGCCGCGGCGGCCGAGAGCTTGCCCTCGGCCTCCTGCCGGCGCTGATGGAGGCCAGCGATCCCGGCCGCTTCCTCGAGCACGCGCCGGCGCGTCGCAGGCCGCGCCGAGATCAGCTCCCCGATCTGGCCCTGACGCACGAGGCCGGCCGACTGCGCGCCCGTCGCCGCATCGGCGAAGAGGGTGGCCACATCCCGCGCGCGGGTCGGGCGGCCGTTGATCGCGTAGGCCGAGCCGAGATCGCGGGTGATGCGGCGGCTGACCTCGATCTCGCCCGCGCCCCGGAGCCCCTCGGGCGCCCGCCCGTCCGGATCCTCGATCACGATCGAGACCTGGGCGCTCGCCCGCGCGGGTCGTGCCGCACTGCCGGCGAAGACCACGTCCGCCATCCCCTCGCCGCGCATGGCGCGCGCCCGGCTCTCGCCCATCACCCAGCGGAGCGCCTCGAGCAGGTTGGACTTGCCGCAGCCATTGGGGCCGACGACACCGGTTAGCCCCTCTCGGATCGCGACCTCGGTGGGGTCGACGAAGCTCTTGAAGCCCTGCAGCCTCAGCTTGGTGAACCGCACGCCCGGCCTCCCTCTCGACTTGGGCAGTCTGGGAGGGCGGCGCCGATTCTGTCAATGCCGGAGCGCGTATGTGGTGGTGGCCCGCTCAGGGGCCACCAGATCTGCGATCAGAGATGCGCGTCCAGCAGGGCCGAGAACTGCTCGAAGCCCATCGCGCCGGTGTGCAGATCGCCGTTGATGATGAAGGCCGGCGTCGACTGGATGCCGTGCTCCTCGGCATGGGTCTGGTAGTTGGCGAGCAGCGTCTTGGCATACTCCTCGTCGGAGAGACAGGCGCGCATCTCCTCGGCCGAGAGCCCGTTGATGCGACCGATCTTGAGGATCTCGGGCGTCGGGTCCTGGGCGCCCGACCACTCGCGCTGCTGGGTGAGGAACTGGTCGATCATCGGGTAGAAGCCCGGCTCCCCGCCACAGCGCGCGATCATCGAGGCCCAGAGACCGAAGGCGTCGAAATAGACCTCGCGCATGATGAACTGCACCTTGCCGGTCTCGACATACTCCGCCTTCACGCGCGGCCAGGTCTGGATGTGGAAGCTCGCGCAGTGCGGGCAGGTGAGCGAGGCGTACTCGATCACCGTCACCGGGGCGTCGGGCGAGCCGAGCACCACGTCGCCCAGCACGCGCTCGGGCGCCTCTGCGGCAGCGGCCGTCTGCGCGAGCGCCGGGGTCGCGGCCGCGGCCGGCAGCGCGGCGAGGAGGCCGATCATGCGGCGCCGGTTGAGCTGGCGGGCGATCAGGGGGGCGGTCATGGGCTCTCTCCTTCGATGTCGGCGGGCGCGGTGGCCCGGGTGGGATCTCGGTTTTCCGGGCGCGCCAGGATCGCGGTGCCGAGGCGCGTGAGCACCCCGCGGAGACCGTCGTCGCGGATCGGCGCGGCCAGACGCTCCGCCTCGGCCGCGGCCCGCGCCTCGGCCCGCCCCTCCTCGACACGGTCGCGATGGGCGAAGCCGGCGCGCGCCTCGGCAAAGCCGTCCGGGGCCCCAGCGGCCTGGGTGAGACGCAGACGCGAGACCGCGCGGTATCCGTAATAGGCGTTGATCCGCTCGACGATCGCACTTGCGCGATGCTCGATCTCGGTCGCCCGCGCGCCCTCGACCTCGACGAGCAGCGTGGCGCCGAGGCTCGGCCCTCGCCCGTGAGAGATCGACACCGGCCGACAGGCCGCCGCCAGATCCGCGCCCACGATCTCGGGCCAGCGCAGCAGAACTTCCGGCTCGGCGAAGCCGCGGCGCCCGGCCCGTGCCACGAGATCGCCGCGAAGCGCGCCGCCTGCCTGCCTGAACCCGCGCTTGCCCCGCGGCCGTTCGCGCTCCACCTGACACCTCCAAGCGCCGGGGCGCTCAGCCGCCGTCCGGTCGACAGCCCGCCCATCGTCGTTATCTGTCGCGCGCAGTGAGGAATGTCGAGGACGAGCTGTGTCAGACCCGGGCGAGATCACATTTGCGAAAGCACGCGCGATCCAGCGCCGGTTGCTCGCCTGGTACGACAGTCACGCCCGCGTGCTGCCCTGGCGCGTCGGCCCGGCGGCGCGGGCGCGGGGCGAACGGCCCGATCCCTATCGCGTCTGGCTCTCCGAGGTCATGCTCCAGCAGACCACGGTGGCGGCCGCCGAGGGGCATTTCCACCGCTTCTGCGCGCGCTGGCCGGATGTCGAGGCGCTCGCCGCCGCCCCGCTCGAAACCGTGCTCGAGGCCTGGGCCGGGCTCGGCTACTATGCGCGTGCGCGCAACCTGCATGCCTGCGCGCGGGCCGTCGCGGCCGCAGGCGGGCGCTTTCCCGACACCGAGGACGCGTTACGCGCGCTGCCGGGCATCGGGCCCTACACCGCGGCGGCGGTCGCCGCGATCGCCTTCGACCGGCCGGCCGCCGTGCTCGACGGCAATATCGAGCGCGTGACGGCACGCCTCTTCGCCGAGACCGCCCCCTTGCCCGGTGTGAAGCCGCGCCTCCGCGCCCATGCCGCCCGCCTCACGCCCGAGACGCGCCCCGGCTGCCACGCCCAGGCGCTGATGGATCTCGGCGCGACCGTCTGCACCCCGCGTCGGCCGGCCTGCGGGGTCTGCCCGCTGATCGAGAACTGCGCGGCCCGCGCACAAGGGATCGCCGAGCAGCTGCCCGCCAAGGCCCCCAAGACGGCGAAACCGGTGCGCCTCGGCATCGCCTTCGCGGCGGTCGCCGGGGGCCGCGTGCTCGTGGTCCGGCGCCCGCCCAAGGGGCTCCTCGGCGGCATGCTCGCGCTGCCCTCGACCGACTGGGCCGAAGCCGCCCCCAGTCCCACACCCCCGCTCCCCGCCAGCTGGCAGAGTGTCGGCGAGGTGCGCCACACCTTCACGCATTTCCACCTCCGCCTCGAGATCCGCCGCGCCGATCTCACCGCGCTCCCCGGCGCGACCCGCCCCCTGGCCGAGGCCGCCGCCGCCATGCCCACGGTGTTCGCCAAGGCCGTCCGGCTGCTCGGATAGCGTGGCGCGGTCCCGGAGCCTGATGGGGGGCGTGACCGCTGGACCAGGTTGCGCGGCCAGCCCGGGTGGGCGGGGCTCCGGGGCCGCGCCGCCCAAGGGTGCCGCCGGCGGCTCAGGCCTCGAGCCGGGCCCGGAGCTGCTGTCGATGCCAGTCGATCGGCCGAAGCTGCCGACCCGCCCGAAAATGCCAGAACGTCCAGCCATTGCACGACGGCGCCCCCGTCAGCGCTGCCCCCACCTGGTGGATCGAGCCCGCCAGATCGGCCACCACCAGCGTCCCGTCCGCCCGCACCTTGGCGCGGTGCCGCCCGCAATGGCTCTCGAGCACCGTGCCCGGCGCAATCAGCCCTTCCTCGACCACGCGCCCGAAGGCCACCCGCGGCGCCTGGCGTCGCACCGGCGTCGCGCCGCGCCCGACGGCGTCGGCCGCCTCGATCCGCGCGACCCGGGCCCGCGCGATCTCGGCATAGCCCGCATCCCGCTCGATCCCGATCCAGCGCCGTCCGAGCCGCTTGGCCACCGCCGCCGTCGTGCCGGAGCCGAGGAACGGATCGAGCACCAGATCGCCCGGATTGCTCGCGCCCACCAGCACCCGGTGGAGCAGCGCCTCGGGCTTCTGCGTCGGATGCGCCTTCGCCCCGTCCGGCCCCTTCAGCCGCTCGGGCCCGCCACAGACCGGCATCACCCAGTCCGAGCGCATCTGCAGCCCGTCATTCAGCGCCTTCAGCGCATCATAGTTGAAGACCGGCCGCGAGGCCTCCGACCGCGCCGCCCAGATCAGCGTCTCGTGGGCGTTGGTGAAGCGCTTGCCGCGGAAATTCGGCATCGGGTTGGTCTTCACCCAGACCACGTCGTTGAGGATCCAGAACCCCGCATCCTGCAGGCACGCGCCGAGGCGATACACATTGTGGTAACTGCCGATCACCCAGAGCGCGCCATCGGGTTTCAGCAGGCGCCGGGCCTCCGCCATCCAGGCGCGCGTGAAGCCGTCATAGGCGGCGAAGCTCTCGAACCGGTCCCAATCGTCATCCACCCCGTCGACGCGGGTGTTGTTGGGCCGGTGCAGCTCGCCGCGGAGCTGGAGATTGTAGGGCGGGTCGGCGAAGACGAGGTCGACGCTGGCGGCGGGCAGGCGCGCCATCTCGGCCAGACAGTCGCCGAGGATCACCCGGTCGGTTTTCACCACATCGCCCCCTGACGTTAATTTGAAATCAGATTTATTATGACAAATGAGTGGGTTCAAGTCACTTCTTCATGCGACGCAGTTGGGCGCGGCAGGCGAAATCCCGGCCGGTGCTCCGCACAGGGCCCGAGGCGGGCGATCGCGGCGCGGTGCTCGGCCGTGGGGTAGCCGCGGTTGCGCTCCCAGCCATAGCCGGGATGGCGGGCGGCGAGGCGATCCATGATCCGGTCGCGCGTCACCTTGGCGATGATCGAGGCGGCGGCCACCGAGGCGGCTTGCCCGTCCCCGCCGACCAATGCCTCGGCTCGCGGCGCGATCCCCGGCGGCACGCGATTGCCGTCGACGAGGACACCGGCGAGCGGCGCGCCGAGGGCCGTGACGGCGCGCGCCATCGCCAGATCGGTGGCGCGGAGGATGTTGAGCGCGCCGATCTCCGCGGGCTCGGCGAGGCCGGTTCCGATGCGCGCCCGGCCAGCCGCGGCAAGCGCCTCGAGCGCGGCGAAGAGCGCGTCGCGGCGGGGCGTGGAGAGGCGCTTGCTGTCGTCGAGGCCCTCCGGCACCGTCTCCGGGTCGAGCACCACGGCAGCCGCGACCACCGGTCCCGCGAGCGGGCCGCGGCCGGCCTCGTCGACGCCCGCGACCGGCCCGCCCCAGCGCGCCGCGAGCGCCGCCTCATGGTCGCATCGCAATGGCGCGCGGCTTCGGCCCATGACACTCTCCCCTCGCGTGCCGCCGGGGCGCGGCTCAGGGACGAAAGGACCATGCCATGCAGCTCGAGATCAAGCGGATCGGCCTCGTCGGCGCGGGGAGCTTTTGCGGCGGCATCGCAGGGGTGACCACGCTCGCGATCGCGTTCGTCCTCCTCGTCGTGGGAGGGCTGCGCGGGCAGATGGACCTGTTGACCGGGTTTCTCGGCGAGGACAGCCAGCTCAACCCCACCGGCGAGGCGAGCGTTGCGGCCGGGCTCTCGGTGATCCTCGCCTCGGCGGCGGCCCTCGGCGCCGTGGTGGTGGGCTTTGTCGTGGGGCTCTTCTTCGCGGCGTTCTACAACGTGACGGCCGGGTTCACCGGCGGGCTGGTGGTGGAGATGAAGCCGCTGCCCGAGCGCTGAGGCCGCCCGCCTCAAAACCCGAGGGCGAGCTGGTCCCCCGCCCGCGGCGGCACCCGGAAGAGATCGGTGCGGAGCTCGAGCGGCGGCAGGTCGAGCCCGCAGCGGCGTTTCGCCAGGGTGAAGCGCCGCTCGATCAGGCGGGCATGCACCCCCTCGCCCGCCATCCGCTTGCCCCAGGCGGGGTCGTAGTCCCGTCCGCCATGCATCTCGCGCACCTTCCCCATCACGCGGGCCGCGCGCTCGGGGAACTCGCGGGCCAGCCAGTCGCGGAAGAGCGCCGAGACCTCGAGCGGCAGGCGGAGCACCACATAGCTCGCGCGCGCGGCCCCGGCCTCGGCCGCGGCCTCGAGCAGGCGCTCGATCTCGTGGTCGTTGAGCGCGGGGATGATCGGCGAGGTGTTGACCCGCACCGGGACCCCTGCCTGGGCGAGCGCGCGGATCATCGCGACCCGGCGCGCGGGCGCGGCGGCGCGCGGCTCGAGCGCGCGGCTGAGGCGATTGTCGAGCGTCGTCAGCGAAATGCACACCTCGGCGAGGCCCGCCCGCCCCATGCGCCCGAGGATGTCGAGATCGCGGGTGATCAGCGTCCCCTTGGTGGTGACGGTGACCGGGTGGCGGTGCTCCCACAGCACCTCGAGCACGCCACGCATGATCCGGTGGGTCTTCTCGATCGGCTGATAGGGGTCGGTGTTGGTGCCGATCGCGATGGGCGCCACGGAGTAGCCCGGTCGGCGCAGCGCCTCGGCCAGGAGCTCCGCGGCGCGCGGCTTGGCGATCAGCTCGGTCTCGAAGTCGAGCCCCGGCGAGAGGCCGAGCTGGGCATGGGACGGCCGCGCATAGCAATAGGTGCAGCCATGCTCGCAGCCCCGATAGGGATTGACCGAGCGGTCGAACGGGATATCGGGCGAGGCGTTGCGGGTGAGGATCGTGCGGCTCGTGTCGAGGCTCACCCGCGTGCGGGTGGGCTCGGGTGCCTCGCGCTCCCAGCCGTCGTCGACCGGCTCGGCCGCCTGCCGGTCGTAGCGCGAGGGCATGTTGAGCGCCGCCCCGCGGCCGCGCCGCCGCTCACGCTCGATCCGATGCCCGCCATCCGCCACGATTCGCTCCCGCGACCGTTGTTCACGGGTCGGAACATAATAGGAACACTTGCCGACGGCAAGCCGCGCGATCAGGCCGGCAGGTCGCGCCGCTCGTCCGATGGCGCAATCGCGGCGAGCGAGGGGGCGAGCGCCGCCGCCGCCGCCGCCACGCCCGACCCGCCGAGCGGCGCGCCGATCGCCAACAGCGTCGCCTCGACCGTGCCGAGGGTGCCGAGCACCTGCGGCGGGTTGAGGTGGCCCATATGCCCGATCCGGAAGCCCGCAGTCTCCAGCCCGCCGACCCCGAGGCCGAGGACCAGGCCCGCGCCGTCATCGGCGATCTGGCGGAGCCGGCCGGCATCGATCTCGCCGGTGCGGATCGTCGTCACCGCGTTCGAGCGCGCCGCCGGGTCGACCACGTTGAACTCCACCCCGCCGGGCGCCGCCCAGGCCGAGACCGCAGCGCGAACCGCATGGGCAAACACCCCGTGCCGCGCCCAGATCGTCTCGAGCCCCTCCTCCGCGATCATGTCGAGCGCCGCGCGCAGGCCGTAGAGATGCGTGACCGGCGGCGTGCCGCAATAGCGGAGATAGTGCTCGCCCGCCCCCATCCGGGACGACCAGTCCCAATAGGCGGTGCGCAGGCCCGCGGCCTGATGCGCCTCGAGCGCCTTGTCCGAGGCCCAGACGAAGCCGAGCCCCGGCGGGACCATCAGACCCTTCTGGCTGCCCGCCACGGTCACGTCGATGCCCCAGGCATCCATGCGGTACTCGACGCAGCCGAGGGACGCGATGCAGTCGACCATGAAGAGCGCCGGGTGCCCGGCCGCGTCGATCGCGCGGCGGATCGC
>CAYORO010000053.1:0-1890 GCA_964406355.1 uncultured Limibaculum sp.
CGCCGTTCACCACGTTGAGGATGCCGGCCGGCAGCCCCGCCTCCATCATCAGCTCCGCGAGCATCAGCGGCACCGAGGGGTCGCGCTCGGACGGCTTGAGGATGAAGGCGTTGCCGCAGGCGATCGCGGGGCAGAACTTCCACATCGGGATCATCGCGGGGAAGTTGAACGGCGTGATCCCGGCCGCGATGCCGACAGCCTGGCGCACCGAGTACATGTCGATCCCCGGCCCCGCGCCCTCGGTGAACTCGCCCTTCAAGAGATGCGGCGCGCCGATGCAGAACTCGGCGACCTCGAGCCCGCGCTGCACGTCACCGCGGGCATCGGGCAGCGTCTTGCCGTGCTCGCGCGAGAGCGCCTCGGCCAGCGCGTCCATGTCACGGCTCAGGAGCGAGACGAATTTCATCATCACCCGCGCACGCTTTTGCGGATTGGCCGCGGCCCAGGCGGGCTGGGCGGCGCGGGCGTTCTCCACCGCCGCGCGGAGCTCGCCGCGCGAGGCCAGCGGGCAGCGCGCGATCACCTCGCCCGTCGCCGGGTTGAAGACGTCCGAGAAGCGCCCGGAGGTCCCGGTCACATGCGCGCCGCCGATAAAGTGGGTGAGTTCGCGTGTCATGGCCGTCCTCGCTCGGTTTGGTGGGGTGCTCGGTTGGGTGAGGTGGTCGTTCTCGTCCATCAGTTGCGCCGGGCGGTCAAGGCCCTGCACCATCGGGGCGGGCCACGCCTGTCGCGCGCGACCGGGTCAGGGGAACGTTAACCATTCTGCGAGAGGGTGACCGTGCAGAGGGTCGCTCCTGCGGCCGGCTGCGTTTCTCCTCCCTGTTGTGCTTGGCCGCGCGCACGTCCCGCGCGGCCCCTTTTTTCTTTCAGGCTGTGGAAAGCTCTGTTGACCACGGCGCGCGCATTTGCAAGCCTGCGCCAGCTTGTCGCGATCGACGGCCAAGTTGACAGGGACCAGGCGGCTGCCCCCCGGGGGCGGGCGGCACGGACGTTCGGCAAACCGGATGCCGTGACTGGATGGGATCGGACCACACACGGGGCGCGGCCAGATCGGCAGCGCCCCGTGGCCTTTCGTGCGCCGGCTTTTTCGACCTTCGCGGGGCGGCCCGACCCGGCCAGCGCGGGCAGTTGATTTCCGTCCCGAGCCTTGGCAGGGTCCGCGCGACCGGGCCGGTCCGGCCCGCCCACGGAACGCCCCGGAGGTCGCCCCTTGAGCCAGTTCGCCCCCCGCTTTGCCGCCTGTCTCCTTGCCGCCCTGCTGGGTCTAGGACCGGCAATCGCGCCCGCACAAGAGCAGCAGCCCGACGAAGTCAAGACCGCGACCCACGGCGCCTGGGACGTGATCTGCGCCGATGGCGACGCCGAGCGCTGCGTGATCCGACAGCTCGGCAAGAACAGCGAGGGCAACGACGTTCTGGTCGTGACCGTGCGCAAGCTGAGCGACGTGACCGCGGACAATGGCGAGCCGGTGCCGGCGGCGATCGACATCATCGCGCCGCTCGGGGTCGCGCTCCGCGCCGGCGTGCGGGTCAAGGTCGATGGCGGACAGGACCGCGGCGCGCCGTTCGATATCTGCCTGGCCAGCGGATGCCTTGTGCGCTCGCCCGTGGGCGACGATTTCCTCGCCGCGCTCAAGGGGGGGAACAGCGCCACGATGACCGTCGTGGCGCCGCAGCAGGGCGAGGTCGCGATCAACGTCTCGCTGATCGGCTTCACGGCTGCCTTCAATGCCCTGCGCTGAGCGGACGAGGTCGCGCGCCGATCCACCGCCCTGCGGGGCGTTTCGCGCGGGTCCCGCGCCGGCGTTGCCGGCCCGGACCCTTTCGATCCGGCCCACCCCCACCCCCGGCGGGGGCGGGGCGGGGGCGAGGGGGGGGGGGGGGGGGGGGG
>CAYORO010000053.1:1900-16924 GCA_964406355.1 uncultured Limibaculum sp.
CGCCTCCACGCGCGCTCTGCGCGTGGAGGCGGCGGGGGTGGGGGTGGGCCGTCGCTCGCGGACAGACGGCGCCCGCAGGGCGCCGGTCGTCAAGAGCCGGCAGCGATCCGCGAATCGCGGCCCCCGGATGAGCGATGATCAGGCGGCGCCGGAGCGGAAGGCCAGCACCGCATTGAGCCCGCCGAAGGCGAAGGCATTCGAGAGCGCCGCGCGCACCGGAGCCTGACGCGGCTCGTTCGGCACCACATCGAGACCGATCTGCGGATCCACCTCCTCGTGGTTGATGGTCGGCGCCACCACGCCTTCGGTGAGCGCGAGGATCACCGCCGCCGCCTCGAGCGCGCCCGCCGCCCCGATCGCATGGCCGTGCATCGACTTGGTGGACGAGACCATCACGCTCTCGGCATGCGCCCCGAGCGCCTCGCGGATCGCCGCCGCCTCCGTCCGGTCGTTGACCGCTGTCGCCGTGCCGTGGGCGTTGATGTAGTCGACCTCGTCGGCCGCCATCCCCGCATCGACCAATGCGCCCTTGATCGCCCGCGCCGCGCCCTCGAGCGCAGGCGCCACGATGTCGGAGGCATCCGCCGTCTGCCCGCTGCCGGCGATCTCGGCGAGGATCGGCGCACCCCGCGCAACCGCCCGCTCCCGCTCCTCGAGCACGAGGATCGCGCAGCCCTCGCCCAGCACCATGCCGTTGCGGTTCTTCGAGAACGGCCGGCAGCCGTCCTTGGACATCACGCGCAGCCCTTCCCAGGCCTTGATCCCGCCGAAGCAGAGCACGCTCTCGGTGCCGCCCGTCAGCGCCGCGTCGCAGACCCCTGAGCGCACCAGCTGGAAGGCCTGCCCGATCGCATGGTTCGAGGAGGAGCAGGCGGTTGCCACCGACCAGGCGGGCCCTTTCAGCCCATGCTTCATCGAGACTTGCGAGACCGGCGCATTCGCCATCAGCCGCGGGATGATGAAGGGATGCACCCGGTTCTTCATCTCGTGATAGACGGCGTAATAGTTCTCGTCCTGGGTGTGCAGCCCACCCATGGCCGTCGCGATGATCGTCGCACTCTTGAGCGCGAGATCCTCGCTCACCTCGAGGCCTGATTGCGCCATTGCCTCGTCCGCAGCCCAGAGCGCCATCTGGGTCACCCGGTCGTAGAGCGCGATCTCGGAGCGATCGAAATAGTCCGTGCCCTCGAACCCCGTCGCCTCGGCCGCGATCTTGATCAGCAGCCGCGAGGAGTCGATCCGCTCGATCGGAGCGATGCCCTGCCGCCCCTCGCGCAGGCCCGCGAAATGGGCCTCGCGCCCCGTGCCCAGCGCCGAGACGACGCCAAGCCCCGTCACCACCACGCGGCGCATCAGGCCCGGGCGCCCTTCTCCTCGAGGAGGCGCTTCACCCCGTCGACGATGGCGGCGAAGTTGGAGATCTTGAAGTCGGACTCCGACGGGTCGTTGGCGTTGTAGGGGATCGAGATGTCGAACGCCTCCTCGATGCCGAACACCACCTCGACCAATGCGAGGCTGTCGAGCCCGAGATCGTCGGGCGTCGTGTCCGGCTTGATTTGGTCGGGCTCGACCAGCGCCTGCTCGGCGATGATCCGGGCGATGCGCTCGGCCACCTCGTCGCTCATGCCTCTCTCCTGTCCGCCACCACGGCTTCCCTTATCAGACCGCCGCGGCGGGTACAGCCCCCGCCCCCGACTGGCGCCTGCGATCGCGCCGACCCCGACGCGCATACGCGGTCTCCTTCAGAGACCGAAGCGCGCCTTGAGCGCACGCACCTCGTCCATCACGCGCGGCAGCCGCTTCAAGGCCATGATCTGGCGATAGGCCTCCTCGCGCGGCACCGCCGGCACGCCCAACATCACGCTCTTGGGTGGGATGTTGGCGCCCACGAGGCTGCCGCCTGCGACCACGCTGTCCGCCCCGATCTTGAGATTGTCGCTGACGCCGACCTTGCCGCCGAGCACCACCCGATCGCCCACCTGGACCGATCCCGCAAGGCCGACATGACCGCAAATCAGACAGAGGGTTCCAATCTGGCAGTTGTGGCCGATCTGCACCAGGTTGTCGATCTTGGTCCCCGACCCGATGCGGGTCGCCGAAAGCGTCGCCCGGTCGATGCAGGCGCCCGCGCCGATCTCGACATCGTCGCCGATCTCGACCGTTCCGAGCGAGGCGATCCGCCGGAACGCGACCGTCTCATGCGCCTCGGCCGCACGACCGCGGGCAGCTTCTGCGGCGCCGGGCTCGGGTGTCGAGAAGGAGAACCCGTCGGCCCCGATCACGACGTTGGGGTGGATCATGGCGCGCGCTCCGATCCGCACGCCATGGGCGATGCGCGCGCCCTCGAGGACCAGGGCCCCGTCGCCGAGGCGCACGTCCCGGCCGATCGAGACATGCGACGCGATCCGCGATCCCGCGCCGATCTCCGCCCCGGCTCCGATCACCGCAAAGGGACCGATGTCCACCCCCTCGCCGAGACGGGCGGCGGGGTCGACCACGGCCGCGGGATGGATGCCGGGCGCGATATCGGGCTGCGGCGCGTAGAGCGCGTTGACGCCGGCAAGTGCCACTCGGGCCCGCGGCGCGAAAAGCGCGGCCGAGAGGCCGAGCGCCTGCCAGTCGGCCCCCGGCCAGAGCACCGCCGCACGGGCCGCGCCTTGCGAAAGCGCCTCGGCATATTTCGGGCTCATCGCCATGGCGAGGTCGCCCTCGCTCGCCAAGGCCGGCTCGGCCGGTCGCAGGATCTCGAGTGCGAGATCGCCCTCGGCCTCAAGCCCGGTCAGGCGCGCAATCTCAGCGATGCTGTGGGGCATGGATCGCTCCGCTCTGTCAGAAGCGCGCCCTTCTATCCGCCGGCCGCAGCGGGATGCAACCGCGACGGCGCCAATCGACAGCGGATTCCGACGATGGACGCAGCACGGACCGCGTGCAGCAGCCCTCCGCGTCAGTCGAGGGCGAGCGCCAACCCGGCCTTCTCGAGCGCCGCGAAGACCCGGGCATCCCGGCCATAGACATCGGCGCGGAACTGCTCGGTGCCGTCAGCCTCCACCCAGGCCGTGCGGTAGGTGATGTGCACCGGCAGATGCTCGCGCAGATTGAGATAGGTCTCGGTGCCGCGATCGAGGTAGCGCTGGAAGAAGCTGTCGGCGTCGTCACGCTGGAACGAGAGCAACAGGCGCGCGAAGTCGAGCGGCTTCTGCACGCGCACGCAGCCATGGGAGAAGTCCCGCCGATCCCGCGCGAAGAGCCGCCGCTGCGGCGTGTCGTGCAGGTAGATCGCGTGATCGTTGGGGAACATGAACTTCACTCGGCCGAGCGCGTTGCCGGGGCCGGGGCCCTGCTTCACACGGCCCGGGAAGCTGTCGGGCGTCACAAAGGTCCAGTCGATCAGCGAGGCGTCGGCGCCCTCCAGCCGCATGTTCTTGCGCTCGAGATAGCTCGGATCGGCCTGCAGCTCCGGCAGAATCTCCTCCCGCGCGATCGAGGCCGGCACATGCCAGGTCGGGTTGACGACCATATACTCCATCTCGTCGGAGAATTCGGGCGTGCGGTGGCGCCGACCCTGCCCGACCACGACGCGCGAGGTGAAGATCGGCGCACCGTTGTCCACCAGCGCCATCTCGAAGCCGGCGAGATTGACCATCACGTGGCGGGCGCCGAGATCGCGGTTGAGCCAGCGGATCCGCTCGAGATTGACGGCGATCTGGCGCGCGCGCTTGGCCGGCGCGGCGTTGAGCGCCCCCCGCGTCGCGGGGCCGACGGCGCCGTCGACATTCAGCCCGTGGCGCGCCTGGAAGCGTTCGACCGCGACCTCGAGCGCAGCATCGAAGAGCCGCGGATCGGTCTCGCCCGCCGGCAGGTCGGTCATCACCTCGTTGGAGGCCACAACACTGGTGGCGGGGGCGGACACCGCCTCGGGTCGCAGATCGCCGATCGCGATCAGGCGCCGCCGCAGCGTCTCCACCCGGTCCGAGCGGTCGCCGAGCCGCAGCGTCGCGCCCTTGGCGAGCCCGTTCTCCCAGGCGCTGGAATGGGCGAGGCGCTCATAGGCGGCGAGCTGTGCGCGCAGGCGGTGATATCCCTCATCGGCCGGCGCGAGGGCGGCGAGCGTGGCCTCGGGATCGGCCGAGCGGGCGATCTTTGCGACCAGCGCCGCCGGATCCGGCCGTTCGGGCCGGACATAGAGCTCGCGGTCGACCCGGCGCGGCTCGAGAAGGCCCGAGCCGACATCGCGGGCATAGCGCAGATAGGCGCGCGTCATTGCGAGATCGAAGGCGGCCAGCGCGTCCGGCGCGATCGCGGCCGCGCGCTCGGCGGTCAGGTCTTCCCCCCCATAGCGGGCAGAGGGCAGCGCATGCTCGGTGGCTGACGCAAAGGCCGCGAGGGCCGCCTCGGCCCGGGCGCGACCCTCGGGCCCGGACCAGAGCGCCGCATGGGACCGCGCCGCGTAGATGGGCGCCAGCATCTCGTCCCCGGCCACCAGCCGCTCGATCTCGCGCGCAACATCAAGCCTCTCCGGCACCACGGCCTGGGACGCAATCGCGGGCTGCGCCCGGGTCTCCGCAATGGCCGGCGGAGCGACCAGCGCGGTCCCCAGTGCGACGATGGCGGCGACAGTCGCGGCGGCCCGCGACACGGCAACAGTCTGCGGCACGACGGAGACCATTAACCAACCTCATGGATCGACAAAGAGTTGTTAACCAAAGGTCTGACACACTGGGCAGAGTGAGGCAAACCACGAAAGCATGACCAGCGCGACAGTTGGTCCCGCGCAACAGCCACCCGTGACGTATTGGATACAATCTCGCTCACACCAAACCTGAATCGGGGGATGAAAGAAAATTGCGTGATGCTGTTGCATCTTGGCCTCGCTTCACGGGCATGGCATAGAAGTTGGAGACCGCCGGGCGACACGGCGGTGTGCGAAATGAAAGCGACGAGGCCAGCAGTGATCAGTTTCGGACCGTCGAGTCGGGCGCTCTCCCGGCGTGGTTTCCTCGCCGGGGTTGGAGCCACCGTCGCGCTGCAGACCACCCCCGCGGCCCCGGCGATCCTGTCGGGCAAGGGGAGCTTCCGATCCGTGGCGCTCTTCAACGATCGGACGAGAGACTGGGTCGACACCGTCTACTGGATCGAGGGCAGCTATATCGACGAAGCGCTGGAGGCGATCAGCTTCCTGATGCGGGATTGGCGCGAGGAGGCGTCGATCCCCATTGCACCGGCGACGATCGACATCCTGGCCGAGACCCAACGCCTGCTCGAGACGCGCGAGCCTTTCGAGGTCATCTCGGGCTATCGCACACCCAAGACCAATGCGATGCTGCGGCGGCGGAGCCGGGGCGTGGCGCGAAACTCCTATCACGTCAAGGGCATGGCGGTGGACATCAAACTCCGAGGCCGGAGCGTGCGGCAAATCGCGGGCGCCGCCGGCTCGCTCGCGGCCGGTGGTGTCGGGCGCTACAGCCGGGCCGAGTTCGTGCATATCGACAGCGGCCCGGTGCGCGACTGGGGCCGCTGAGCGGGTCTCGCGCTACGCCCGGCGAGGCCGGGCCATGCGGGCGCGGCCCGAGCCTTGACGGCACCCGGCCGCTCGCCTATCCGGACGCGCATGGGCTGGGTAGCTCAGCTGGTTAGAGCGCAGGACTCATAATCCTGAGGTCGAGGGTTCGAGTCCCTCCCCCGCCACCAACCCACACCTTTGGGTTGGGATTTTACCTAAGCCCCTGAAGGGTAACGCGAGTTCTGGTGCTCGCCAGCCTGTCTCGCGGCTCAAGCTCAGCGGCTCGGCGAAGGGCAGTTCGAGCACGCTTCTCTTCAGGGCCAACTCTCCTTTTCTGTAGATGTTTCAGGGCCTTGCGAGGAAGGCGAGGGCATGTTCGATAACCTGCTCGAACCTGCCCGCCGACGGCACGATGGTCTCGGCCTGCTCGGACAGGCGGCGCATCTGCCGCTCGAGCCTCTCGAGACGTGTCTCATAGGAATGCACGAGGATCGGGCTGGTTGCCTCGATGACCTGATTCAGGAGCGCGTGGATCTGGTTCTGGGTGTCCGTGAGCTGGGCCGGGACCGCCTGCCCGGCATCATGCGCTTCTGCCAGGCGCCTGTCCCGGAGCCCGGTGAACATGATGGCGTTCAGGGACGGCGCCGATGCCTTCGCTGCGCTCCCCGCCGCCATCGCCTTGGCGTGACACCCCGCGTTCAATCTCCGAACCATGCTGGTTGACGAGCGCAAAGGCCTGCAAACGGCCATTATGGCGGCGCCAGAATGTGCCCCCAGATGAGCCCATGTGACCCGGAGGTTTGCCCGAGGCTCGGCTCCTCTTTCGCTAAGTGCTTGATTTTGGTGGTGGGCGGTACTGGGCTCGAACCAGTGACCCCAGCGATGTGAACACTGTGCTCTACCAACTGAGCTAACCGCCCATGTGCCCGGCTTTGGCAGCCGGGGCGGCGGCTGTCAAGCGCCCGGGGCGCGCGCCCTCCGCAAGCGCGGTGGTGTCCCCGGCAGGATTCGAACCTGCGGCCCCTGGATTAGGAATCCAGTGCTCTATCCGGCTGAGCTACGGGGACCCGATCCCCTGATATCCCAGCGGGCGCGCCTGCGCACCCCCTTGAGCGGCCATGCGGAGGCCGCAGGGCCGAGACGGCCGCCAAACGGTCACTCCGTCAGGATGCGGTTGCGCAGCAGGTAGTCGATGCCCCGCTCCCAGCTTCGATCGGTGTTGCCGCGGATATCGGCCGAGCCGCCGGTCACCAGGGCACCGGTCGCCGCGTCGCGGAGATAGATCGAGATGTGCAGGATCAGATTGGAGGTCTTCTGGATCTCCCCCGACAGCGCGAGATCGGCACCAAGCTCGGCGGCAAGGGCGGTGTCGCAGCCATTGCACTGTGCGAGATTGCTGTAGAGGCGGGCCTTGGATGCCACGGGCGCTGTGTCGACGAAGACATAGCGCCCGCTCCCGGCCAGCGCCTCGCGGATCTGGCTCTCGGCGGCGGCAAGCCGAGCCTCCTCCGCGGCCTGTGTGGGCTCGAGGCTCGTGTTGAGGAAATGGACCCCGAAATAGGCCACACGCTCGGCGGCGACCGCGGGCACCGCAAGGCCGACCAAACCGAGAACGAGCACGCCGACAGACCGAGCCATCACCCCCATCAGGCAAGGCTCGCCGATCCCCGCTTCGCCGTCAACGTGCGCGCGAGGCGGGCAGCACCCCCCTCTCAGTTTCTGAGCGGACCGTGCTGCGGGCATTGACGGGGCCCGCACCTCGGCGATCCTTCGGTCAGTCACCGGGAGGTACCGCCATGACAGCCCTGAGACCCCATGCCACTGCCGCATCCCTGGCCCGGTCGGCCCGCCGGGCGCTAGTCGTCCTGGCGCTGCTCCTGGGCGCCGCGGCCCCGCAAGGACCTGCCGAGGCGGCAGAGGTGTCGGCGGCGGTTCTGCGCGTCGAGGAGGAGCGGCCCGTGCCGATCTCGCGCCTAGACCTGCCGCCGGAGGACGAGGGCGTCGCGGGCGCGCTGCTGGCCACCGAGGACAATGCGACCACCGGGCGCTTTCTCGGACACAGCCATGTGCTGGCCGAGAGCCAGACGATCGCGGGAGAGGCCGCGGCCGAGCTCGACAGCCTGATCGCCGATGGCGTGGGCTTCGTCGTCCTCCTCGCCCCGGCGGAGGTTCAGCTCGCCCTCGCCGACCATGTGGCCGACAAGGACGTGATCCTCTTCAACGCGAGCGCGCGGGACACGCGCCTGCGCGACGCCGACTGCAGGCCCAATCTGTTCCACACCATGGCGAGCCGGGCGATGCTCGCCGACGGCCTCGCGCAATACCTCGTCTGGAAGCGCTGGAGCGACTGGGTGCTCGTCTACGGGTCGCATCCCGAGGACGAGCTCCTGGCCGAGGCCTATCGCAATGCGGCCCGGAAGTTCGGCGCCGAGATCGTCGAGGAGCGCCTCTTCGAGGACACCGGCGGCGGCCGGATCTCGGACTCGGGCCATGTGCTGGTGCAGCGGCAGATCCCGGTCTTCATGCAGGAGCTTGAGGATCACGACGTGGTGGTGGCGGCCGACGAGAACGCCGTCTTCGGCGTCTATCTGCCCTACCGCACCTGGGAGGCGCGGCCCGTCGTGGGCTCGGCCGGCCTCGTCTCGACGATCTGGGACCCGAGCCATGAGAGCTTCGGCGCGACGCAGGCCCAGCGCCGCTTCGAGAAGCTTGCCGGGAGGGCTATGCGCGAGGTCGACTATGCCGCCTGGCTCGCAATCCGCGCGGTCGGCGAGGCGGTGACGCGCACCAGCTCGGCGGATGTGGCGACCGTGCGCGACTACCTCCGGTCCGACGAGTTCGAGCTCGCCGGCTTCACCGGCCAGGGCCTCACCTTCCGGCCATGGAACAACCAGCTCAGGATGGGCATGAAGCTGACCGATCGCCGGCTCCTCGTCTCGATCTCGCCGCAGGAGGAGTTCTTCCACCAGCGCACGCGCCTCGACACCTTGGGGCTGGACGAACCCGAATCCGCCTGCCGCTTCTGACCCGCCACCGCCCGACCGGCCAAGAGGCCGGCCAAGATCAGGAACCGCCCGATGCGCATTCTCGCCGCTGCCTTCGCCACCCTGCTGATCGCGGGTCCCGCCACCGCCCTGACTGCCTTCGTCTCCAACGAGAAGGGCAACACGATCACGCTGATCGATGTCGAGACGCTCGAGGTGATCCGCGAGGTGCCGGTGGGCCAGCGCCCGCGCGGGATCACGATCTCGCCCTCGGGCCATGAGCTCTATCTCTGCGCCTCGGACGACAACCATGTGGAGGTCTATGATCCCGAGACGATGGAGCTGCTGCACACGCTCCCCTCGGGGCCGGACCCTGAGCTCTTCGTGCTCCACCCGACGGGCAACCCCCTCTACATCGCCAACGAGGACGACAACATCGTCACCGTGGTCGACGTGGTCGAGAAGCGGGTGCTCGCCGAGGTGCCGGTCGGCGTCGAGCCCGAGGGGATGGGCGTGAGCCCCGACGGCAAGATCGTGGTCAACACCTCCGAGACCACCAATATGGCGCATTTCATCAACACCGAGACCTTTGCGCTCGACACCAACATCCTGGTCGACAGCCGTCCGCGCTTCGCCCAGTTCACCGCCGACGGCTCGCTGCTCTATGTCTCCGCCGAGATCGGCGGCACCGTCAGCGTGATCGACCCGGCCAAGGGCGAGATCATCAAGAAGATCGGCTTCGAGGTGCCGGGCATCGTGCCCGAGGCGCTGCAGCCCGTGGGTGTGCGCGTGACCTCGGATGGCAAGAAGGTCTTCGTCGCGCTCGGGCCCTCAAACCGCGTCGCGGTGGTCGATGGCGAGACCCATGAGGTGCTCGAGTATCTCCTCGTCGGCCAGCGCGTCTGGCAGCTCGCCTTCACACCGGACGAGCGGTACCTCTTCACCACCAACGGCAACTCCAACGACGTGTCGGTGATCGATGTCGAGGAGCTCGAGGTGATCAAGTCGATCCAGGTCGGCGAGCAGCCCTGGGGCGTCGTCGTCTCGCCCAACTAACCAGAACAGAGGGAGTAAGTCATGACCCGCTTCGCCCTGGCCATCGCAGCAGCGCTTGTCGCCCTGCCCGCCGCGGCCGCGCCGCTCTGCGACAATCTCGGCTTCGCCGGGCTTCTCGCCAAGTGCAACCGCGAGGAGCTGCCGAAGGTCACACTCGCCGCCGGCAAACCGCTCGCCGAGGCGCCGATGGCGCTGAAATCGGGCGTCTACTACACGATGTATATCGAGGCGGATGGCAGCCAGGAGCTGGCGCTGGTCGGCCCGGAGTTCTTCCGCGCGATCTGGATCAACGAGGTGGTGATCAACGATCTCGAGATCCGGCCGATGGCCCTCGACAGCTTCGAGTTCGACGACGAGGGCACGATCCGCTTCACCTTCATCGCGATCAAGCCCGGCCGCTACGAGCTGAAGATCCCGGGCTCGACCGGCGACACCCAGCGCGTCGCGATCAGCATCCAGTGAGGCCCATGATGACCAGACTGACCCTTGCCGTTGCCGCAGCCCTGCTGGCCGCGCCCGCCTTCGCCGACGATGTCAGCGACGAGGAGGTGACCCGGATCACCGCGCTCCTCACCGAGATGCAGTGCGAGATGGACCCGGACGAGATCGAGAAGGAGGACGGCGGCTACGAGCTCGACGACGTGTTCTGCGCCGATGGCCAGTACGACATCGAGCTCGACGGCGAGTTCAACGTCGTGGAGAAGCGCAAGGAGTGACGCCCGCGCTTGCGATCGACGGCGTCAGTCACAGCTACGGGGCGCGTGTCGCGCTCCGCGATGTGTCGCTCGAGGTTTTGCCCGGCTGCTTCACCGCGCTGCTCGGCGTCAACGGCGCCGGGAAGACCACGCTCTTCAATCTGGCGACCCGGCTCTTCGACACCGGGACCGGGCGCATCGCGATCTGCGGCCACGATCTCCGCCATGCCTCGGTCAAGGCACTGTCACAGCTCGGCGTGGTGTTCCAGAGCCGCGCGCTCGATCTGTCGCTCACGGTCCGCCAGAACCTGATCTATCACGGCGCGCTCCATGGGATCCGGCGGGCCGATGCGCTCGAGAAGGGACAGGCGCAGCTCGCCCGGCTCGGCCTCGGCGATCGGATGGGCGACCGGGTGGCGACGCTCTCGGGCGGCGAGGTGCGCCGGGTGGAGATCGCCTGCGCGCTGCTCCACGGGCCGAGCCTTCTGCTCTGCGACGAGGCGACCGTGGGGCTCGATGTGCGCTCCCGTGCGCGGATCGTCGAGGACGTCCATGCGTTGGCGGCCGAGGAGGGCGTCGGCATCCTCTGGACCACCCATCTCATCGACGAGATCCGGCCCGAGGACATGGTCTATGTCCTCCACAAGGGGGAGATCCGCGCCTCGGGCCTGTCGCGCGAGCTCGCGGGCGAGGCCGCGCTGGGCGACGCCTTCCTGGCGCTCACCTCCGAGGACGCCTGAGACCGATGCAGGGCTGGTGGATCTGTGCGGGCGGGATCATCTGGCGGGAGGCGCTGCGCTTTTTGCAGCAGCGCGAGCGGTTCATCGCGGCGCTGGTGCGGCCGCTGGTCTGGCTCTTCATCTTCGCCGCCGGCTTCCGCTCGGTGCTCGGCCTCTCGATCACGGAGCCCTACCAGACCTATGTGCTCTACGAGACCTATGTGGTGCCCGGGCTCTGCGCGATGATCCAGCTCTTCAGCGGGATGCAGAGCTCGCTCAGCATGGTCTATGACCGCGAGACCGGGGCGATGCGCACGCTCCTCGTCAGCCCCTATCCGCGCTGGTTCCTGCTGACGGCCAAGCTCGCGGCCGCAGTGGCGGTCTCGCTGCTCCAGGTCTATGCGTTCCTGTTCATCGCCTGGCTCTACGGGGTGGAGCCGCCGCTCCTCGGCTACATCACCGTCCTGCCGGCGCTCGTTCTCTCGGGGTTCCTGCTCGGCGGGATCGGGCTCCTGATCAGCTCGACGATCCGACAGCTCGAGAATTTTGCGGGGGTGATGAACTTCGTGATCTTCCCGACATTCTTCGCCTCCTCCGCGCTCTATCCGATCTGGCGGCTGCGCGAGGGGAGCCCGTTGCTCGCCGATATCGCCGAGATGAACCCGTTCACCCAGTGCGTCGAGCTGATCCGCTTCGCGCTCTATCTGCAGGTGGAGTGGACGGCGCTCGGGATCGTCACCGGGGGCACACTGCTCGTGCTCGCCGCCGCCTTCCTCGCCTATCGCCCCTCGCGGGGGGTGTTGCAGCGCCGGCGGGGCTAGGGGGTGGGACCTGTGAGCTGTGTCTCCTCGGAGCGGGCGCGGATTGAAATCACCCCCCTCAAACCGTAGCATTTTAGGGAGGACGGCCCACGCGGGGCCGCGCCATCCGGCAACCGAAAGGGACAGGACAGGATGAAGCTCACGACGGTTGGGATGGTGCTGACGGCTGCTGCGCTCGCAGGGATCGGTGGCGGACCGGCGAAGGCGGTCTTCAGCGGGGATATGAGCCCGCGTGCCGAGTCGAGCGATGTGGACTATGCGGCGGCGATCCGCGCGCGGACCGATATGAAGTGGGAGCCGATGGTCGCCTCGCTGCAGAAGGTCGTCGCACGCCGCCCCTGGCACGACAACGCACACAGCCTGCTGGGATATGGCTACCGCAAGCTCGGCGACTACGACCGCGCGCTCGACCACTACTCGACAGCGCTCAAGCTCAACCCGCGCCACCGCCAGGCGCTCGCCTATCTCGGCATGACCTATCTGCATATGGGCGATCTCGAGCAGGCGCGCACCACGCTCGACCGGCTCGGCGGGGTCTGCCGCGACGTGGCGCTGACCTTCTCGGATGGCGCCTTCTCCGATGGCTGCGACGAGTACCGCACCCTCGACGAGTTCATCACGACCTATGTCGAAACCGGTGTCCTGCTCGAGGACTGCCCGAGCGAATGGCACTGAGCGCCCGGGGCGCGTCCGCCGCTCCGAGCAACCGGGCCCGCCGGATCCGCGGCCGGCCGATCAGGGGAGAGATGCCTGTGCACCGGCCCGCCTGTCTGTTGATCTTCGCGCTTGCGCTCTTTGGTGCCAGCCCGGCCGCGGCCTTCGGCGAGGGGGACTGGCCCTGCGTGCAGCGCAAGGTGGCCCGCCTCTCCTGGGGGCAGATCTGGGCCGGCCCGCCACTGCCCGAGGACCCGCTCTGGCGCGAGGACACCGGCCTCGTCGATCTCGTGCCCCGTGTTGCCGCCCGTCGGACCGACATTGCCGAGGTGGAGACCCTGGTCGCGGGTGTCGGCCCCGCCGAGGAGGCCGACCGCGACGCGCGGCTGGTCAATCTCTTCGCCGGCGCCTTCGACCTCATCGACCGCGAGCGCACCCGGATCATCGCCGGCATCGAGCGCTATGCCCGCACCCAGAGGGCGCTCTCCGAAAAGATCGACGCCCGCCGCGCCGAGCTGACCGAGCTCGAGGCGAACACGGCGCCCGACGATTTCGACGCGCTCGACCGGCTCGACGTGCTGCGGGACGAGCTCGCCTGGGACATCCGCATCTTCCAGGAGCGGCGCCGGTCGCTCACCTATGTGTGCGAGACGCCGGTCCTGCTCGAGAAGCGCGCCTTCGCGATCGGCCGGGTGATCCAGGCAGAGCTGGGCGACTAGAGCGCTTTCCGACCAGACTGTCTCAGTCTGGTGTCTGGAAAACACGATCAATGCTAGCGCTGGAGCGCGCGACCTGACCCCATCAGGTCGGACAGCGCTCTAGGGCTCGCCCTCAATCGGGCGGCAGCCAGGTGGTGACAGTCTCGACCGGGTGGCCCGCTGCGGCCCAGCCATCCATGCCGTCGGGATACCAGCGCACGCCCTCATAGCCGAGATCGATCGCCGCGCGCCGCGCCGCGTTCCACGACATCCAGCAATCGGTGAGGCAGAAGATCACGAGCTGCGCCGATCGGTCGCCGCCGGTCAGCAGCTCGAGGGCGCGGGCGAAATAGAGCTCGGTGTCCGGGGTGAGCGCGCCGAAGCCCGTATTCGGCAGCCAGCTCGCGCCCTCGATGGTGCTCCGCTTCGGCTCGGTCCAGAGGGTGCCCGGCGGGAGCCGCGCGGGCTTCGCCGGCTTCGGCATCACATCGACGAAGATCGCCGATCCCGCCTCCCAGAGCGCATGAGCCTCGGCGGTCGTCAGCGCCGGCGCCCCAAGGAGCGTTGCCGGCACGGCCGCGCGGTACTGGTTGAGGCGGTACCCGTCGGGTTCGGGCACCTCCTCGGCGCCGGCCGCCCCGACCGCGAAGCAGAGCAGAGCCGCAGCGGCCCAGCGCGCCATCATTGCGCCGCGTCCGCCCGGCCGTACTGGTCGACGATCGGCACGCCGAAGCCCGTGAGGATCTCGTCGATCTCGGCCTGGTTGCGACGCAGCAGCGAGTTGAGCTGGCGCTTCCACTCGTCCTCGCCGGGCCGGATGCCGAGCGTCACGCGGTAGAAGAGCCGCGGCGGGGCCTCCTCGCGCAGGAGCGGCGTGACGACCATCTCGGCGTCGGCCGCTTCGGCGAAGTAGCCGGCCATCGGCCCCCACAGGATCCCGGCATCGATCGCGCCCGAGGCGAGATCGCTCATCATCCGCTCCGCCGGGCTCTCGAAGCGCCGGTCGACCATGAGCGGATAGGGTCGGGCATCGCCGATCAACCCGTGGCGGGCGAGATGATCGGCCGGCGGGGTGCCGGCGATGATGCCGATGCTGAGCCCCTGAAGCCGGGGGTCGGAGAGCTGCTGGACATCCGCGAGCGGTCCGTCGGCCGGGAGCACCAGCGCATAGGCCGAGACGTAATAGGCGTTGGTATTGAGCACCAGCTCGTCGCCCTGGGCATAGCCCATGATCACGTCGCACCGCCCGCTCAGAAGCGTCTGGCGCACGAAGCCCGTGGCCTGCGGAAACCACGTATAGACCACCGGGCGCTCGAGCTTGGCGCCGAGGAGCTCGGCGACTGCGTTCTCGAAGCCCTCGCCCGCCTCGTTCGAGAAGGGCAGGTTGGCCGGGTCGGCGCAGACGCGGAACTCGGTCTCGGAGACGAGATCGGGCACCTGCGCCGCGGCGCCACTGATCAGCGTCGCGGCCAGGACGGCCGCAAGTGCAGGCGCGGCACCCAGGTGACCGCCGCGCCCCGAGGCCGGTCGCGCAGGACCGGTGCCGTCAGCCCATGCAGGCATTTTCGTGCTCGATGAAGCCATCGGGCTTCGGCGCCTTCTTTGCCGGACGCCCGCGCGGGATCGCCTCGACGCCGCGCGCCTTCAGGTAGATGTAGATGTCATCGAGATAGCACATCACGTTGGGATTGATCGCGAAGGCCGGCATCACCTGGTTTTCCGCAGCGTCAACCCGTTTGATGCCGTTCACCACGACATAGACGAAGTCGTAGTAGTCCATGTCGACGGCCGAGGCCTTGAGCGCGGGCGCATAGGTCGAGCCCTCGCCATCCGGCCCGTGGCAGACATGGCACTCGGCGTGATAGCGGCGGAACCCCGAGAAGGTGTACCAGTCGAC
>CAYORO010000054.1:0-16680 GCA_964406355.1 uncultured Limibaculum sp.
TGGCCGACCGGCTCTGCAGGCTCGACTTCGTCGTCCTCGACGAGCTCGGCTACCTCCCCTTCGCTCAGACCGGCGGCCAGCTCCTGTTCCATCTGATCAGTCGGCTCTACGAGCAGACCTCGATCATCGTCACCACGAACCTCGCCTTCGGCGAATGGCCGAGCGTCTTCGGCGACGCGAAGATGACGACGGCTCTCCTCGATCGCCTCACCCATCACTGCGAGATCGTCGAGACCGGCAACGAGAGCTGGCGCTTCAAGAACCGCGCCTGACCCCTCTGCCGATCAACCAGAGGCTGCCTGACCTCCCCTCCGCCTACGGCTCCGGGACGCTCAGGCACCCGCTAGCGCGTGCTTCATTAGGGGGGGGTCAAAATTGCACGCCGATCAGGGGTCACCTTTGCATGCCGATTGACAGCGGAGAGCGCATTTACGACCTCGCGCGGCACATCGTCCCCCAGTCCGAAGCCCACCTTCAAGCCCACCAAAGATTATGCGATGGACTGCGGCGGCTTGCAACAGGGTGAGAGGAAACGCGCCCTTAGAAGCCTGTTAAAAAATGATTTTCGGTAGGTAATTGAGGTATCCTGCAACTGCTTGAAACACGGGAATGGCGGAGGAACGATCAGCCCTCGCCGCTTTCTTCGAGCAGCGCGGCGAGACGCGCCCGGCTTGCCGCCACGCCGCCCGCGGGCGCCTCGGCGGCGAGGAACCCGTCGAGCACGGGCCAGAGGCGCACCGCATCGTCAAGCACAGGGTCGCCGCCGGGCACGTAGAGACCGGCCTGGATCATCGGCGCCGCCTCTTCATAGGCAGCGACCAGAGCGCGCGCGCGCGTCGCCAGCCGGGCCTCCGCGCCCACCCAGCAGCCGGGCGCGGCGCGGCTGACCGACCGGCGGAGGTCGATCGCGGGGAAGCGGCCACGCTCGGCGATCGCGCGGTCGAGCACCACATGGCCGTCGAGCACGCCGCGGACCATGTCTGCCACCGGCTCCTCCATGTCGGAGCCCGCGACGAGCACGGTGAAGACTGCCGTTATGTCGCCCTGCCCGCCTGCGCCGGGACCGGCGCGCTCGCAGAGCCCGGCGATTTCGGCCGCCGTCGAGGGCGGGAAGGCGCGGAGCGCGGGCGGCTCCCCGGCGGCGAGTGCAATCTCGCGATGCGCCTCGGCAAAGCGTGTGAGGCTGTCGAAGAGCAACAGCACATGCCGCCCCTCATCGCGAAAATGCTCGGCGACGGCAAGCGCGAGGAACGCCGCGCGCCGCTTCTCGAGCGCGCTGCGGTCGGAGCTCGCAGCGACGACGACGGTGCGCGCCATCGCCTCGGGGCCCAGCCGGTCGCGCACGAATTCGCCGACCTCGCGGCCGCGTTCGCCGACCAGCCCGAGCACCACGACATCGGCCTCGAGCCCGCGCGCGAGGCTGGCGAGCAGCTGTGACTTGCCGACACCCGAACCCGCGAAGAGACCGATGCGCTGGCCGCGGCAGAGCGGCAGCAGCGTGTCGGTCACGGCGAGACCGGTGGCAAGGCGTGCGCCGAGGCCGCGCCGGATGCCGGCCGGCGGTGGCGTGGCCCGGAGTGCGGCAGGCCGCGGACCGGGCGCTGCGTGCCCCTCGGCCGCACGGCCATGGGCGTCGACCACGCGGCCGAGCCAGGCATCGGAGGGCCGCGGCGGGTCCACGGGCTCGAGCCAGGCCCGGGCCCCGGCCGTGATCCCCGCGGCGGGAGCGGCGAGCATCGCGGTCACCTGTGCCTGCCCGATCGCGACCACCTCGCCCGGCACGCCCGCGCCCGGCTCGGGCCCGATACGCACCGCATCGCCGATGCGCGCGAGGCCGGCGAGCCCGCCGATCCGCGCCGCCGCCCCGTCGCAGGCGAGCAGCCGGCCCCAGACCCCCGCCGAGGCGGGGATCTCCCACTCCGCCGCGCTCATGGTCGGCCCATGCCGGGACAACGGTCCCTTAACCATGACGCGGCTAGGCAGTGGGCAGGCAACGCAGAAGGCTGGAGCCCGATTATGGAGAACCTCACGATCGTCAAGCTGGCCTCGGCCATGGCCCGCCACGCCGCCGCCCGCCACAGTGTGCTCGCTGAAAACGTCGCCAATGCCGACACTCCCGGATTTCGCTCTCGCGATGTGGAGCCTTTCTCGGCCGTGGTTAACGATCGGTTTAGCCCGCGCCTCACGCGCGCCGGCCATCTCGGCCCGCGCGAGGCTGTGTTGGGCGGGGTGCGGCTGATCGAGGACCCCGGCGGCGCACCCAATGGCAACAGCGTCAGCCTCGAGCGGGAGTCGATGCGGGCGGTCGAGACCCAGGGCGCCCATGCGCTGGCCCTCGCGATCTATTCCAAGACCGCTGACATCCTCCGCCTCGGCCTTGGCCGCAACCGCTGAGGTCCGCCATGCATGATCTTGTCAAGGCAATGAGCTCGGCCGCCAGCGGGATGGGGGCCCAGTCGATGCGGCTCCGGCTTATCGGCGAGAACCTCGCCAATTCCGACACGCCAGGCTTTCATCGCAAGCGCGTGAGCTTCGAGCAGGCACTCGACCGGGCGACCGGCGCCGAGACCGTGCGCCCCGGGCGGGTCAATCTCGACCAGTCGCCGATGCGCGAGAGCTACGAGCCGGGCCATCCGCTCGCTGACGCGCGCGGCATCGTCACCTACTCGAACGTCGATCCGCTGATCGAGATTGCCGATGCCCGCGAGGCGCATCGCAGCTACGAGGCCAATCTCTCGCTCTTCGACCAGGCGCGCCGGATGTATGGCGCGATGCTCGACCTGATCCGCCGCTGATCCGAGAACGGAGACCCCAATGGAAATCCAGGACAATTTCGCCACCCGTCTGTACGACAGCGCGCGCCGCCTGTCGGAGCCGACTGCGGCTGAGTCGGCGCCGAAGCTCGCCGAGACGAGCTTTGCCGACACGCTCGCGCGGGCCGCACAAGAGATCACCGAGACGCTCCGCCGAGGGGAGACGGAGGCAACGCGCGCGGCCTCCGGTCAGGGCGACGTGCAATCGGTCGTCGAGGCGCTCACCGCCACGGAGCTTGCGCTGCAGACCGCGGTCTCGGTGCGCGACCGTGTCGTAGAGGCCTATCAAGACGTGCTCCGGATGCCGGTCTGAGGGCGGCCTGTGGATATCGGCGCCTTCGTCAGCCTGATGCGCGAAGCGGTTTGGACAGCCATGGTGATCTCGGCGCCGGTGCTCGTGGTGGCCTTGGTGGTCGGCCTTGCGATCGGGCTGCTGCAGGCGCTGACCTCGATCCAGGAGCTGACGCTGACCTTCGTGCCAAAGCTCTTCGCGATCGGTGTGGTGTTCTGGGTCAGCCTCTCCTTCGTGACGCAGGGTCTGGTCGAGCTCTTCCAGGGGCGCCTGATCCCGATCGTCGCGGGCGGTTGAGATGCGTCTGGCGATCCTTGTCGCCGTCCTTGCGGCGGCGCTTTCGGTTGGCGCTCATGCCGCCCCGAGCGAGCTCTGCCGCAGTGCTGCGCGCGCGGCGGCCCGGACTCACGGTGTGCCGCCCGCCGTCATGCTCGCGATCACCGAGGTCGAGACCGGCACGAGCCGGGGCGGGCAGCGTGGCCCCTGGCCCTGGACCCTCAACATCGAAGGGGAGGGCAGATGGTTCGATACCCGCGCCGAGGCGCTCGCCGCCGCCAGGCGCGCCGTGGCCGCAGGCCGCGTCTCGACCGATCTCGGCTGTTTCCAAGTCAACCATCGCTGGCATGGCTCCGAGTTCGCGAGCCTCGACGAGATGCTCGATCCGCGCGTGAGCGGCGACTATGCCGCGCGCTTTCTCGCGGATCTCGCCGCGGAGGCAGGCGACTGGATGATCGCCGCGGGCTGGTACCATTCGCGCACACCCAAGCACGCGGCGCGCTATCGCGCGTTGATCGCCCGCCGGCTCGAGGGTGGGCCGAGGCTTGCCGGCCAACCGTCCGATAGACCGGCGCTCGCCCGCGCTGCGAGGCGGCTCCGCTCGCCGGCAGGCCCGGCACGTGCAGCTGCGCCGGGCGCGGTCGCCCTCACGCTCCTCCGCCCCGCGCGGGGCGCCCTCCTCGATCCAGCCGAGCGCCTTGCCGGACGGCGCGCGCCATGACCGGCCTCTCGATCCGCGAACTCTACCAGCCCACCGTTCTGCTGGTGGTGGCGCTCATGGGGGTCATCGTGATGATGATCCTGCCCATGCCCGCCTGGCTGCTCGATATCGGTCTCGCCGCGTCATTCGCGCTGGCGATCCTGATCTTCACCGTGACGCTCTTCATCGAGCGCCCGCTCGATTTCTCGGCGTTCCCGACAATCCTGCTCGCCTCGCTTATGCTTCGACTCTCGCTCAACGTGTCCTCGACCAAGCTGATTATTGGAGAAGGTCACACCGGAACTGACGCGGCCGGTGACGTGATCGAGGGTTTTGCAATGTTCATCATGTCGGGGAACATCTTTCTCGGCCTGGTGATCTTCGGCGTGCTGCTGATCGTCAACTTCATCGTGATCACCAAGGGCGCGGGGCGGATGGCCGAGGTGGGCGCGCGCTTCGCGCTCGATGGCATGCCCGGCAAGCAGCTCGCGATCGATTCCGATATCGCCGCCGGCGCCATCTCCAACAAGGACGCGCAGGAGCGGCGGCGCGTCGAGCAGGAGGAGACGACCTTCTTCGGGTCGCTCGACGGCGCGTCGAAATTCGTGAAGGGCGACGCGATTGCGGGGCTCCTGATCACCCTGCTCAATCTCGTGATCGGGCTCGCGATGGGCCTGGCGGTCCACGGGCTCTCATTCTCGGAGGCGCTCGAGACCTATGCGATCCTGACGGTGGGGGACGGCCTCGTCTCCCAGATACCCTCGGTGATCACCTCGATCGCGGCCGCGCTCCTGCTCTCCAAGGGCGGGGTTGCGGGATCGGCCGATCGCGCGCTGCTCGCGCAGCTTGGCGGTTATCCGGCCGCCCTTGGAACCGTGGGTGCGCTGATGGCGCTTTTCGCCTTCGTGCCAGGGCTTCCCTTTGCGCCCTTCATGCTCGGCGCATGTGGACTTGGGGGCGGCGCGCTCCTCGCCCTCCGCGCGCGCGCCGAGCCGCCGGAGCTGCCACCCGAGCCTGAGGACCATGCGTCCTCGCCCGCTCCCCGCCCGATCGGCGACCTGCTCGATATCGACGAGATCCATCTCCGATTTTCGCCGCAGTTGATCGCGCCGATCATGCGTCCAGGCACGGGGCTCGAGCGGCGCATCGTGAATATGCGCCGGCATATCGCGACCGAGTACGGCTTCGTGATCCCTGAGGTTCGGCTGACCGACGACCCGCTGCTCGAGCCCGGGCGCTACTCGATCCTGATCCAGGGTGTGGAGGTGGCCAGCGCGACCCTTAAGCCCGGCCATGTGCTGGTGCTCACCCGGCCCGATCGCACGCTGCCGGTGCCCGGAGAAGACACGCAGGAGCCTGTCTACAAAGCGCCCGCGCGCTGGATCCCCGAGCAGCGCCAGGACGAGCCGGCGGCCCTCGGCCTGCCGGTGATCGCGCCCGGCGAGGTGGTGGCGACACATCTTCTCGAGGCGATCCAGGGGAACTTCGGCCGGCTCTTCACCCGCCGCGCCCTCCGAAAGCTCATCGAGACGTTCACCAGCCCCTCCGATCCCGCGCGCGCCGAGGCCAATCGCCGCCTGATCGACGAATTCGTGCCTGAGAAGGTTCCGCACGACATGCTCCAGGCGGTGCTGCGCATGCTGCTCGAGGAGCGTGTCTCGGTGCGCAACCTCCCCCTGATCCTCGAAGCCGCGGCGGAGGCGCGCACGGCCAACCTGCCGCCCGAGCAGATCGTCGAACATGTGCGCCGGCGCATCGCTTTCCACATCGTCGCCCGGCTCTGTGACGACCGGGGACGGCTGCCGCTTGTCCAGCTCGCCCCGACCTGGGAGAGCCTCTTTGCCGAGCATGAGCGCGACGGGACTGACCCGGCGCTGCCGCCCGCCGAATTCAACCGGCTCGCGGGGGCCGTCGGTGCGGTGATCCGTCGTGCCGCCGAGCAGGGACAGTTTCCGGCCATCGCCACCTCGGCGCCGCGGCGGCGGTTCCTGCGCCACGTGCTCACGGCCAAGGGCATCGCCAACCCGGTGCTGTCCTTCGACGAGATCGGCGGGCATGCCGAGCTCGCGCTGCTGGGCACCGCGTGATGGAGCCGCTCGCGGAGATCTTCGCCGCCGCCGAGCGGTCGATCTTCACGGCCGCCGGCATCTTTGCGCGCGTGGGGGCGGTCTTGTTCCTGTTGCCCGGGCTCGGTGAACGTGGTGTGCCGATGCGGGTTCGTCTCGGGGCGGCGCTTGCGATCACCCTCCTCCTCGCGCCCCTGATCGAGCCGCTGGTGCCCGTGACCCCCCGCGATCCGACAGGGATTGCCCGCGTGATCGCTGCCGAGGCAGTCGCGGGCCTCGCGATCGGGATGGGTTTTCGCCTCCTCGTCATGGTGCTGCAGATCGCGGGCACCACCGCAGCCATGCACCTTTCGATCAGCCACCTCTTCGGCTCGCCGGTGGGCGCGGAGGCGGAGCCGACGCTCGCCACCTTTCTCGCGCTCGGCGGGATCGTGCTCGCGATGGGGCTCGGGCTGCATGTCGAGGTCGTGGCGGCGCTCGCGCGGCTCTACGACGTGTTGCCGTTTGGCCGCCTCCCGGATGCGGGCGACCTCGCCGAGCTGTCGGTTGCGCGGATGGCTGGGGCCTTTGGCATCGGCATTGCGCTCGCCTTTCCGTTCATCGCCATCAGCTTCGCGTACAACCTTGCGCTCGGCGCGCTCGCCCGCGCGATGCCGCAGCTGCTCGTCGCGCTGATCGGTGTGCCGCTCTTGGTCGGGCTCGGGCTCGTCACGCTCTGGCTCGCATTGCCGGCGATCTATGGGCGCTGGGCCGAGCTTGCGGGGCGCTTGTTCGCCGATCCGCTCGGGGCGCCCGGCTGATGGCGGAGGAGGACGGCGGTCAGGAAAAGGCCCATGAGGCCACGCCGCGGCGGCTCGAACAGGCGCGGGCCAAGGGCGATGCGCCGCGAAGCCAGGACGCGCAGACGCTCGCGGCCTATCTCGGGCTGGCGGCGGCTCTCCTCCTTGGCGGAGCCTGGTCCGCCGTCGAGATGGGAGAGGCGCTGCGGCCGGCCCTCGCGCGGCCCGAGGCACTGGCCGAGGACATCCTCGGTGGTGGGACGGGCGCCACGCTCACGACCGCGCTCGGCGGCGTTCTGCTGGCGGCGCTGCCGGCGGTGAGCCTTCCGGCCGCGGTGGTGCTCGCGCTGCTCATCGCCCAGCGCGCGATCGTTCCCGCCGCCGAGAAGATCACGCCAAAGCTGGAGCGGATCTCGCCCGTCGCCAATGCTCGGCAGAAATACGGGCTGACCGGCCTCGTGGAGTTCGCCAAGAGCACGCTCAAGGTCGCGGCCGTCGCAGGCGTGCTCTACTGGGCGGTGGCGCGCGAGATGCCGGCGATGGCCGGCTCGGCCTGGGCGCCGCCTCGCGCGCTCGGGCCGCTGCTCGACCAGCAGCTCGGCGTGATGCTGGGCGGTGTGCTCGCAATCTCGGCGATGATTGCGGTGCTCGATCTCCTCTGGCAGGCGCATGACTTCGCGCGGCGCAACCGCATGAGCCACCAGGAGCTTCGCGAGGAGGCTCGGCAGACCGAGGGCGATCCGCATCTGCGCTCCGAGCGCCGGGAGCGCGCCCGCGCCAACGCCACCAACCGGATGATGCTCGACGTGCCCAAGGCCGATGTCGTCGTCACCAACCCGACGCATGTGGCCGTCGCGCTTGCGTGGGACCGTGCGCCGGGCTCGGCCCCTCGGTGCCTGGCGAAGGGGGTCGGCGAGATCGCGCTCCGCATCCGCGAGATTGCCGGGCGGGCCGGCGTCCCAATCCATGAGGATCCGGCCACCGCACGGTCGCTTCATGCGCTGGTCGAGGTCGGACAGGAGATCCGGCCGGAGCATTACCGGGCCGTGGCGGCCGCTATCCTCTTCGCGGACCGGATGCGGATGCGGGCCCGGGCGGCATGAGCGCGAGTGCGGCCCGCCTTGCCCGCCTGGGCGCTGCGGTGGCCGCCGCGCGCCAGGCCGAGGAGGTCCAGCTGGCGGCGAACTGGGCGGAGCGGCGGCGCCTCGCGCGGGAGGCCGAAGCGCTTCGAGAGCGTGGCGGGGCCGCCGTCGAGCCCACCTCTGCATCGGCGCCCAGCGGGTTCGATCTGGGGGCGGATGCTCATTGGCGAGCCTCGCTTCGGGCGGCGGCGAGGCAGTGCGAGGCCCGCATGCAGGCCCTCGGGGAGGACGCCGAGCCGATCCGCCAGCGCCTCGCAACGCTCCTCGCCCGCGAGCAGGCCGTCGCCGATCTCGCCGAGCGCGCGGTGGCCGAGGCAAAGACCGCGGCCCTCCGTCGGAGCGAGACGGTCCCTCAGCGGTCCTCGATCTCGGCGCCGTCGGCCTCGGATCCCGTCGCACCCGAAGGGCCGTCTTCGGTCGGGATCGCGTAGCGGCCCGACAGCCAGTTGCCGAGATCGATATCGGCGCATCGGGCAGAGCAAAACGGCCGACAGGCCTCGACCCGCGGGCGGCCGCAGATCGGGCACGCAGCCTCGCGCCTCGCCTCCACCATCGAACCTCCACCCCGAAGCGACGGACATTCCGCCAACGCAAGTTATATCTGGGCAACGGGCGTGGGAAAACCTTCCAGCCCGCATCGGTCCGGAGGCGCGAGACGTGTACCAGCACCCCAAACCCGTCGAGCTCGACACTGCCGAGACGCGTCCGGCGCCGCTCTGGCAGCGCGCGCTGCTCGGCCTCGCGCAGCTCGTGGTCGCGATGGGCATCGTGGCCGGCGGCCTGTGGCTCGCGCGCGACATCTACGCGACCGGGCCGACGGCCGAGCGCGCGGCCCCCGGGCGCGCGGCGCGCCTCGTCGCGGTCGCGCCTGCCCGGCTGGCCGAGCGCGGGCCCAGCATCGCCGCCTGGGGCAGCGTCGAGCCGGTGCGACGGCTCGTGCTGCGCCCGGAGATCGGCGGCCGGATCGACTGGCACTCCCGGGCGCTCGTGCCCGGCGGGCGCATCGCCGCGGGTGACCCGCTGCTCCGCCTCGACGATCGCGACCTGCGGCTCGAGATCGCCGAGGCCAATGCCGAGATCGCCCGGCTCGACGCACAGATCCGCCTCGAGCGCGGCCAGCGCCAGCGCGCCGAGCGTGACCTCGCCCGCTCGCCCGTGCGGTCCGGTGTCACGGACGAGCAGCGTGGCCTGATCCTGCGCGAGCCGCAGATGGCCGAGCTCGAGGCGCAGCGCGCAGCGGCGGTCGCGCGGCGCGACGCGGCGCGGCTCCGGGTCGAGAAGATGGTGCTTGCGGCGCCGTTCGATGCGCTGGTCGAGACCGAGCAGGTCGCCCAGGGCGCGGTGGTCATGGCCGGCGCCGAGCTCGCGGGGCTCGTCGCGACCGAGGCCTATCGCGTGCGCCTCGCCGTCCCGCCCTCGGCGCTCGCCTGGCTCGAGACCGATGGCCGCGACGCCGTGCGCCTGACCCAGCCCGGCGTCTGGCCCGAGGGCGCGGCCCGCGCGGGTCGCCTTGCCGGGATCGACGCAGACCTGACCGAGGCCGGGCGGATGGCGGAGGTGATCGTCGAGATCGACGACCCGCTCGCCGCCGTCGCCGACACCGGCCCGCGGCTCCTCCTCGGCGCGTTTATCCGCGCCGAGATCGCGACGCCCCCCCTGCCCGGTGCGGTCGCGATCGACCGGGCCTGGCTCCGCGACGGCGATACGGTCTGGGTGATGGGCGCGGACGACACGCTCGAGATCCGCCGCCCCGAGATCGCCTGGCGCGGCACCGCGGAGGTGATCGTCGCCGCCGGCCTCGCGCCGGGTGAGCGCATCGTCACCACCGATCTCGCGATCGTCTCGGAGGGCATGGCGCTGCGCATCGCCGAGCGCGGGGACGGCGCATGAGCGGGCGCTTCAAGGGCGTCGGCCCGATCGGCTGGATGACGCGCCACGGCGTGGCGCCCAACCTGCTGATGCTGCTCCTCGTTCTCGGGGGGTTCCTGTTTGCCAGCCGGATCACCCAGGAGGTCTTCCCGAGCTACGAGACCGACACGGTGACCGTCACGGTCGCGCTGCCGGGCGCGACGCCGGCCGAGGTCGAGCAGGGGGTCGTGCTCGCGGTCGAGGAGGCGCTCTCCGGGATCGAGGGGATCGACCGGCTGACCGCCAGCGCGTCGGAGGGTGCCGCAACGGTCACGGCCGAGCTCGACCCCTCGGAGGAGCGCCAGCGCCTCTACAACGAGATCGCCCAGGAGGTCGACCGGATCACCACCTTCCCCGAGGACGCCGAGGAGCCGCAGGTGCGCCTCGTCGTGCCGCGGCGCGAGGTGGTCGAGCTCCAGGTCCACGGCGCGGTCGACGGTCAGTCGCTCCGGATGGCGGCCGAGCAGGTGCGCGGCGAGCTTCTGCTCGAGGAGGGCATCAGCCAGGTCGACATCGACAACGAGCGCGAGCTCGAGATCCATGTGGAGGTGCCGCAGGGCGCACTCCGCGCCTATGGGCTCACGCTCGACCAGATCGCCGCGACGATCCGGCAGGCGGCGGTCGACCGCGCGGGCGGCACGATCGAGGCGCGCGGCGGGGACCTGCTCATCCGCCTCGCCGACCGGCGCGACCGCATCGCCGAGTTTGCCGCGATCCCGGTGATCGCCGATTCGGGCGGCGCGGTGCTGCGCCTCGGCGAGATTGCCACCGTCACCCGCGGCTTCGCCGAGACCGACACCGAGGTGAGCTACAACGGCCAGCCGGCGATCGAGCTCGATGTCTTCCGCGTGGGCGACGAGACCCCGATCAGCGTGTCCGACGCCGTGGCGGCCGCGCTGCCGAAGCTTCAGGCCGGCCTGCCCCAGGGCGTGGATGTCACGATCACCGAGGACGACGCCGTGATCTATCGCGGCCGGCTCAACCTCTTGCTCAAGAACGGGCTGGTGGGCCTCGTCCTCGTGCTCCTGCTGCTCAGCCTCTTTCTCGAATATCGCCTGGCCTTCTGGGTGGCTGTCGGCATCCCGACCGCCTTCCTCGGCACCTTCCTGTTCCTCCCCGCGACCGGGGCCTCGATCAACATGGTGTCGATGTTCGCCTTCATCCTGGCGCTCGGCATCGTGGTCGACGACGCGATCGTGGTGGGCGAGAACATCTATGAGTACATGCAGCGCGGCATGGGGCGCCTCGAGGCCGCGATCCAGGGCGCGCGCGACATCGCGGTGCCGCTCGCCTTCTCGATCCTGACCAACATCGCGGCCTTCCTGCCGCTGGCGCTCGTGCCCGGCGGTTTCGGCAAGTTCTTCATCTGGATCCCGATCGTGGTGGCGACCGCGTTCCTGCTCTCCTGGATCGAGGCGCTCTTCGTCCTGCCCTCGCACCTTGCCCATGTGCGCCCGCGCGAGGGGCCGCCGAACCGGCTCGAGCGGCTGCAGATCCGCGTCTCGGGCGGGCTCGCCTGGGTGACTGAGCGGATCTATGGCCCGCTGCTGCGGGTGGCGCTCTCCTGGCGCTATGCGACCATGGCAGCGATGGTGGCGATCATGATGGTCGTGCTCGCGGTGCCGGCCTCCGGGCGCCTCGGCTTCTCGCTCTTCCCGCCGGTGCCGCGCGACTACTCGATCCTCCGGATCACGCTGCCGGTCGGCGCGCCGATCGAGACCGCGCGCGCGGTTGAGCACCGCGCCGTCGAGGCCGCCGAGCAGGTGATCGCCGAGCATGGCGGCCCGACCCTCGGGCGCGGCGTGCAGGGCGTGATCCGCGACACCCAGATCACCGTGCGCGCCTATCTCACGCGGCCCGACGAGCGCCCGATCGGCACGGTCGAGTTCACCCGGCTCTGGCGCGAGGCGATGGGCGAGATCCCGGAGGCCCGCGCCTCCCGCTTCAGCTCGTCCTTCGGCGGCCCGGGGGGCGAGACCGCGGTCAATGTCCAGCTCTCCCACACCGAGCCCGAGGTGCTCGACCGTGCGGCGCGCGCGCTCGCAGACCGGCTCGGCGAGTACTCCGTGGTGCGCGATCCCGATGACGGCTTCACGCCCGGCAAGCGCCAGCTCGAGTTCCGCCTGACCGAGGCCGGGCGCGCGCTCGGGCTCACCTCCGAGGAGGTGGGCCGCCAGGTCCGCGCGGCCTTCTTCGGCGTCGAGGCGCTGGCGCAGCAGGAGGGGCGAAACGAGGTCTCGCTCCGCGTGCGCCTGCCGCGCGAGGAGCGCACCTCCGAGGCCGATATCGAGACGCTCTTGATCCGCACCCCCGATGGCGGCGAGGTCGCGCTCTTCGACATCGCCGAGGTGACGCGCTCGCGCGCCGATGCGCAGATCACCCGCGAAGAGGGCCGGCGCATCGTCAGCGTCACCACCAATGTCGTGCCGGACGAGCAGACCAACCAGATCGTCACCGCGCTCGAGGCCGAGATGCTGCCGCGCCTCGTCGCCGACTATCCGGGCCTCGGCTGGCGCTTCGGCGGGCGCCAGGAGACCCAGGCCGAGACGATGGAGAGCTTCACCGGCTTCTCCTTCCCGATCGCGCTCGCGCTGATCTACGCGCTGCTGGCGATCCCGTTCCGCTCCTATGTGCAGCCGCTGATCGTGATGACCGCGATCCCCTTCGGCGTGGTCGGCGCGGTGCTCGGGCACATGCTGATGGGGATGGGGCTCTCGATGATCTCGCTCTTCGGGGTGATCGCGCTCTCGGGCGTGGTGATCAACGCGGCGATCGTGATGATCGACTATGCCAACAATGCGCGACAGGGCGGGCTGCCGGCGCATGAGGCGATCTGGCGCGCGGGCGTGCGCCGCTTCCGGCCGATCCTGCTCACCACGCTGACCACCTTCGGCGGTCTCGCGCCGATGATCTGGGAGACCGACGCCCAGGCCCGGTTCCTGGTGCCGATGGCGGTGTCGCTCGGCTTCGGGATCCTCTTCGCGACGCTGATCGTGCTGGTGCTGATCCCGGCGCTCTATCTCATCGTCGAGGACCTCAAGGGGCTGGCGCGCTTTGGCCGTCCCCGCCCGAGCGGAGCCGTCCGGCCCACACCGGCCGAGTGAGGACGATCAATCAGGGGCTTGTCCGGTAGTCTTGCGCGGTCGTCACAAAAGTGACATGCCTCTGTTATGAACGAGATCGAACTCAAGCTCCTCATCGACGAGGCGGCCGCCGCCCGCATCGAGCGGAGCCCGGCGGTGCTTCGCTTTGGCACCGGCGAGCCCCGGACCACGCCGCTCCGAACCCTCTACCACGACACGCCGGGCGGCGCGCTGGCGGGCCGGGGCATCGCGCTCCGCACCCGCCATGACGGCACCGCCTGGCGCCAGAGCGTCAAGGCCGCCCGCGCGCTCGAGGGCGGACTGAGCCGCGCCGTCGAGGACGAGGCGGAGATCGCGGGGCCCGAGCCGGACCTCGCCGCGGTGTCGGATGACGCGCTCCGCACCACCATCGAGGAGCGGCTCGCGGGCGAGACCCCGGCCGTCGCCTTCGAGACCCGGATCGAGCGCACGCTCCGCCGGCTCGCGATCCCCGGCGCCGGCGAGGTGGAGCTCGCGCTCGACCGGGGCGAGATCCTCGCGGGCGAGCGGCGCGCCGCGATCCTCGAGGTGGAGATCGAGCTCGTCAGCGGCAGCCCGCGCGCGGTGTTCGACGCGGCGCGCCATCTCTTCCCGGAAGGCGGCGCGAGCTTTGCCGAGCTCAGCAAGGCCGACCGCGGCGCGCGCCTCCTCGAGGCCGGCGAGACCCTGCCGGCGCCGGTCCCGCGCCTGGCGCAACCGGTGCATCTCGAACCCGGCTGGACAACCGAACGCGGCGCGCGGGCCGTGCTCGGCGAATGCCTCGGACAGATCGTGGCCAATGTCGCGGCGCTGCGGGCCAGCGACGATCCGGAGGCGCCGCACCAGCTCCGCGTGGGTCTCCGCCGGCTGCGCTCGGCCATCGCGGCTTTCGGCCCCGCGCTCGGCGGGCCGGCGCTCGAGGCGCTCGAGGCGGAGGCGCGGTGGCTCCTCCACGAGGTGGGCACGCTCCGCGATCTTGACGTCGTCGTCTCCGACATCATCGAGCCCGAATGGGCGACGCCGGAGGCGGATCCGGGGCTCGGGCAGCTGGCAGAGGCCGTGGCCGCCCATGCGACGCGCCGGCGCGAAGCGGTGCGGGCCATACTGGCGTCGGGCCGGGTCTTCGCCTTCCAGCTCGATCTCGGGGCCTTCGTCGCGGCGCGCGGCTGGCTCGATCCGAGCGACTGGGACCAGACGGCCCGGCTCGCGCGGCCCGTGTCGGAGACGATCGCCGCGGCGCTGGCCGAGCGGCTCGCGCGGGTCGAGAAGAAGGCGCGCGGGATCGAGGAGCTCGACATCCCGGCGCGGCATGATCTCAGAAAGGCGCTCAAGACGCTGCGCTATGCGGTTGAGTTCGCGGCGCCGCTCTGGCCCGAGAAGCGGGTGCGGCCGTTCCTCAGGCGGCTCAAGGAACTGCAGGCGATCTTTGGCGATCTTCAGGATGCCGCGATGGCCGAGGAGCTCTTCCGAGACGCGGAGGGGCCGGCGGGTGCGGGCGTCGCAGCGGCACGGGCGGCGGGCTTCGTGATCGGGCTGCGCACCGAGCGTGCGCGGCGGTCCTGGGAAGACGCCAAGGGCCTCTGGAAGGCGTTTCGCGGAACCGAGCCCTTCTGGCTCTGAGGGCGCGGGCCAGCCGGAGGCGCCCCCCCCCCGCCCGCCTCCGGCAGGCCCGCGCCGGTGGCGATGCGGTGCGCTCAGAGAAGCTCGGAAAGCGGTCGGCGCTCGCGCTTGCGCTGGAGCTCGAAGAGGCCGAGCGGCGTCCAGCCGGCGAGCGTGGTCTCGATAGGGTCTTTGCGGAAGGCGGCCTTGAGCGCGTCCTCGATCCGCTTGCGGTCACGCTTCGGGAGCGGCGCGAAATCGACGGCAACGATCCCGCCGAGGCCGCGGAGCCGGAGCTGGCGCGGCAGCTCGCGGGCCGCCGCGAGATTGGCGCTGAGGGCGTCGCCCCCCTGGAACCCGCCACCGGTGTTGACGTCGATGGCGACGAGCGCCGCCGTCGCCTCGATGCTCATCCAGGCATCTGCCGCAAGCTCGACCCGCGGGCTTTTCAGCCGATCGATCCGGTCCCTGACGCCATGGTCGTCGAACCCCTCCCGCGTGTCGGCAGCGATGCGATCCGGGGCGGGATCGGTCCAGTCCCGGAGTGCCAAGCTCCGCGCGTCGGAAGGTGGCAGGCCGCCCGCCGCACCGAGCCCAAGGCCGGTGCCGCTGCCGGTGCCGGTGCTGAGATGTGCAGCGATCAGATCCCGGGCTTCGGATGCGATCGCGTCGGTCTCGGCTCCTGCAGCGGCACTCCGAGCGATCAGGCCGCTGCTCGCGAGCGCGGACGCGTCGCTTGCCTCGGCGCGCGCGCGGTCAAGCACCTCGGCCAGCAGCTCGGCGAGGCGGGCGCGTTCGGCGGGGTCCTTGATCTGGCGCGAGAGGTTGACGCCCGGCGCGTCGGGCGTGTGGATCACGTACCGGCCCTTGTAGAGGATGCGCGTCGTGACGGGGCTCGCCTTGCCGGGCTCGGGGTAGCTGATGACCTGGACGAGGAGGCCCTCGCCCTCCTTCCGGCCCTTGGCCTCGCGGAGAAAACCCGTCTGCCCGCGCCCGAGCTTGACGAAGGCCGCGCCGAGCTTGGGCAGGAGGCGGTCGATCTTCGCCCGGTAGATCTCTCCGGGGATGGGCGATGTGTCGCCCGGGGCTGGGTCGATCAGCAGATCCTCGAGCCGGCCATCGACCAGCAGCGCGGCAGCCATGCGTCCCTCCGCGATCCGGTCGATCACGATCACGCGGCTCACGCCGGCGGGCCCTCGTAGCTCACCGGATAGCCGGCGCCGAGGAGCAGATTGGCGGTCTCGGTCAGCGGCAGGCCGACGACGTTGGTGTAGCTGCCGTGGATCTCCGGCACGAAGGCCGCGGCGATGCCCTGGATCGCGTAGCCGCCGGCCTTCCCCTCCCACTCGCCCGAGCGGATATAGGCCGAGAGCTCGGTGTCGGAGAGGCGCTTGAGTTTCACCCGCGTCTCGACCGTGCGTACCCGCACGGCGCCAAGCCCCGCCAGGCCCACCGCGGTGGTGACCCGGTGGCGTCGGCCCGAGAGGAGGAGGAGGAAGCGCACGGCCTCGGCCGCATCGAGCGGTTTGCCGAGGATCCGCCGACCGACCGCCACAACCGTGTCCGCCGCCAGCACGAGCCCCGGCTCGCGGGCAGCGACGGCTTCGGCCT
The DNA here is from genome assembly GCA_964406355.1 of uncultured Limibaculum sp. GTDB lineage: Bacteria > Pseudomonadota > Alphaproteobacteria > Rhodobacterales > Rhodobacteraceae > Thermohalobaculum. The sequence continues at coordinate 16,288 of CAYORO010000054.1, forward strand.
TCTCCCGCGCCAGCCGCTGGGCATAGCGGCGCGGCAGCTCGGCCTTGGCCGGGGTCTCGTCGATCTCTGCGGGCACGACAGCGTCGGGCACCACGCCGATCTGCGCCAGCAGCGCGCGGCGGCGCGGCGAGGCGGAGGCCAGGACGAGGCGCGGGCGCTCGGCCGCGGGATCCCCGGTCACGCCTATTTGAAGCGGTAGGTGATGCGGCCCTTGGTGAGATCGTAGGGCGTCATCTCGACCTGCACCTTGTCGCCCGCCAGCACGCGGATCCGGTTCTTGCGCATCTTTCCGGCGGTGTGGGCGATGATCTCGTGGCCATTCTCGAGCTTGACCCGGAAGGTGGCGTTCGGCAGCAGCTCGGTCACGACCCCGGGAAATTCAAGCGTCTCTTC
>CAYORO010000055.1:0-16341 GCA_964406355.1 uncultured Limibaculum sp.
GGCGGGCTGACCAAGGGCGGGCTGACCGGCTGGGACCCGCGGCACTGGGTCCCGTGGATATCATAGGGCGGAAAGTGTTTTCTCTCGGCGTTGGATCTTCATCAGCACGCAAAAGAGCTTCTCGGGCAATCATGTCGGGTATGCGACGCTTTCTGCGCGATCGGAGCACACTCGGATGAACGAGCGGAACGACATGCCGCCGGTCCCCTATGCCGTGAGCGGGGTGATCGACGCCCACCCGCCGCGCCGCATCGCCCGGCTGGTCGAGGATGTCGGCGTTCGCAAGGCGCGGATGGCGACGACCACGATGGTGGTGCTCGGCTTCATCGCCGGGGTCTATATCGCCTTCGGCGCGATGCTGCACACGCTGATCCTCACCGAGCCGTCGATGGCCGGCGCCTTCGGGCGCATCGCCGGCGGCGTCGCGATCTCGCTCGGCTTCGCGCTGGTGATCCTGGCGGGCGCCGAGCTCTTCACCGGCAACATGCTGAGCGTGATGGCCTGGGCCCATGGGCGGATCACGCTGACGGAGCTCCGCCGGGCCTGGGGCTATGTGTTCTTCGCCAACTTCGCCGGCGCCATCGTCACCGCCTGGATCGCGCGGGAGGCCGGGATCTATGGCACTGGCGAGGGCAGCATGGCCGCGGTGGCGGTCGCGCTTGGCGAGGAGAAGGTGGCGGTCGGCTTCTGGCCATCCTTCCTGAGGGGCATTCTCGCCAATATCCTGGTCTGCCTCGCGGTCTGGATGTGCTTCGCCTCGCACACGCTGACCGACCGGATCCTCGCGATCCTGCTGCCGATCACCGCCTTCAGCGCGCTCGGCTTCGAGCACTCGGTCACCAACATGTACATCCTGCCCGCCGCGATGATGCTCGGCTCCGAGGTGATCACGCTGCGCGACCTCGTCTGGCACATCCTGCCGGTGACGCTCGGCAACATCGTGGGCGGCGGGGTCTTCGTCGCGGCGGTCTATTGGGCGGTCTATCTGCGGCGCCTGCCGGGCCGCGGTCGGGGAGGCCCGACCAACGGCTGAGGGCTCCGCTCATGCGGCACGGCGCGCGGGCGTCGGGTCCTTGGACGGCGAACGCGTGTCGGTCGCGGGGCCGCGCGGATGAAACGCCCGGGCGAGATCCCGGATCCGGAACGCCGCGGCCGGCCGCGCGGGCGCTGTCGTGGCCACGGGCGCCGGGCCTGTCGGAGCGGCGGGCTGCGGCGCAGGAAGCTCGCCACCCGCCGCGAAATGCGTAACATCGCCGGGCGTCAGGCCGATATCCTCGAGGTCGCGGGTGCTCATCCGCGCAAACTGGCGGAGCGTGGCCATCCGGCAGCGGCGACGGGCAATCTCGCGGCTGGCCGCGCCGAGGAGCCCTCGGATCACCTCGGAGGCCCGCAGGAGCGGGCGGAATGTCGCGACGATGGCGGCACTGCGATCCTCATTGGCACGGCGCAGTTCGCTCGTGTGGCGCGGGTCGGTGATGGTCCAGATCGTGTGCAGGGTCATGGCTTGATCTCCAGCTCTTCGGACAAGCTCGGCTTAACCATCTGGTCATCGCCAAGCGCCTGATGACTGGAATTTGCCGCTCAAACCTGTGTTCGACAAACGAGTTGTCCTCGAGGTCAGGTAAGCTCTGCTAATCTGCCAGCGGCTTCCGGGCCGCGGCGAGGAAGCCGCTCGCCTGCACCGTGTTGCGCCAGTCGCTCGCGCGCGCATCGAGCAGCCGGTTGACCCGGCCGCCAAAGCGCCGCTCGATATGGCGTTTCCACACCTTCAGCAGATTGGCGATCGCGGCGTACTTCCCGCGGATCGGGTAGAGCGTCACCTCCTCGAAGTCGCGCAGCAGATAGGCGAGCCCATCGCGCGAGAGCCTTTGGAAGTCCTGGAACGACAGATCCGGCGGCCCGTGATAGCGCCAGATCCACGGCACATAGAGAAAGAGCTGCCCGCCCGGGCGCAGCGTCTCGCGGAAATTGGCGACCGCCAGCGCCGGCTCGTGCACATGCTCGAGGATGGCGAGCGCGATCACCGCGTCGTAGCGGGCGGCCATCCAGTCCGGGAAGGGCGAGCAGACATCGCCGAGAATGTCCGGGTAGTCGCCATAGTCGTTGAGGTCGAGCGTCTCGACCCGCGGGTCGCCCGCCAGGCGCCCGCGCATCCCCTGCCCGACATCGAGGATGCGCTCGGCATCGCGCACGGTCTCGGCGATGTGCTCGCGCGTGCGATCGTCATGGAGGAACCGCAGGTCGATGCGTGCCGCCCGGGTGATCTCGCGGAGCCGCGCGATGATCGCCTCGGTGTCGTGGATCCGGCGCTTCGGCCTCATGCGGCGGCCCTCATGCGGGCACGGCGGCAAGGAGCGCCGCGGCCGCCCGCGCGGCGCCGGCGCGCGCGATCGGGAGCGGCGGGCGGCGGGGGCCGCCTGCGGCGCGCTCGACCTCTGCGGCCAGGCGCTCGGGCGCGAGACCGGCGGCCGAGAGCACCGTGACGCCATCGAACCGCGCCAGCGCCGCGGCCCGGATCGCCTGCTCGCGCTCGCCATGCTCCTCGAAGGGGACGAGGATCGCCGGTGTCCGACAGGCGGCGAGATCCATCGCGGTGTTATAGCCGGCGAGGCTCACCGAGCATGCCGCCCCTGCCAGGAGCGCCCGGTAATCGGCCCGCGGCGGGTCGGCCGTGAGACCCTCGGCCCGGAGCGCCGCCGCACGGCCCTCGGCCTCCGGGCCGCCGGTGATCAGGTGCCACGGCCTCGTGGCCTGCCGTGCGGCCGCGGCCGCGAGGGTGAGGAGCCCCTCGCCCGCCGGCCCGCCACCGCCGGCCACGAGGACCGTTTGGTCGCGCGGCGGCTCGGGCGGCGGGGGAACGGCCACATAGCCCGTGTGACGGACCCGCGCCGCAGCCTCGGGCGGCAGTGGCCAACTCGCCGAGAGCGGCACCAGCGCGGGATCGCCATGGACGAGCACCGCGTCGTAGTCGCGCAGGATGCGGGCGGTGGCCTCGGCGATGCGGGCGGGCTTCTTGGGCGGCTCGGGGATGTCGCGCACCGAGGCAACCACGCGGACGCCGGGCCGTGACTCCCGCGCCGCGGCGATCGCGCCCTCGAACTCCGCCGCAAGCCGGCGGCGCCCGAGCGGAAAGGTCTCGGTCACGAGGACATCCGGGCGAAACGCCCCCAGCGCCTCGGCGATCCGTGTCGCGCGCACCATGAGATAGGCGTCGTCGGCCGGGGTCCCGTCCTGCCGGCGGAGCGTCGCATAGTCGAAGCCGCGCACGGTGACGGGTGGCAGCTGGACGAGCGGGAGGTCCACCGCAAGATGCGCGAGCGGCGCCCCGCCCGAGATCACCAGCGGCTCGGCCCCGGCCTCGGCCACGGCCCGCGCCAGCGCCAGCGTGCGCACCAGATGGCCGGTGCCGGTCAGGTGGCAGACGAGGAAGGCGATCCGCGTCACGGGCGACCCGCCGCGATACGCTCGACGAGGCGGACGGGCGCGCCGGGATCCGACGGCTCGCCGTCCCGGCCGAGGCTCACGGGGTACAGCCGCGCGCGCTTGATCTCCACCGGCGCCGGTACCCCTGCGCGCGACAGCAAGAGCCGCATCACCGCCTTGTGCACCACGATCACCGCGGACGGGCCTGCGGCGATCTCGGCCAGCGCCGGGCGGACGCGCGCCCAGACATCCGTGCCGGTCTCCCCGCCGGGCGGTCGAAACTCCGGCGGCATCTCATGGGTGGGGACGAAGCCGCTCGCGGGGTCGGCGAGGAGATCGGCGGAGCGCAGACCCTCCCAGGCGCCCCAGCTCTGCTCGACGAGGCGCGGATCGAGGGCGACCGCGCGGCCCTCGGCGAGGCTCTCCGCGGTCTCGCGGGCGCGGCTGAGCGGGCTCGCGACGAGGCGGGCGCTGTCCCAGGGCGCGGGCAGGCGCAGGGTCCCGAGCCGGGCGCGAGCGTCGTCGGTCAGCGGGCGATCGGCACGCCCCTGGAGCCGGCCCTCGAGGTTCCAGTCGGTGGGGAAATGGCGGATCAGCGCAACGCGGGTCATCGGGGCGCCCCCACGGCCGCGAGGAGCGGCATGAGGGCCGAGCGGAGCGTCGCGGCCGCAGCGGCCAGCGTGTGCCGCGCCTCGATCCGGGCACGGCCCCGGGCCGACAGCGCGGCGCGGTCGGCCGCCGCGGCACCGATCGCCTGCGCCAAGGCTGCCGGAGCGCCGGGGGGGGCCAGCACACCACCCTCCACCGCCGCGCGGGCGGCTGGTCCGTCCTCGGCGACCACCGGGAGCCCTGCCGCCTGCGCCTCGAGCCAGACGAGGCCGACGCCCTCGCCGACACCTGGCCAGACCAGGAGATCCGCCGCCTCCATCAGCGCCCGGAGGCGCACCGGATCGGTCACCGTCCCGTGTCGCGTGACGCGCGGGCCGTGCGGGGTGAGAAGGGCCGCGACCTCGGCCGCCGCCTCCCCGTCGCCCACCACGTCGAGCCGCCAATCGGCCTCGAGGCAGGCGAGCGCGGCCACGAGGCGGCGATAGCTCTCGGTCTTGTCGCCCGGGCGCATCATCGCGACCGTGAGGAGCCGGAGCGGCCGGGCCGCGGACCGTGGCGCCACGCGCGGCCCGGGATCGAGGCTGGCCGGCAGATGCACCATGCGGGCCCCGTGTCCCGCCGCCGCGAGTGCCGGTCGGTCCCGCTCGGTCGTCCAGAAGAGGCGGTCGGCCCGGGCGATCGCGGCCTCGGCAGAGGCGGCGAAGCCGGCCCACGGACCCTCGCGCCGACGCGGGGAGATCGACGGCTCGGCGATCGCATAGGGCAGGTCGAGCGCGTCCGCGACCGCGGGGCCGAGGAGATCCGGCGCCTTCCAGTAGCAGTGATAGGTGAGCCAGGCCGCCGGCGGATCGGGGGCAAAGGCGCGGGCAAGGCGCGCCGCCTCCGCCTCGGCCGCGGCGCGAATCCGCGCCTGTGTGGCCGGGTCGCCGACCCCGTCGCGGCTGCGCAGGCGCGAGACGAGGCGCGGCTCGAGACCGGCGAGGGCGAGCGCGCGCATCAGGCTCCGGGCGATCTCGCGGTCGCCCGAGGGCACGGGATCGTCCGGCGGCTTCATCGGCGCGTAGACGGCGACCCAGCTCACTCCGCCGCCTCCTGCCGCGCGCCCTGACCGAGGAGCGCCCGGAGCCGTGCGTCGAGGGCCGCAATGCCCGCCTCCATCCCGAACCGCTCGAGGAGCCGCGCGCGCGCCGCGCGCGCCATGGCGGACCGGGCGGCCGGGTCGGCGGCGAGCGCTGCGATCGCCGCGGTCAGGGCGGCCGGATCGCCGGGCGGCACCAGCCGGCCATGCGCCTCGTCTGGGATGAATTCCGGGATCGCCGAGACCCGCGTCGAGAGGATCGCCAGCTCTTGCGAGGCGGCCTCCATCAGCACGTTGGGCAGGCCGTCGCGGTCCCCGTCGGCGGCGATTCGCGAGGGCAGCACGAAGAGATGAGCGCGGCGCATGGCGGCGATCACCTCGCCCTGGGCCTGCTTGCCGCGCCAGTCGATGCGCGGGGCGAGGCCGAGCGCCTCGGCCCGGGCCGCAAGCTCCGTGGCGAGCTTGCCGCCGCCGATATGCTCGAACTGCCAGTCGAGGTCCTCCGGAAGCTGCGCCAGCGCCTCGAGCAGGTCGCCATAACCCTTCTTCTCGACGAGACGGCCGACGGAGAGGAGCCGAAACGGCGGCGCGGGCGGCAGCGCGGCGGGCGGGTCGGGGAAGCGGGAGAGGTCGAGCCCGTGATAGGCGAGCGTGACGCGGCCGGGCGCGGGCGCGAGGGCCGCAAGATGCTCGGCACCCGAGGCCGTGCAGGTGACGGCGAAGGTGCTGTCGGCGAGCTTCTCGGCCTTCTCCCAGTCGGGCGTCGTCCAAATGTCCTTGGCATGGGCCGAGACGCTCCAGGGGAGGCCGCGCATCGCGGCGGCGTAACGTGCGACCGAGGCCGGCGTGTGGAGGAAATGCGCGTAGAGGCCGCGCGTCTCGGCCGGCAGCTCGGCCGCGAGGACCGCCGCCTGGCCGAACCGCCGCACGCGGTTGCGGCTCGGGTCGCGGCGGAGATCGGCGAGCCAGAGACGGAGTGCGGCGCCGAAGCCCGGCAGCCGGCGCGCGGCGCGCAGGCCCCGGAGCACGCGGAGCGGGGCATCGTGGAGATACTCGGGCAGGTAGCGCGGGCGCGCCCGGATCTCGTCGTGGATCGGGTGGGTGCGGTCGTCATAGGGCGCGCGGAGCGACCAGATCTCGAAGCGGTGGCCGAGCGCCTCAAGCGCATGGAGCTCCTGCGCGATGAAGGTCTCCGAGAGCCGGGGATAGCCCTTGACCACCACGGCGAGCGGCGGCCCGGGCGAGGCGCCGTCCTTGGGCGCGCTCACTCGCCGACCGCCACGGCCGGTGCCCGCCCGCCGACCGCCCGCGCCACCACGCGCTCGACGCCCGAGAGAAGCCCCGGCAGGCACACCTCGGAAGGCCGGCGCTGATCGGCGAGGCCGCGGATCGCCCGCGCCATCGCGGCTGGCCCGCGGCCGTCCCGCTCGGGCAGGATCATCCGCACGAGGCCGAGCCGCTCGGCGGCGGCAGAACGGATGAGCTGCTCGCGGCGGGGCTGGGTGCGGGGCGCGATCACGGCGGGGCGGTCCATCGAGAGGATCTCGCAAAAGGTGTTGTAGCCGCCCATCGCAACGACGCCCGAGGCCCGCGCGAGCACCTGCTCGAGCTGACCGTGGAAGCCCGTCGCCCGGACGCGTCCACCGAGGCGCGCCACCCGGGCGTCGAACTCGGCGCGCGCCGCGGCATGCATGAACGGCCCGTAGACGATCATCGCGGGCGGCGCGAGCCCGGGATCGGCCTCGTAGGCGGAGAGCACCCAGTCGACGAGCCCGGCCCCGTCGCCGCCGCCACCGGTGGTGACGAGCACATAAGGCGGCTCCGGCACCGCGCCGTCGGGCAGCGCATCGCGCTCGGGCGGTTCGCGCCTCAGATAGCCTGTGTAGACCACCCGCCGCTCCATCCGCGCCGAGAGCCCGAGGCCCGCCAGCGGCTCGCAGATCTGGGGGATGCCGTAGACCCAGATCTCGTCATAGAAGCGCTCGATCGCCTCGACGGCGCCCTTGCGCTCCCATTCGGCGGCGAGCGCGTCCTCCTCGTCGAGCACGTCGCGGATCCCGAGCACCACGCGCGCGCCCCGGGCGGTCGCGGCCTCGAGCGTCTCGGCAAGCTCGCCCCGAAAGCCCCAGGGCTCCTTGTCGACGATCACGAGCCCGGGCGCGAACTCGGCATCGGTCGCGCGGATGATCTCGCCCCGGAGCCGCGCCATCGCGTCGATGTCGAGCTGCAGGTTCGAGGACTGGTAACTGCCATCGGCCATCTTCACGACGCCCGGCAGCCGGACATGGTCGATCCGCTCGGGGAAGTCGAACCGCCCCGCGATCGGCGAGCCGGTGACGATGAGCGCCGAGGCCGACGGGTCGGCCGCCGTCAGCGCGCTCGCGATGGTGCGGGAGCGGCGCAAATGGCCGAGGCCGAAGGTGTCGTGGCTGTAGAACAGGATGCGTTGCTCGGGGGCTCCGCCTGCCCTGGGATCTGCTCGTGCCATGCTCCCCCTCGGCCGCCGGAGGGCGCCCCGTGCGCGCACGCCCCATGGGTGCCGCATCTTGCGAGGCTCGGCAAGCCCCCGACCTCGCGGCTTTGTGCGCTTCCGCACAATCGCGATCACGGCATACGGGGCCGGGGCTGCACGGCATGCGACGGCGTGCTAGGTGTTCTGCAAGAGCGGATGGCGTGGCCGACCCGTCCGCGATGCCGGAGAACGCCCTTGGCCCGCAGCCTGCCTATCCTCTTGTTGCTCATCGCGGTTGCCCTCGTGGTGCCGCATCTCGCCACCGCCCAGAGCCCGATCGACTATGGCCGGCTGCTCGGCGGCTCCCCGGCCCAGGAGAGCGCGCCCGAGCAAAGCACCCCGCGCCAGTCGAGCCCGCGCCCGAGCTTCGACCCCGCCAGCGTCCCGAGTGCGGAGGCCTACAGCGCCCTCGGCGGTGAGACCGGCACGATGCTCGAGACCACCGAGCGCCTCGTCGAGGTCTTCCGCGCCCGCGCCGCGAAGATCCTCTACGAGGCGCCCGAGGCGCTCTACGAGCTGAAAGTGACGCTCTCGGCGGCCAGCCGGACCGGCGAGCCGGGCTATTTCCTCGGCGTCGCGCTCTTTGCCCTGGTGCTGCTCGCGGTCGGCCGTGCGATCAGCAATCTGGCCGCGGCCTTTATCTTCCGGCCGATCTTCGTCGGGATGCAGAAGGCCAACCCCAAGGGCTACTCCGACAAATTGCCGATCCTTGGGGCGCGGGTGCTGCTAACCCTCGGCGGCTCGGCGATCGTCGTGATGGTCGCGAGCGGCCTCGGCCTCGTCTACTACGGCGGCGACGAGGCGACGCTGCACACGGCCATCGTGGTCTTCGCGATTTATGTCTCGGCGCTGATCGTCGACATGATCTGGCGCATGATGCTCTGCCCCTTCCTGCCCAACTACCGCATCCCGGCGATCGGCACCCTCGAGGCGCGCCGGCTCTATCGCTGGCTGACGGCCGTGAGCAGCTTCGGGGTGATCTCGATCGGTTTCGGCTACTGGATCTCGTTGATCGGACTGCCGCGCGAGGGGCTGGTGCTCTTCTCGGTGACGTTGAGCGGGGTCATGATCCTCAGCCTTCTCGTGCTGATCCGAACCTGCGGCGACACGATCAACAAGATCATCCTCGACGGCAAGGACCGCCGGCAGGTGAGCTGGGTCACGCTCTTCGCGCTCCGGCTCTGGGCGCCGCTCGCCACGCTCTATCTGCTCGCGGCCTGGGGCAAGTTCGCCTTCGACATGGTGATGGGGATCGCGACCCAGCCGCTCGGGCTGACCGTGCCCTATCTGGTGATGCTGGGCGGCACGCTCCTCTACGCAACGGCACGTTTCGCGATCGAGCGGGTCTTCGCCCGGCGGCGGATGATCGCCTGGCTCAACCGCGATGCGGCCGCCGGCGCGCCTGCGACCGGGCAGCCCTCGGCGGCAGAGGGCGTGGCGGGTGTTCCTGCGGCGGCCCCTGCGGCAGCCGAGACCGAGGCCCCCTTCCCCGAGCGCCTGTCGCGCGAAATGCGGGCTGACGAGTTCGGCTCCTCCGGCGATATCGATGGCGACGGCATCGAGGAGGGCAGCGCGATCCGCAGTCTGGCCGGGGAGGACACCGAGATGGTGCCGATGCGCCGCGGCATGCAGAGCTTCGAGGAGCTCGGCTACCGCGTGGCGAGCCTCTTCGCGATCGGGGCCGGCGCCTACGGTCTTCTCTACTATTGGGGCGGGCCGGGCCTCTTCGACGAGGCGATGCTGCTCGGGATCGCCGAGGACGTGATCGACATCGTCTTCGTCGGCTATGTCCTCTTCCACGCCGTGCGGATCTGGATCGACCGGCGGATCGCCGATGAGGGCGTCGACGACACGCCGCTCGAGCCCGGCGAGGGCGAAGGTGGTGCCGGCGCGAGCCGGGTGGCGACGCTGCTGCCGCTGATCCGCAGCTTCGTGCTCGGCTCGATCGTGCTGGCGGTGGTGCTGGTGCTCGCCTCCGAGCTTGGCTTCAACGTGGCACCTCTCTTCGCCGGTGCCGGCATCCTCGGCCTCGCCATCGGTTTCGGCAGCCAGACGCTGGTGCGCGACATCCTCTCGGGCGCGTTCTTCCTGGCCGACGACGCGTTCCGCCGCGGCGAGTACATCGATGTCGGCGAGGTGAAGGGCACGGTGGAGAAAATCTCGCTCCGCTCCTTCCAGCTCCGCCACCATCTCGGCATGCTGCACACCATCCCCTTCGGCGAGATCAGCCACCTGACCAACTTCTCGCGCGACTGGGTGATGATGAAGCTGCCGCTCCGCCTCACCTACGACACCGATGTCGAGAAGGTGCGCAAGCTGGTGAAGAAGCTGGGCGTCGAGCTGCTCGACGACCCGGTGATCGGCGACAAGTTCCTGCAGCCCCTGAAGAGCCAGGGCGTGATCGAGATGCAGGACAGCGCGATGATCATCCGGGTCAAGTTCATGACCAAGCCGGGCGAGCAGTGGGTGATCCGCAAGCGCGTCTTCCAGGAGATCCGCGACCTCTTCGAGCGCGAGGGGATCAAGTTCGCCCATCGCGAGGTCACGGTGCGGATCCCGGATTTGCCCGCCGACCGGCCGCTCTCCGAGCAGGAGACCCGCGCCATCGGGTCGGCGGCCCGCACCGCGCTTGACGTGATCGAGGGCGAACAGCGGCTGCAAACCGGCACCGGCGGAGCGCCGGTCGATCGCTGATCTCGGTTAACCTGCGCGCAACCGCGGCGGCGCCAAGGTGCTGTCGGCAGCGGTCACGGCGCCGGCTTCTCAGGCGCGAACGAGGTGGGTCTTTATGGTGTCGAGCAGAGCGAGACGGCGCTTCTTCATGTCTTCGAGCGTTTCGTCGCAGCACGGTTCGATATCGGTCTCGGCGCGGTGAATGCTGCGATTGAGCTCATGGTAGTCGGCCTCGATCCGGGCGAAATGGTGATCGCTCTTGAGCGCGTGGAGCCGGTCCACACTCTCCGGAAACATCTCGGCGAGGCCGTGGGGCGTGTGTGTCATGGCGTCTTCCTCCTCCGGTCGGTCGATCGGAAGAGGCTCGACGGTGGCCGGGGTCGGTGCCTTGCGATGGATCAAGACCGCGGCACGACCGGCCGGCCGCGCTCACGCGGCGCGCGAGACGGTGGGCTCGGGGGTTGGCAGCAGCATGGTCTGGGCAAAGAGGAGCGCAAGGCGCGTCAGGCGGTCGGCTTCGCGGGTCGATCCCTCCCCGCCGCCGCTGCGCTCGGCCCGCTCGATCGCCTCGAGACGCGCCAGATCAGCCTCGGCGGCCCGGCGCAACCGGTCGGCCAGTGCAGCGACGCGCCGGTCCGCCGGCGACGGGTCGGCCGGGGCGAGGGCGGCGGCCTTGACCACCTCCATCTTCGCGATCGTCGCCTCGGGGTTCGACGGGTCAGTCGAGAGATCGATCTGAACGCTCCCCTCGACCGCATAGAGCCGCCCGTCGGGTCCGGGCTCGAACCGGTAGCGCGCGGGCCCCGCATGGCGCCCGCCGACGATGGCATGCGCCGCCTCGTGGGCCCGGACGACACGGTCGCGCCGGGCAAGATCGGCGATGATGCGGCGCTCGGCCAGCGTCAGCTCGGCATCGCTACCTCGGTCCGGCCGCGGCGGCGCCCCGGCCTCGGCCCGCGCGACCTCTGCCGGGTCGACCGAAGCGGGTCCTGGCCGCGAGGTCTCGATCCGATCCGCCCGCGCGCGGCTCGCATCCCGCGCCTTGCGCTCGGCCTCGGGCAATTGCTGCGGCTCGGCCCCCGAGGGCGGCCGGGCATGAAGCCGCGCTCCGTGCAGCGGCGTTGACGATATCGTAGGGGGCGCAAGCATAGCGTCCCTCCGAGAGCGATGGGGCGTCGCAGCAGCCCCTGTTTCCACGGCTATCCGCACATCAGGGTCGCGGCCAAACCTTAAGGTCTCGTGAAGACGCGCCGTCCCTGGACTGCGCGATCCGCGACGCTGGCGCCATGCGACCGGCATGCGCCGCTGGCTTTCCGTCCCGCTCGTGATAGACACCGGCAACTGCGAGGGGCACGCCATGAACATCTATCTGCCCATCGCCGAGGTATCGGTGAACGCCGGCCTGTTGCTCGGGCTCGGCGGCGGCGTCGGTTTTCTGTCCGGACTCTTCGGGGTCGGCGGCGGCTTTCTCATGACGCCGCTCCTGATCCTGATCGGCATCCCGCCCGCGGTCGCGGTGGCGACCGAGGCCAACCAGATCGTCGCGTCCTCCTTCTCGGGCGTGTTGGCGCATTGGCGGCGACGCACGGTCGATTTCAAGATGGGTCTCGTGCTGCTCGCGGGCGGCCTCGTCGGCTCGGCGATCGGCGTGCAGATCTTCACCGCGCTCCGGGCGCTCGGTCAGGTCGAGCTGCTGGTCTCGCTCTGCTACGTGGTGTTCCTCGGGATCGTCGGCGCGCTGATGTTCGTCGAGAGCCTCCAGGCGCTGCGCCGCACCCGCACGGGCACCAAGCCCCGCGAACGCCGGCGCCATGGCTGGATCCACGGGCTACCGTTCAAGATGAGGTTCCGCGCCTCGAACCTCTACATCAGCGCGATCCCGCCCTTCCTGGTCGGCTTGCTCGTCGGTGTGCTGGCGGCGATCATGGGCGTGGGCGGCGGGTTCATCATGGTGCCGGCGATGATCTACCTGCTCGGCATGGCGACGACGGTGGTCGTCGGCACCTCGCTCTTCCAGATCATGTTCGTGACGGGGGCGACGACGCTGATGCATGCGATCGTCAACCAGACGGTCGACGCGGTGCTCGCGGTGCTGCTGCTCGTCGGCGGGGTGATCGGCACGCAGATCGGCGTGCGGATCGGGCCCCGGCTGCGCGCCGAGCAGCTGCGCATCCTGCTCGCGATCATCGTGCTCGTCGTGTGCGCCAAGCTCGCCTTCGACCTGGTGGCGCGGCCGGCCGAGCTCTACAGCATCGGCGGGGCGGCCCGGTGAGGGTGGCGCGCCTCCTCCTCGCGGCGCTCGCGCTCTGGATCGCGGTGCGCCCAGCGACGGCCGAGGAGGTGGTGGCCGCGCTCAGCCGCAGCGAGGTGGCGATCACGACGCGCTTCGAGGGATCCGAGATCCTGATCTTCGGCGCCGTCAAGCGGGACGCGCCCGCGCCCGCCGATGCACGCCTCGACGTCGTCGTCGTGCTGATCGGCCCGTCCACGCCGGTGGTGGTGCGCAAGAAGGAGCGACGCTTCGGCATCTGGGTCAATGACGGGGGCGTGACGGTGGACGCGGCGCCGAGCCTCTATGCGGTGGCGAGCTCCGGCCCGTTCTCCGACATCGTCAGCCATACCGAGAACCTGCGCCACCGGATCGGCCTCGACCACGCGGTGCGGCTGATCGGAGAGACGCAGGCCGAGCGCTATCCCGAGGACTATCGCCAGGCGCTCATCCGTATCCGCCGCAACGCCGGCGTATATTACGAGGCGCCGGACGGGGTGCAGATCGAACGGGACACCCTCTTCAGCACCTCGATCGCCTTGCCCGCGCAGCTCGTCGAGGGCGATTACCTGGTCCGGATCTTTCTGCTGCGCGACAAGGCGGTGGTGGACCAGACCGAGCAGACGATCAGCGTGCGTAAGGAAGGCTTCGAGCGCTGGATCTACAACGCCGCGAAGTCGCACTCCGCGCTCTATGGCATCGGCGCGCTCGCTGTCGCGCTGCTGGCCGGGTGGCTCGCCTCGGCCTTCTTCCGCGTCTTCTTCCCCTGAGGCGGGCCCCGAGGCGGACCAGAAGGCGGCCGGGGGCGCGTCAGGAACGGCCACCCGCGATCGCAACGAGGCGCGGCGGGCGCGGGGCGGCCGGCGCCTCCCCCAGGACCGGGCGGAGCAGCACGGCACGAAAGATCCGCGTGCGATAGGCGGAGGGGTTGGCGAGCACCTCGGCCGGCAGATGCCCGGTGTCGAGGCTGCGGCTCTCGCGGCTCACCACCACAACCTGCCACGACGCCCCGGCGCAGGCCGGACCGCCCGGATCGGCGATCATGCGGGCCCTCAGCACGGCCTCGCGCGTGCGGAGCTCCCGGATGCGGCAGCGCACCTCGTGCAATTCGTCGGCGGGATACATTGGCGACCTCCATTCTGGAACATACTCAGAACACCGCCAAAGAATGGACGAAGCGTTAACGTCTCAGCCGATCCGTGTCGCGGCGAGGCGCTCCTCGTCGAGGACGATCCCGAGCCCGGGCGCCTCGCCGAGATCGAGCCACCCGCCATCCTGGGCGAGCGGCGCGGCGAGCGGATAGTCGCGCCGCTCGGGCGACCATTCGGGCGGGTCGTAAGGGTATTCGAGCCACGGCCGCCCGCCGACCCCGGCGAAGAGATGCGCGTTGGCGAGCACGCCGATCCCGTTTGTCCAGCTGTGCGGCGTGAAGGCGAGCCCGGCCGCCCGCGCCGCCTCGGCCACCCGCGCGAGGCCCGTGATCCCGCCGGTCAGTGCGCAATCGGGCTGGAGGATGTCGAGGCACCGCTCCTCCACGAGATCGCGCAGCGCCTCGCGCTCGCGAGTCATCTCGGCCCCGCTGATGCGCAGCCGCGTGGCGGCCCGGAGCGCGCGCAGGCCTGTCCGGTCGGCCCGATGGAGCGGCTCCTCCATCCAGTAGATCCCGAGCGGCTCGAGCGCAGCCGCAACCTCGAGCGCATCCTTGAGCGTCCAGGGCGCCGAGGTGTCCCAGGGCATGCGCCAGCCCTGGTTGCAGTCGACCATCAGCGCGAGCCGCTCGCCGATGCGGGCGCGCACCGCCTCGAGTGCGGCGAGATCGTCGCGCCAGCCGGCGCGCCCGCCCGCGCTCGAGGTGAAGCGGATCTTCATCGCGGGGAAACCCTCGGCGACCAGGCGCTCGGCGAGATCGGCCAGCGCCGGCGGGTCGCGGAGCACGCCCGAGGAGGCATAGAGCCGCACCCGCCCCGTCTCGCCGCCGAGGAGGCGCCAGACCGGCTCGCCCGCCTGCTGCCCGTGCAGGTCCCAGAGCGCGAGATCGAGCGGCCAGCAGCGCCCATAGTGGAAGGCGATGTGCTCGAGCACCTCGGCATGGCGGTCATGGGCGCGGGGGTCGTGGCCGAGGAAGAGGTCCTCGTGGCCCGCAAAGCCGAGCATCAGATCCCCCGAGCCGACACCCTCGCGCCCCGCCCGGTCGCGCACCCGCACGATGGTTGCGTCGAACCCGGTGCGCGGCCGCCCGTCCCAGCTCGCCTTGAAGGGCGGGTCCAGCGGCAGACGGTGATGGGTGACGGTGATGCTGTCGATCAGGTGGTCGCTCATGGGTGTCCTCCCAGCGCAAGCATCGCCGCGGCGAAGCGGGCAAGATCGGCGTCGCGCACCTCGCGGGCGGTGGCGCGGCGCATCGGCGCGTTCTCGGGCGCGCTCATCTCGGCCACGAGCGCGTGCGGAGCGATGGCATCGAAACCGGGCGGCAGGCGGCGCGCGATCCCGGCGGCGTCCATCAGCGCCGTGACGAAGCCCGGCAGCGCCGCGGGGCCGTCGAGCCCGAGCGCCGTGGCGGCCCGCTCCATCGCGGGCGTCGGCTCGGCGACGAGCCAGGGCAGCGTCGCCTCGAAGGCGAGCGCGGTGGCGAGCCCGTGCGGGACCGGCGCGAGCCCTGCCAGCGCATGGGAGATGTTGTGGGCGATCGCCGTGCCGCAATTGTCGATCGCGACGCCCGCATAGCAGGCGCCGAGCGCCATCTCCGCCCGGGCCGAGAGGTTCTCGGGCTCCGCCACGGCCATGGGCAGCGCGCGCGCCACCAGACGCATCGCCTCATGGGCATAGGTCTGGGCGCCGGCATGGGTGTGACGGTTGGTCGCCGCCTCGAAGGCATGCACGAAGGCGTCGAGCCCGGTGGCGGCGGTGACGCCCGCGGGCTTGGTGACCGCGAGTGCGGGGTCGAGAAGGATGCGCTCGGCCTTGGTCTCCGGGCCCCAGATCCAGAGCTTGCGGCCCGCCTCGCCGGAGAAGATCGCGGTCGACGAGCTCTCGGCCCCGGTCCCGGCGGTGGTGGGCACGAGGATCTTCGGCAGGCGGCGCTCCGGCAGCGGGCTTGCGGCGCCGGCAAAGGCCATCGGATCGCGGCCATCGGGCGCGACGGCGGCGGCGATCTTGGCGACGTCGAGCGGCGAGCCGCCGCCAAGGCCCACCACCAGATCGGCACCGCGGGCCAGATCGGTCGCCGCGCGCACCTGGGCGATCTTGGGCTCGCCCTCCAGCGCATCATAAACCGCTGCGGAAAATCCCGCCGCCTCCAGCGCCTGCACCGCCCGCGCCGCCACCCCGCGCGTCGCGAGCTGGCGGTCGGTGATCACAACGACGTGACCTCTGGCGGCGAGCTCCGCCGCGAGCGCGCCGAGCGCATCGATCCCGCCGGCCTCGAGCCTGATGGGCGGCACGGCGGCAATGGTGAACCCCGGTGTCATGGCGCCCCCTCCGGATCGCACGCGCAGGCCCTTAGCGCGACCGGGCACGGGCTGCGAGCGGAAAACCGTCCTCGACGCGTCGTTCTCGAACCATCCAAAATCCGAACAATCGGCAGGCGCACTGCGGGAGAGAATTCCGCGCCGGTGCCTTGTCGCTCCCTTGCCGAGTGATTACGACCACAGAGCGGCGAGGGGTGCCGCGTCCGGGAGCAGACCATGCGCGATCCGATCGACACCTATATGAACACGCTCGTCCCCATCGTGGTCGAGCAGACCTCGCGCGGCGAGCGCTCCTACGACATCTACTCGC
>CAYORO010000056.1:0-16256 GCA_964406355.1 uncultured Limibaculum sp.
CGGCGCAGGACTTCGCCTTCATGGGCGGCGCGATGGGCCTCCATGTGGGCAATGCGATGATCGCCGCGGCCGAGACCGCCGCTGCGCGCGGGGCGCCGCTGGTGGCCTTCACCGCCGCCGGGGGCGCGCGGATGCAGGAGGGGATCCTCTCGCTGATGCAGATGCCGCGCACGACCGTTGCGGTCGAGATCCTGCGCGAGGCGGGTGTGCCCTATATCGTCGTGCTCACCCATCCGACGACCGGCGGCGTGACCGCCTCCTTCGCCATGCTGGGCGACATCCAGCTCGCCGAGCCCGACGCGCTGATCTGTTTCGCCGGCCCGCGGGTGATCGAGCAGACGATCCGGGAGACGCTGCCCGAGGGCTTCCAGCGCTCGGAGTACCTGCTGGATCACGGGATGATCGACCGGGTGGTGGAGCGCGGGCGCCTGCGCGAGGAGATCGCGCAGATCCTGCACATGCTGCTCGGCCGGCCGCCGCTCGTGCATGGCGAGATCACCGCCGCGCCCACCACCGCTCTGCCGACCGGCCCGGCCCTGCCGCCGCCCGGAGACGGCTGATGGACGCGCCTCCGCGCGCGCCGAGCGACGCCATCCTCGAGCGGCTGCTCGGCCTCCACCCCAAGCTGATCGACCTGACGCTCGGCCGCATCGAGCGGCTGCTCGCCCGCCTCGACCACCCCGAGCGTGCCCTCGCGCCGGTGATCCACGTGGCGGGCACCAACGGCAAGGGCTCGGTGGTCGCCATGCTGCGCGCCGGGCTTGAGGGCGGCCTCGAGGGCGGGGGAGCGCGCGTGCAGGCCTACACCTCGCCCCATCTCGCGCGGTTCCACGAGCGCATCCGGCTGACCGCCGGGCTGATCGAGGAGCCCGCGCTTGCCGCGCTCCTCGAGGAGTGCGAGCGCGCCAACGGGGCCGAGCCGATCACCTTCTTCGAGATCACCACCGCGGCGGCCCTGCTCGCCTTCGCGCGCGAGCCGGCCGACTGGTGCCTCCTCGAGGTCGGGCTCGGCGGGCGGCTCGACGCCACCAACGTGATCGACCGCCCCGCACTCACGGTGATCACGCCCGTGGATCTCGACCACCAGCAGTATCTCGGCGAGACGCTGGCGGAGATCGCGGGCGAGAAAGCCGGCATCCTCAAGCCGGGCGTGCGCTGCATCGTCGGCCCCCAGCGCCCCGAGGCCCTCGCGGTGATCCGCGCGCGGGCCGAGGCGGTCGGTGCGCCGCTCACCGTGGCGGGCGAGGATTTTTCCGTCCGGCCCGAGGGCAACCGCGTGCTCTACGACGATCGGGCCGGCACCCTATCGCTCCCACGCCCGGTGCTCCGCGGCGCGCATCAGGTGGCGAATGCCGGCATCGCAGTGGCGGCGATCCGCGCGCTCGGCGTGGGCGATCCCGCGGCCTCGCTCTCAGATGCAACTTGGCCCGCCCGGATGCAGCGCCTCCGTCATGGCCCGCTCATGGATCTGCTCCCGGCCGGGGCCGAGCTCTGGCTTGATGGCGGTCACAACCCGGCAGCCGGGGCCGCGATCGCCGCAACCCTCGACGAGCTTGCCGCCGAGCGCGCCGCACCGCTCGGCCTTGTCATCGGCATGCTCGACACCAAGGATTCCGGCGGTTTCCTCCGCCCGCTCGCGGCTCGGGCCCAGACAGCCGCGACCATAACCATCCCCGGCAGCTCCGCCGCGCTCCCCGCCGAGCGCTTGGCCGAGATCGCCCTCGACGAAGGGCTCGCGGCAGAGCCCGCAGACACGCCGGCGGAGGCGCTTCTGGCCGTTCTCGCAGCCCTGCCCAAGACGCCCGCGCCCCGGATCCTCGCCTGCGGGTCCCTCTATTTCGCCGGCCACCTGCTCGGCGATCACGGCTGAACGGCTGAGCGCGACGGCGCCCCTGGCACCAGAAGTGGAATGTCGCCGCGCCGCGCGCGGCGACGCCGTTCAGGAGGCCCCCGAGACCCCGCGGGCCGGGCGAAGCGGGGCCGTGCGCCTCAGATCGCGCCCTCGATCCAGCTCACGATCCCCGACTTGCTGTCCGCCCCCACCTTGCGGTCCACCAGCTCGCCGCCACGGAAGATCAGCAGCGTCGGAATCCCGCGCACCCCGTATTTCGAGGGCGCCGCCGGGTTGTCGTCGATATTGACCTTCGCCACGCGCACGCGGTCGCCCATCTCCTCCGAGATCTCCTCGAGAGCCGGGCCGATCTGCTTGCAGGGCCCGCACCACTCGGCCCAGAAATCCACGATCACAGGTGTCTCAGCCCCGAGCACGTCGGTCTCGAAGGTCGCGTCGCTAACGGCCATGGTCGCCATTGTGGTGTCCTCCTCGGGTGCGCATCCGCGCGTGTTCCACCGGAAGCCTCGAAGCTAAGCAGCCCCGGGCGCGCGATCAAGCATGCCGGTGGCAATGGACGTGACCTCCGCGAGAGCGCCCTCGAGGGCCGTCGCGGGCAATGGCATCAGCGTCGGCGCCGCCGTCCAGAGGATCGCCGCTCGCACCGGACGGTCCGCCAGCGCCCGCCCCACCGCATGGACATAGGCCGCGAGCTGCCCGAGATAGGCGCGCGGCACGGCACCGGGGGCGGCAGGCACCGCGCGGTCGGTCTTGAAATCCACTACCAGCGCATCCTCGGGGCCGACCACCAGTCGATCGACCCGCCCGGTCATGCGCAGACCCGGCAGCGCCGGCAGCGCGATCGCGAGGCCCGCTTCCGCCAGGCTCCCCGGCCCGAAGATCTCCGCCGCGAAGGGGGCCGCGAGCACGCGCTCCGCCTCGGCAAGCGCCGCGGCCTGCGCCTCAGGCCCGAGCTCCGGCATCTCGGCCGCAAGGAGCCGCTGGGCCAGCCGCGCACGCTCCGGCCCATCGCACTCTGCGAGCCGCTCGAGGATCCGGTGCACGGCCCGGCCATGGGCAAGCGCCGCGCCCGGCTCGCGCATCTCGGCCGATCCGGCCACCGGGGTCCGCGGAGCGGCCTCCGCGCCGTCAAGGAGCCGCGAGGGCGTGAGCCGCAGCGGACGTGGCTCCTGGGGCGCCGGTGCGAGCCAGGCCGGGAGCTCCGACGGAGCCCGTCCGGTGGCGGCCTCCTCCGGCGGCGCGCCCCCCGCCAACGGCGCCGGCACGGGCTCGGGCACGGGCACCGACACGGGCACCGGCTGGTCCTCGATCCGCGCGATCCGAAGCCCCTCGGGTCCCGCGACCTCGACCGGGCCGAGGGTGCCATGCGCCGCCGCGAGCGCCGCGTACCAGCTGCCTTTCGGGGCCGTTTCCTTGTCGGAGGCTCCGCAGAGGATCAGCCAGTCCTCGGCCCGCGTCAGCGCCACATAGAGAAGCCGCGCCCGCTCCTCGGCCGCACGGGCGTCAGCCGCCATCCGCGCCGCAGCAGCGCGCGCATCCTCCTCGGCCCGCGGCGGCAGCCAGAGCATCGGCTCGCCGTCTCCCTCCCCGGCCGGCACGAGGCGCGGCCGCGCGCCCCCGCTCCGGGCCGGGTCGAAGGCGGTGTCGGCCAGGATCACCACCGGCGCCTCCAGCCCCTTGGCGCCATGCACCGTCATCACCCTGACAGCGCCGGCCGTCTGGTCCATCTCGCGCTTGATCTCGACATCGGCCGCCTCGATCCAGTCGACGAAGCCCGCCAGCGTCGGCGCCGTGCGCGCCTCGACGGCGAGCGCCTGCTCGAGCAGCTCGTCGATCACGTCCTCCGCCTCCGGCCCGAGACGCGCGACGAGGCGGCGCCGGCCGTCATGGGCGATGAGCGCCCTGCTCAGGAACTCGTAAGGCCGGAGCTCACCCGCGCGGGCGCCGAGATCGGCCATCATCCCTGCCGCATGGGCATGTTCGGAAGCGGCGAGTGCGGCGGCCAGCCCACCCTCGCGCCCATGCGCCAGCCGGAACAGCGCCTCCTCCGACAGACCGCCGAGCGGCGAGCGGAGCACCGCGGCGAGCGACAGCTCGTCGGCCGGCTGGATCGCGGCCTTGACGAGCGCCGTCAGGTCCTGCGCCGCGAGGCTCGCCGCGAGCCGCAGTCGGTCTGCGCCCGCGACCGGCACGCCCTGGCGCTTGAGCGCGCGCAAGAGCTCGCCCGAGAGCGCGGAGCGCCGCCGCACCAGCACCATCACATCGCCCGGGCGCACCGGTCCGCCAGGACGGCCGTCGCGCGCGGGGCGGCGCTCCTCGGCGATCATGCGCGCGATCTCGGCGGCAAGGAGGCGGGCGAGCCGGATCTCGCCGGCGATCCGCGGCTCGGGCGCCTCGGGCTCCCACCAGTCGGGCGCCTGCTGTTCGCCCTCGCTCGCAACGAGCGGCCAGAGATCCACGCGGCTCGCATCGCGCGCCCGGCTCGCCCGGTGGACGACCGCCTCACCCGAGAGCGACAGCGTCGGGCTCTCGGCAAAGACCCGGTCGACGAAGCCGAGGATCCCCGGCGCCGAGCGAAACGAGGTGTCGAGTGCTGGGCGCGCGATCGGCGTGTGCGCCGCCGCTCGCGCCCCGATCCGTGCGCGCATCGCCGAGAAGGCCCGCGGGTCGGCCCCCTGGAAGGAGAAGATCGACTGCTTCTCGTCGCCCACCACGAAGAGCGTGCGGCCCTCGCGCGCCGTATGGCCGGCAAAGAACTCCGCCGTCAGCGCCTCGACGATCCGCCACTGGAGCGGGCTTGTGTCCTGCGCCTCGTCGACGAGCACATGCCCGATCGTCGCGTCGAGGCGGTAGAGCACCCAAGAGCCGAGATCGGGCGAGGCAAGGAGGGCTGCGGCGCCGGCAAGCAGATCGTCGAAATCGGCGAGCGCGCGGGCGGATTTCTGCGCGGCAAAGCGGGCGAGGAAGCTCTCGGCAAAGCGGCCGAGTGCGGCGCTGCGCTCGGCCATGGCTGCGGCTGCCACCCGCTCATGCGTCGCCAGCACCCAGTCGGCCATCGCCTGCGCCAGCGCTGCGCCCTCGGGAAAGGTCCGGCAGGTCGCCTTCGTGGGGAACTTCTTGCGGGGCGTCCCCTTCTCGGTGAGGAAGACGCAGCGGAGCCGGGCAAAGGCCGCGGCCGGGTCGCTTGCGGCGAGGCCCACCGCCTCGCGCAGCGCAGCCGCCTGGGCCGGGCCGCTGGCGCCGCCGCCGGTCTCCACCGCCGCCGCGAGCTCCGAGAGCCCATGCCAGCGGTCGGTCGTGATCCCGGCGACCGCAGCCGCCATCGCAGCGCCCGGGAGCTCGACCGGGTCCGGATGCCACGCCGCGCGCGCGCCCGCATGCCGGATCGCGTCGACGAGCTGGTCGAGACGCGCGTCCTCCACCATGGCGGCAAGCCCGTCGAAGGCCGCGTCGCGCCCCGCCTCGGCCTCCGCCGCCATCTCGACGCGGATGCGCCGTCGGATCAGCGCGGCCTGGCGGTCGTCGATCAGCTCGAAGCGCGGCGAAAGCCCGGCCTCGAGCGGGAAGCGCCGGAGCAGCGCCTCGGCAAAGGCGTGGATGGTCTGGATCTTGAGCCCGCCCGGGGTCTCGAGCGCCTGGGCGAAGAGCCGTCGCGCCGCGGTCACCCGGCCGGCTGCCGGGGGCGCGCCTTCGAGGCGGGCGATCTCCTCGGCGAGTGCGGCCTCCTCGGCCATCGCCCAGCGCCCGAGCTTGGCGAAGAGCCGTGTCCGCATCTCGACCGCGGCGGCCTTTGTGTAGGTGAGGCAGAGGATCCCCGCGGGATCCGCCCCGGCGAACAGGAGCCGCGCGACCCGCTCGGTCAGCACCCGGGTCTTGCCCGAGCCCGCATTCGCGCCGACCCAGGCCGAGCGCGCCGGGTCGGCCGCCGCAGCCTGGGCCGCCGTGGCGCGTGCGATCGCCTCGGCGACAGGATCGGCGCCCGGATCGTCGGGGAGGCTCACGGGACCACGTCCCATTCCGCCCGGCGGGCGAGGTGGTCGTAGTCTTCCGTTCGGCTGGCATCCACGGCCCGGCGCGAGACGAAGGGCGCCTCGCGCGCCATCCGCCCGAGGAGGCCGCCGAGACGCTCGGTCCAGGTGGCGAGATCGGCGAGCGCCGCCTCGGCCGACAGATCGGGCCGACGCCCGCCGAGCGCGATGTAGCCGCCCGCGCGCGGCACGAGCCCCTCGAGGCCCGGGAAACCGCCCTCGGCGAGGATCGCGGCGGCCACGACGATCTGGAGCGCGCGGCCGCTCGCGAGGTCCTTCTTCTCGGGCGCGGTGCTCTTGTAGTCGTAGATCGCCGCGCCGCCGTCCGGGAGGCGGTCGATCCGGTCGGCGCGGGCCTCGATCTCGATCGGCCCAGCCTCGGTCGGCAGCGCCACCCGCCCCTTGATCTCGGTCTCGGCCGGCCGCCCGAGCGCCCGCCGCTCCGCCTCGCCTGCGATCAGCCGGTCGGCCCCGCGGTCGAGCCGGGCAAGCCAGAGCCGGCGCTGGTCGGGCCAGGGGGTCGCCTCGGCGAGGCTCTCGGCAGCGATCTCGAGGAGGCGGGCACGGGCCGCCTCGGCGCCGGGCCACGCAGTCGCGGTCTCCTCGACGAAGCGGGCGAGCGCGCCGTGCAGCGCCTCGCCGCGGTCCCGCGCATCGGGCGGGCGGCCGAGCGGATCGAGCGGCGTGAGGCCGAGGACGCGCCGGGCATAGACCGCGTAAGGATCGCGCACCAGCCGCTCGATCTCCGTCGCCGCGAACTGGGTGGGGCGGGCGGCGGCGGGCGGCCGCGGGGCGGGTCGTGCCGCAGGTTCGACCGGCGCCTCGGGCCGGGCAAGTCCACGCGCCAGGGCCAGGTGTCGGGCGCCGCGCCGGCGCATCCCGGCCAGCGCCTCGGGCGCCACCCCGTCGAGCAGGCTCGTCAGCCGCGTCAGCCAGCGCGACGGCATGGCCGGCCCGTCGCCGCGCCGCTCGGCCCGGCTGAGGATCACGCGCGGGCGCAGCGCTCCCTGCAGGAAGTCATGCGCCGCGAGGCCGATGCGCGCCTCGGGCGGGGGCAGCCGGAGATCTGCGCGCAGGCGCCGGCCAAGCCACGGCTCGGCGCCCGGCAGCGCGGGCCAGACACCATCCTCCAACCCCGCGAGGATCACGAGATCCGCCGCCTCGGCCCGGGCCTCGCGCGGCCCGAGGATCGCGACCCGCGGATGCGGCGATTGCGGTGCCGGGCGAAGGCTCTCGGCGGCGAGCGTCGCATCGACCAGCGCGCCGTATGCCGCGACCGGACCGTCGCCATGGGCATCGGCCGCAGCCTCGAGCGCGGCGAAGACCCGCGCGAGGGCGGCGCCCTCCTCGCCCTCCCAGATGGCGGGCGCCTCTCCCGGCCCGGGCCGCGAGAGCGCCTCGGCGGCGGCCCGGTGATGCGCGAAGAGCGTTGCGAGCGGAGCCCCTCCGGCAAGCGCCTGGGCGAGCGGCGCCAGCGCGGCGACGAGGCCGCCATGCCAGTGCTCCGCCTCGGGCCCTGCCTCCGGCCAGGGGGGCATGATCGCGCCGCCCTCGGGCCGCGCCGGCACCCGTCGGAGCACCGCCAGCTCATAGGCCCGCGCAAGGCGGAGATGCTCCGCCCGCCCGAGCCCGGCAAGCGTGAGCGGGTGCTGCAAGAGCCCGGCGATCGCCACCGCATCGGCCTCGCGCCCGGCCACCCGCGCAACGAGCCGGAGGACCACCCCGGCCGAGGTCTCGGAGAGCGGACGGCCGAGGCTGTCGTCGGGTGTGACCTCGAAGCGGGCGAGTTCGGCCGTCACCCGCCGCGCAAGCGTCGCGTCCGGGGTGACGAGGGCGATCCGCAGGCCAGTCTCCTCCAGCGCCTCGCGGATCGCGACGGCGATGGCGGCGGCCTCTTCGCGCGAGTTGGCCGCCTCGAGCAGCGCGATGTCGGCAGTGGCCGCCTCGGCCTCCGACCCGAGCATCGCGGCCGCCGCGATCCAGCCGTCGCTGACCGGGGCCGGGCGCAGCGCCGCCCCAAGCAGCCGCGCGCGGGCCGCGACCGGTGCGGGCCGTGGCGCCTCGAGCCAGGGCGCGACATCGGCAGGCCCGGTCCCGAGCGCCGCGAGGAGCCGTGCAAACGGCGCCTGGGGGTGCTCGGGCGCCGCCCCTGCGGCGATCGTCTCCCAGACATCGGCCGCGGTGTCGGGGTCGAGGCCGGGCAGCACGACCGCGCCGGCCGGCAGCCGTGCGATCGCCGCGAGGAGAGCAGCCGTCGGAGCCTGTGCGGCCGT
Source organism: uncultured Limibaculum sp. (assembly GCA_964406355.1). Classification (GTDB taxonomy): domain Bacteria; phylum Pseudomonadota; class Alphaproteobacteria; order Rhodobacterales; family Rhodobacteraceae; genus Thermohalobaculum. The sequence goes on from CAYORO010000056.1 coordinate 8,154, forward strand.
CGAGCCAACCGCGATCACCGGGTGGCGGGGTGGCGCAGCGGCCCAGGCGGCGATCCGGGCCTCCACGGCGAGGCGTTGGCGGAGCCCCGGATCGGGCGCCCCGCCCTCGGCCTCGGCCCGGATCTCGGGCCAGCCTGCGCGCACGAGATCGACGAAGGCGGCGAGCCGGGCCCAATGCGCGGCATGCCCGCCCTCGGCCGCCGCGATCGCCCGGTCGAGGGCCGCAGGGCCGACGGCCTCCTCGTCGAGCTCGTCGAGGAGCGCGGCCAGGCTGTCCGCAAGCCCGGGCGCCGCCGCGACCGCAGCGCCGCCTGTCGCCGACCCTCCCTCGCTCGCGAGCAGATAGGCCTCGACCAGCCGGATGAGGCGCAGGCGCCGGCGGAGTGGTGGGATCGCGGGCGGGATCTCGGGCAGCGCCAGCGGGTCGGCGCCCAGATCCGCCACCAACGAGAGCCGCGGCAAGACGGCGTTGCCCGTGCCCGGAGCGGTGTCCGTCAGCGCCGCCTCGATTGCCCGGAGCGCCCGGGGCGCATTGACGATCACCTCGGCGCGCGCCGGCGCGAGCGGGTCGGCCGCGGCCCCGAGGCGCGCCCAGAAGCCGGCGGCGAAGGTCTCGGCGAGCGCGAGCCCGGGCTGCACGGTGTAGACGGCCGAGGGCACGGGCGGGGGCACGGGCGGGGGCACGGGCGGGGTCACGGGCGGGGTCACGGGCGGCATCACGGCCGTGAGACCTCGGCGAGCGCGGCCTCGGCCTCGGCGATGCCGGCGGGTGTGCCGACATCGACCCAGGCACCGGGATAGACGAGGGCCATGATCCGGCCTTCGGCCATCAGCCGGTCCCAGATCAGGTTGACCGAGAAGGGCCCCGAGGGGGCGCCGGGGAAAGCCTCGGGGGCGATCAGCTGCGCGCCGGTATAGACCAGCGGGGCGGCGTCGGCCTCGCCCCGGCGGCGGAGCCCCGGGCCATCCGGGAAGAAGTCGCCCCGTCCCGGATGGCCGCGCGCCCGCTCGCGCGGGACAACGAGGAGGCAGGCGAGGGTGCCTTGGGCCAAGCCCGCCTCGGCGAGGAGCGTCAAAGGCTCGGGGCCGGCCCAGACGGCGTCGGAATTGACCGCGAGAAACGGGCGCGGCCCGAGGCGCGGCAGGGCCGCCACGATCCCGCCGCCGGTGTCGAGGATTTCGGGCGTCTCCTCGGAGAAGGCGATCTCCGGCTGGCGCCGGTCGGCCAGATGAGCGCGGATCATCTCGCCGCGATAGTGCAGGTTGACGACCGCGCGCGGGATGCCGGCGGCGACGAGGTGGTCGAGCGTCCGGTCGACCAGCGCGCGGCCCGCAACCTCGATCAGCGGCTTTGGGCGCGTGTCGGTCAGCGGTCGCATCCGCGTGCCGAAGCCCGCAGCGAGCACCATCGCGGCCTCGGGGCCTGCTGCGCGCGGGCTCACCGGGCCGCCCCGATGCGGGCGCGGGTGGCGTCGTCGGGCTCGGGCAGGTGACGGTCCAGCAACCGGCCGAGAGTCGCGAGGACCGGATGGTCGAGATCGCCGCGCAGATGCCCCCAGACCCGCGGCATGAGCGCGAGATAGCGCGGCTTGCCGTCACGCATCGCGAGCCGCGCGAAGACACCGAGGATCTTCAGATTGCGCTGCACCCCCAGGGCGGCATAGTCCGCCCGAAACGCGGTCGCGTCGAGGTCGGGCCGGGCGGCGAGAAAGCGCGCCAGCATCGCCTCGGCGAGGCCGGGGGCGAGGTCGCGCCGGGCATCCTCGAGCAGCGAGACAAGATCGTAGGCCGGGGAGCCGAGCAGCGCGTCCTGATAGTCGAGGAGGCCGACGCGCGCATGGCCCGCGCGGTCGGGCAGCCAGATCAGGTTCTCGGCGTGATAGTCGCGCAGCACGAGCGCCGAGCGATCCGCCGCGGGGGCGGCGAGGGCGGCGAGGAGCAGCGCCTCGATCTCCTCGGCAAGCCCCTCGGGCGGCGGCTGCCCGAGCGCCCCGCGAAGGTACCAGTCGGTGGCGAGACGCGCCTCGGCCGCCAGCGCTGCCTCGCCATAGGGCGCGAGATCGGCGGCCACGGGCGCGCGGGTCTCGGCGGCGATGAGGTCCACGGCCGCGGCATAAAGCGCGGGCTCGGCCGCCGCATCGCGCGCCGTCACACGGGCGAAGAGCGCGTCGCCCAGATCCTCGAGCAGCAGCAGCCCGGCCTCGGGGTCGGCCGCCAGGGGCTCTGGCGCCGAAAGCGCACGGGCGCGGAGTTCGGCCGTGACCGCGAGAAAAGGGCGGATGTCCTCGCCACGCTCGGGCGGGGCATCCATCAACACCGCGCGCCGCGCGCCCTGTTCGAGCCGGAGATAGCGCCGGTTGGAGGCGTCGCCCGCCAGATCGGCTCGGTGCGCGGCGCCCCAGCCCGCCTCGGCGAGGAAGGCCGAGATCAGCGCCCCGCGCTCGGGCGTGGTCTGGTCGACCGTCATCGCCATGTGTCGAGCGCCGCCCGGAGCGCGGTCCATCGGGGCCCGGGGGCGACCACGGCGGCGGTGCGCGCGGTGTCGGGCCCGCCGGGCACCGGGGCGAGGGTCACGGCGAGGCCCGGATCGGGGAGGGGCGCCTCGAGCCGGTCGGGCCATTCGAGGACAAGGAGCGCCGGTCCGCGGTCGTCGAGGCCGAGTTCGGCCACCTCCGCCGGGCCCGAGAGCCGGTAGAGATCGGCGTGCCACACCTCGCGCCCGGCCGCCCCGTGGATGTTCACCAGCGTGTAGGACGGCGACGGCACCTCGCGTGCCGGCTCGTCGAGCCATGCCCGAATCACCGCCCGCGCAAGCGCCGACTTGCCGGCACCGAGGGGACCGTCGAGCCAGAGCGCATCGCCCGGCCCGAGATGCGCCGCAAGACACGCGCCGAGCCGAGCCGTCGCCGCTTCGTCCACGAGCGGGAGGGGGTGCGCCTCGGCGCCGTCGGGGTGCTGCCAGATCGCCGTCATGGCGCCAGATAGCCCGAGCACGGCGCCCTTGTCAGCCGCCCGAGACCGCCAGCCGGGGGTCGGCCGCCAACTGACCCGCCTCGGCGCCGAGCGTCTCGGGGAAGCGGCAGACGATCTCGATCATCCCGTCATCGGCATCCTCGGCGATGCGGATGGTGCCGCCCTCGGCCGCGACCAGCCGGCGCACGAGCGAGAGCGTCGGGCTGTTGATCTCGACCGCGCGGTCGACGAGGGCGGCGGCGTCGGGCGCCTCGAGCAGCGCCGGCTCCGCGGTCTCGCGGGTGGCGATCTCGACGGTGCCGTCGGCCTCGCGCTGGCCCGACAGGGTGATCCGGCCGAGCGCCGGGCAGCGGTGGATGGCATCGGCCGTCAGGTTGAAGATGATCTGGCGGATCCGGACCGGATTGCCGCCCAAGAGGCCGATCGAGCTGCCGAGGCTCACCTCGAGGCCGACCTGCGCCTCGGCAGCGCGCTTCTCCAGGAGGGCGACCGTGGTCTCGAACACCTGCTCGACCCCCGGCGCGTCCTCCTCGCCCTCGAGCGGGTCGAGCTGCAGCGAGGCGAGCTCGGTGACGGTGCTGATCGTGTCGAGGAGCTGCGCTGCCGCCTCCAGGATGCCGGAGACATAGCGCATCTGCTGCTCGGAGAGCTCGCCGAAGCGCGGCGAGGAGAGGAGTTCCCCGAAGCCGAGGATGGTGTTGAGCGGCGTCCGCAGGCGGTGCGAGATCTGATCCAGCACGGCGGAGCGCATCTGTTCGGCCGCCTCGAGCGCCTCGTTGCGCTCACGCAGAGCGGCGGCGATGCGCTCGCTGTCGGTGACGTCGGCGAAGAGCGCCATGGTCGATCCGTCGGGCAGCGGCGCGAAGCGCGCGGCCAGCATCCGGCCCGATCCGAGCGAGAGCCGCGAGGTCCAGGCCCGGCGGTTCTGCTCGCCGGTCGCGTAATGCACCATGCGGTCCCACACCTCGATCTCGACCGCGAGGCGCGAGCAGAGCCGCGCGAGGTCAGAGGCGTGCATCCCCAGCGTGACTGTGGCGGGATCGGTGTCCCAGATCTCGTGGAAGGCACGGTTGACGAATTGCAGCGTGCCGTCGGGCGCGAAGACCGCGAGCCCCTCGTTGAGGTTCTCGAGCGTCGAGTTGATCAGGTCGTCCATGTGGCGGTTGCGTCGCTCGAGGCGCATGCGCTCGGTGACGTCGTCGAAGATCACGGCGAGGGCGCCGTGGGGATGCGGCCGGCCGAGCACCCGCATCGTCGTGCCGTCGGCGAGGTTCCAGAGCTCCTCGTAGTCGGCCCGCTCGGTGTCGTCGAACAGCCCGAGCAGCCGGTCGCGCCAGCCGTGATAGTCGCGCATCTCGGGGATGCGGCGCGCGGTGCGGAGGCGATCGAGAATGTCGCGCAGTTTCGGCCGCTTGGCGAGCCAGGCGGGGTCCTGATCCCACATCGTGGCGAGCGCGGGGTTGAAGAGCGCGAGCGTCTGGTTGCGATCGAAGATTGCGAGCCCGACGGTCAGATGCGCGAAGGTCTCGGTCATCGTCTGCACGAAGCGGGTCAGCGTCCGCTCGGCCGAGGCGGCCACCGAGGCATCCGTCGCGAAGCCGACGAGCGAGCCGTCCTGGGCCGCAAGCTCGATCACCGTGACCGGCAACACGCTGCCGCCATGCACGACCTCGAGGCGGCGATGGACGGCGGTCGCCTCGCGATGTTCCTCGGGCCGGCCGCGGAGCGCGAGAAGCTCGAGCAGCCCGGTCGCCGACACCGTGCCCTCGGCGAAGCGTACCGAGCCGGCAGACCAGATCGGCTCACCCTCCGCATCGCGCAGCCACACGGCGACCGCACCCTGCCGGCCGAGCGCCGCGAGCCGCTCGATCGGCAGACCGCTATCGATGCGCTGCGGCTCGGCCTCGCGCACCGCGTCGCGGATGCGGCTGCCATCGTGGAGGAAGACGCGGATCTGTCCGCCGGAGGGAAAGGCCACCACTTCGAACGGCACGCCGGCATCGCTCCAGAACACCTTGCGGAGCGGATGGCCACTCTGCTGAACGGCCAGGATCTCGGCGACCGCGGCATCGCCCGACGCGCCGAGCACCTGACGGATCCCTGCCAGCGCCGGCTCGGATTTCCCGATGAGATCAACCACATCGGCGGCGGCGCAGGAGCAGCCGCCAAACACGATGTCAGCAGCGCCGCCGAACAGGGCGCCCGACCGTGCCGCAACGCGCCGGCCAATCATCAGTGCAGCGATCGCCACGGCCGCGATCAACACGCTTGCCACGACCGCCCAAAGAGCGAGTTCCAAAGACAGCACCACCCCGACTTTAGGTACCATCCGATCAACGTTCCGATTCCAGCATGCGCAATAATGCCGTAAAGGCAAGAGCTTAACATATATACAAAATGGCAATGTCTCGTCGATTTAGACAAGCGGCGGCCGCATCTCCGACACACTCTTGTTTTGTTGTGACTCGGGTCGGCGCCGGACCGCTGCCTGGGGAGGCCAGACGATCTCCACTATTGCGCCAGGCGGCAGCGCAACCTCGGCCGGGAGGGCGGTTTTCGCCCGTCGCCGACGGCCATCCGCGCCATTGGCGAATGCGACCTCGCCCCCCGTCCGCTCGAGCAGCGTCCGCGCGATGAAGAGCCCGAGCCCCATCCCCTCATAGCGATCGCCGTCCGGACGGCCGCCTCCCTGCGGCCGCGTGGTGATGTAGGGCTCGCCGAGCCGCGGCAGAATGTCCTGCCCGAAGCCGGGCCCGTCATCGCCGATCGCGATCCGGAGCGCGCCCTGGCGCTCGGCGATGTCGATCCAGACGGTGCTCTCGGCAAAGTCGACCGCGTTCTGGATCAGGTTGCGCAGCCCGTGGATCAGCTCGGGGCTGCGCGTGATCTGGGGCTGCTCGCGCCCCGCCTTGCCGACCGGCAGCCCGTTGAAGCGCAGGATCAGCGTCTTGCCGCGCTCGGCATGGGGCGCGGCCGCCTCTTCGACCACCGCGGAGACCGGGGCGGTGGCGAAATGCAGGTCCTCGCGGCCGGTGCGCGAGAGATCGGCCATGATCTGCCCGCAGCGCTCGGCCTCCTGGCGGATCAGCGCGGCGTCCTCGGCGAGCATGGGGTCGTCCTTGAGCTCCCGCGCGAGCTCGCTCGCCACCAGCTTGATCGTCGCGAGCGGGGTGCCGAGCTCATGCGCCGTCGCGGCCGCAACGCCCCCGATCGCCGCCAGGCGCTGCTCGCGGGCAAGCGCGATCTGCGTCGCCGAGAGCGCCTCGGACATGCGGTAGGCCTCGACGGTCACCCGCCGGGCATAAAAGGAGAGGAACACGATCCCGATCGCGAGGCCCGCCATCAGCCCGTAGCGATAGAGCGCAGGGACCTCGAGCGCGCCACCATCCTTGGTGACGAGCGGCAGCTGCACCATCTCCACCACCGGGATCGCCGCGATCGCCAGGAGCCCGAGCGCGAGCGTCGAGCGCAGGCGCAGAGCGGTGGCCGAGATCGTCACCGGCGCGAGGATCAGCACCGCGAAGGGGTTGTTGAGCCCCCCCGTCAGCATCAGGAGCGCGGCGAGCTGGAGGAGATCGAAGGCGAGCGAGGCCCAGGTCCCGGTCTCCGAGAGCCGCTTCTCCGCCGGATGCGCGAGATAGCCCACCAGATTGACCAGCACCGACGCGGATATCGCCAGCGCGCAGAGCCCGAGCGGCAGCGCGAAGCCGAGCCAGCGCTCGGCGATCAGCACCGCCGCGCTTTGCCCGGTGATCGCCACCCAGCGCAGCACGACAAGCGTGCGCAGCCGCACCCAATCGCCGCGGGCATGGCCGTCGAAGAAGCCTGGCATGGCGGTACTCTGAGCCATACATCCGGTGTATCACCGTGGCGGGCGCGGGCCACGCGGCGCAATGCGCACCACCGCCTCCCGGGACCGCCCGGGACCCACGACTGATGGCTGCGATTGCTGGAGGCGACGATGCGGACGATGATCATGGGTGTGGCCGGCCTCGCCATGGCGGCGATCGCGGCGGGCGCGGGCTGGCTCCTGGTGACGGGCGAGGGCCAGACCGCGGCCGAGGCCGCGCCGGGCGTGGTGGAGATCGCGGGCTCCGATCTCGGCGGGCCCTTCACGCTGACCGACCAGACCGGCCGGCGCGTCACCGAGCGGGACGTGATCGACGGGCCGACGCTCGTCTATTTCGGCTACACCTTCTGCCCGGATGTCTGCCCGATCGACACCGCGATCATGGTCGAGGCGACCGAGATGCTCGCCAAGCGCGGGATCGTGGTGACGCCGGTCTTCGTGACCGTCGACCCCGAGCGCGACACGCCGGACGAGCTCGCGCGCTGGGCCGATGCCATGCACCCCGAGATGCTCGCGCTCGGCGGCAGCGCCGAAGACATCCGCACGGCGGCGGAAGGCTATCGCGTCTACTACAGCCGGGTGGAGATGCCGGACAGCGCCGCCGGCTATCTGATGAACCACACCGCCTTCACCTATTTCATGACGCCCGAGGGGATCGCCGGGCTGTTCCGCCACGGCGTGTCGCCCGAGACCATCGTCGAGGAGGTCGCGCGGGTGCTCGACGCGCGCGGCGAGGGAGCGGCAAGCTGACGCAGCCTTGCCGGCGAGCGGCTCTCGGGGAATATGTCTCTACGACATGGATGATCCGAGCAAGGCGCGACAGATGACCGATGCCCCCGCCACGATCGGCGACGACACCTCGCTGCTGCTCGTCGATGACGACCAGCCCTTCCGCCAACGCCTTGCCCGCGCGATGGAGCGGCGAGGCTTTTCGCCGGTGCTGGCCGAGAGCGTGGCGGAGGGCCTCGCGGTGGCGCGCGACACGCCGCCCGCCTATGCGGTGGTGGATCTCAGGCTCGAGGATGGCAACGGGCTCGACGTGGTGGAGGCGCTGCGCGAGCGCCGGCCGGACTGCCGCTGCGTGGTGCTGACCGGCTACGGCGCGATCGCGACGGCGGTGGCGGCTGTGAAGATCGGCGCGGTCGACTATCTCGCCAAGCCCGCCGATGCCGATGATGTGGAGAAGGCGCTGCTCACCAAAGGCGAGCAGAAGCCGCCGCCGCCCGAGCACCCGATGTCGGCCGACCGGGTGCGCTGGGAGCACATCCAGCGGGTGTTCG